>NC_020302.1:313575-627150 GCF_000341345.1 Corynebacterium halotolerans YIM 70093 = DSM 44683 | reverse complement strand
CTCCTGTGCGAGTTCCCGCAGCCGGGAGTTCGCGGCCACTCCCCCACCCAGCAGCAGAACCTTCGCACCGGTGTCCTGGCAGGCGCGCACGGCCTTCATCGTCAGCACGTCGCAGACGGCCTCCTGGAAGGAAGCGCACACGTCCGCCACGGAGATGACGCGCCCTTCGCGTTCGGCGGCCTCGACGTAGCGGGCCACCGCGGTCTTGAGCCCGGAGAAGGAGAAGTTGTGGCGGTGGTCGCCGCGGGAGTCCTCCGCCTTCATCAGCCCGCGCGGGAAGGTTACGGCCTGCGGGTCGCCCTGCTTCGCCAGCTTGTCGATGACCGGTCCGCCCGGGTAGCCGAGCCCCAGCAGGCGGGAGACCTTGTCGTAGGCCTCGCCGGCGGCGTCGTCGAGGGTGGAGCCGAGCTCGCGCATGGGCAGGCCGACGGCGTCGACCTCCAGCAGCTGGGTGTGTCCGCCGGAGACGAGCAGCGCCACGGAGTGCGGCAGGGCGTCGCCCTCGAGGTTGGCCACGGCCACGTGCCCACCGAGGTGGTTGACGCCGTAGAAGGGCACGCCCCAGGCCGCGGCATACGCCTTCGCGGCCGAGGCACCGACGAGCAGGGCGCCTGCCAGGCCGGGCCCGACGGTCGCGGCGACGGCGTCGGGCTTCTCGACGCCCGCCTCGGCCAGCGCCGCGCGCATCACCGGGCCCATCGACTCGAGGTGGGCCCGGCTGGCGATCTCGGGGACCACGCCGCCGAAGCGGGCGTGCTGTTCCATGGAGGAGGCGACCGAGTCGGCGAGGATCTCCAGGTGGCCGTGTTCGTCAAGGTCGACGACACCGACGCCGGTCTCATCACAGCTGGTCTCGATACCGAGGACGATCATTGTTCCCTCTCACTCCTGGACGGGCGGCTCATGGTGTAGGCGTCGGCCCCGGAGGGCTGGTAGTAGTTGCGGCGCACGCCCTGGTTGACGAAGCCGAAGGCCTCGTACATGGCGATCGCCGGTGCATTGTCGGTGCGGACCTCGAGGAAGACCTGCCCGTCGAAGGAATCGGCGGCGTGCATCAGCTGATCCATGAGCAGCCGGCCGAGCCCGCGGCGCTGGTGCTCCGGGTCCACGGCGATGGTGTGGATCTCGAACTCCGGGTCATCGCGCGGGCCGAGCATCGCCATACCGGCGTAGGCGACGAGCACCTCCTCGTCCCCCTCGTCGTCGAAGACGCCGAGGTAGAAGGTGTGGGGGTGGGAGAACTCGATGGCGAAGATGTCGCGGGACCAGGGGTTGTCGCCCGGGAAGAGGATCTGCTCCAGCTCGGCGCAGCGGGCGGCGTCGCGGGTCTGCAGGGCGCGGATTTCCATCTAGATCTCCACCTGCGGAATGGCGGGGGACCGGGGTACGGACTTCGGTTCCTTGGCGTCGGGGCGGCGCAGGTACAGCGGGGTCAGCGGCCCCGGGGTGGCGTCCAGGTCCGCGACGGCCACCAACGACGCCGGCGTCGGCGCAAGATCGCGCTTCGCGACGTCCGCGAGCTGTTCGGGAAGCTTCTCCGCGAGGTGGGCCGGCACGGAGACGACCTCGACGTCGTGCGGCAGCTCCAGCTCGCCGGGGGCCCGGACGTCCGGGCCGGAGGTGCGTTCCGTGCCGCGGTAGGTGGCCCAGTAGATCTCGCGGCGGCGGGCGTCGATGGCCACGAGCTTCGTGTCCTCCGGGAGGCGGTGGGCGATCGCGTCCAATGAACACACCCCGTGGACGGGGATGCCGAGGGCGTCGCCGAACGCGGCGGCCGAGGCCATGCCGACCCGCAGGCCGGTGAACGGGCCCGGCCCGCAGCCGACGACGACGGCGTCGAGGTCGGCGAAGGTGACGCGGGCGTCGGCGAGCGCCGTCTGCACGGTGGGTGTCAGCTGCTCGTTGTGGGCGCGCGTGCCCGGGAGGACGCGGTCGACCGACTCACCGGTGTCGGTGTCGACGACGCCGGTGACCAGGTCCGGGGTGGAGGTGTCGATCGAGAGTACTAGCACGGTGTTCAGGGTAGTCGCTGCCCTGACACGTGCCTAACGGGATCAGACCGCCAGGCCCCAGCCGCCGGCCTCGGTCTTCGCCACCGGCATCATCAGGCGGGTGTCGAAATAACCCTGGAGCGGGACGGTGCACAGGTCCATGACGGAGCGGTCCATCCCGTCGAAGACCGCCTCGCCGTCGGCGTTGCGGAGCATCAGGTAATTGGTGTCCTCCGGGATGCCGAGGGCGCCGATCTCCAGTTCGGAGGCGTCGACGTCGAAGTTCTGGCGGATGGTCTCCTCGGTCTCGGACGGGCAGATGATCGCCCCGGCGCTCCACTCCTCGCCGTAGACGTCCGCCGGTGAGATCGCGGAGATCGTCAGTCCCTGTTCATCGAAGGCGCCGAGGGTGCGCTCGAGGCCACCGGAGGTTTCGAAACGGGATTCCGTCATCCCCGCGCGGGCGACGAGACCACCCAGCACGATGACCCACACGACCAGAATCGCGACCACGATCCACAAGCTCTTCTTGGACAGACGCACAAGCTCCCCTTCATTGGTTCGGTTAACGGGCCCACGGTACCGGGTGTATCTGCGCGTTTCACGGCCCGCCCCTGTCAGGCGGCTGACAACCCGGGCGGGACGTGCCCGTGTCGCTCAATCGACCATCCCTGCCAGGGGCGGGAAAATTACGCCGGTCCCCGAACAGGCACCAGAAAATACTGCGCTTTCCGTTCGGGGTTCCGGGAAAACCGCCCGCCCCCTTCAGCCCACCCGCCCGGCGCGCACCGTCACCGGCCAGACCACGGTGCGGGCCTGCTCGGGATCACCCCAGCGGGCGGCCAAGCGTCGGGCGAAGTCCGCCAGCTCACCACCGTGCCCGCTCTCACGGGCCTTCTTCGCCGCGGACCAGGTGCCCACGTAGCCGAGGAAGTGGGCGAGCCGGTGTTTGCGCACGATCGGCGGGCAGACGATCTCGACCTCCTCGTAGGGGAACGGCAGATCGGCCAGGCCGTTTTCGACGTGCACGCGGGCCGGCGCCCAGAACCGGTGGAACTCACCCCAGTAGAACTCCTGGTAGAGCTCGTCGATTCCGGGGTCCGCCTCGGCGTCGAGACGGCACATGCCGTAGCTGACCAGGGCCAGGGCCGCACCGGGGGCCGCGACCCGGTCAACCTCACGGTAGAAGGCAGGCAGGTCGAGCCAGTGGGCGGCCTGCGCGACGGTGATCAGGTCCATGCCGGCGTCGTCGACGGGCAGGTCCTCCGCGGTACCGACCCGGTAGGTTGCCCCCGGGGCCGGGGTGGCGGCGTCGATCTGGCCGGCGCTGGCGTCGACGCCGAGGACCCGGTCGAAGTGACGGGAAAGCTGGACGGTCAACTGCCCGGTGCCGCAGCCGACATCGAGGGCGGTTGCGCGCCGTGCCGGCAGTTCCGCGAGCAGGCCGCCCAGCTCCCGTGGGTAGTCGGGGCGGTGGAGGGCGTAGTCGGCGCCGTCGGTGAAAGGGTTGGCCATGCAGTCAGCGTACGACCGGAACCGGTGCGTGGGGCGGTTTCGGGCGCGGGAGCTCAGACGGCCGCGACGACCGCGCCCACCGGCTCGTGGGTGATCACGATCTCCCCGGCCGCGCCGGGGGCCAGGCGCAGGTGGCTCTCCCAGTCTCCGGAGGTCTGAGGGTGGTCGGCACGGCGGTGGGCCCCGCGGGACTCGTCGCGTTCCCGGGCCGCCCGGGCGATGAGTCTGCCGACGGCGTGCAGGGCCGTGGTATCCAGCGTTGCGTCGTCCACGTCCGGGCGGGTCACCGGCAGGGTGGGCAGCGCGTCGAGCCCGTCGATTGCCGCGTCGAGGCCCTCGGCGGTGCGCAGCACCCCGACGTAGGTGTCCATGATCCCGTGGATGCGGGTCCGCGCCGCCGCGTCCGTGAGTGCCACGGCGGGCCGCTCGACGGGCTCACCCGCCCTGCCCGGGGGTGCGGAGGCCAGCAGCTGCCCGCACCGGTCGCCCATGACGAGTGCCTCGGTCACCGAGTTGGAGGCCAGCCGGTTGGCGCCCTGCACCCCGGTGGCGGCGACCTCCCCGATGGCGTAGAGACCGGGGACGCTCGTGCGTCCGTCCATGTCGGCGGCCACCCCGCCGCAGAGGTAGTGGGCGCCGGGGCGCACGGGAATCGGCTCGGTGACGGGGTCGATGCCGCGTTCGCGCAGCATCGCGAGGATGCCGGGGAATTTCGTCGCCCACGCCCGCGCGCTGAAGTGGCGGGCGTCGAGCAGCAGGTACTCCTCCCCCGTGGCCAGCATTCGTGCGTGCATCGCCGCGGAGATGACGTCGCGCGGGGCCAGGTCGGCCAGCGGGTGCACCCCGGCCATGACCCGCCGTCCGGCATGGTCGATGAGGACGGCGCCCTCGCCGCGCACCGCCTCGGAGATGAGCACGTCGCGCCCGCCGCTCCGCTCCTGCCCGGTGCGGCGGTGGAGGATCGTGGGGTGGAACTGGGTGAACTCGACGTCGCGCAGCACCGCCCCGACGCGCCAGGCCATCGCCAGTCCGTCGCCGGTGGCCACCCCCGGGTTCGAGGTCAGGGTCCAGGCCTGGCCGGCCCCGCCGGTCGCCAGCACGACCGAGTCAGCGAGTAGGTCACCGATGCGTCCCGTCGCGTCCCGGACCCGGACGCCGGCGGCGGCCCCGTGGGCGTCGGTGAGCACGTCGACGGCGCGGAGGCCGGTGCGCAGCCGGACGCTGCAGCCGGGCCGGTCCAGCCGGCGGCGCAGGGCGTTGACGAGCGTGCGCTCGACCTCGCGGCCGGAGCCGTCGCCGCGGGCGTGGAGGATGCGCCGGGTGCTGTGCCCGCCCTCGAGGTGCAGGTCGTAGTCGTCGCCGTCGCCCCCGCGGTCGAACCGGGCGCCGAGGGCGATGAGCCGGCGGACGGCGTGCGGAGCGGCGTCGACGAGGGTGCGCACGGCCGCGGGGTCGCAGAGTCCGGCGCCTGCGGTGAGGGTGTCCGCCACGTGGGCCTCAGGGGAGTCGGCGGAGTCCCACACCGCGGCCAGTCCGCCCTGGGCCCAGTCGGTCGAGGAGTCGGCGGGGTCGGTGGCGCGGGTGAGCAGCATCGCGGGCACGCCCGCCTCCGCGAGGTGGACCGCCGTCGCGAGTCCGGCGGCCCCGGAGCCGATGATGACCGCTCCGGTCTCGCGCCGCCAGGTCGGGGCCGGGGTGGCGAGCGCGCCGGCTGGTGCCGTGGGTGTCATTTCTCCTCCTCAGAGGTTTGCGACCGGGGGTCGAAAACTTTTGCCGCATGCTAGCATCCGATTCGTGCACAGTCCCAACCGCCCGGGCCCCCTCCGCGACCCCCTCGGTGTGGCCAAGTACCGCCACGAGGCGGTCGCGGTGACCCTGCGGATCAGGTTCGACGACCCCGCGCCCCCGGCGCTCGAGGTGCTGGCCTACCGGCGGCGCCGGGCCCCCTTCGAGGACCGGTGGGCGCTGCCGAGCGGCGCGGTCGAGGTCGAGGAGACCCTCACCGAATCAGTGCTGCGGCACCTCGGGCAGCGGGCGGGAATCGCCGCCCCCGCCCACCTCGAGCAGCTGGAGACCCGCGGCGCGCCCGGCCGCGACCCCTGGGACCGTACCATCGCCACCGCCTTCCTCGGACTCCTGCCCTGGTCGGACGGGCCGCGGGTGCGCGGGGAGCTGGCCTGGCTGCCGGTGGCCGACCTGCCGGAGATGGCCTTCGACCACCGCGAACTCACGCAGGTGGGCGTGGAGCGACTGCGCGCCAAGCTGTCCTACACCAACATCGCCTTCGCGCTGGCACCGGCAAGCTTCACCATCGCCCGGCTGCGCGACGCCTATGCCGCGGTGCTCGGCCACGAGGTCTCCGCCACGAACCTCAAACGCATCCTCACCCGCCGCGGTCAGCTCGCGGAGACCGGGCAGCATGCGGCCCCCGGGACCGGGGGTGGGCGGCCCGCGCAGCTCTACCGCTTCACGCGACGGGAGCTGACGGTCACTGACCCGTTCGCCGTGCTGCGGCCGTGAGTCCGTGAGTCTACGAGGCCCCGAGCAGCTCCCAGGTGAAGATGCGCGCCTCGGAGGACGGGTCCTCGGCCACGGCGGTCTCGCGGTCGATCCGGATCAGCAGGTAGGTCTGCGCGATCTGTTCGACCAGTCCTCCGCCCCACTCCGCGACGACGACCGCGTCCTCGATTTCAGTGTCCAGGTCGAGGGCGTCCAGCTCCCCGATGGGATCCCCGGAACCGCCCTCGCCGACCAGCCGGTAGGCGTCGACGTGCACGAGCGCCGGACCGTCCACCGTGGAACGGTGCTCCCGGGCGATGACGAACGTCGGGGAGGTCGCCCGCCCCCTGACCCCCATCCCGCGGGCCACGCCCTGGGTGAAGGTGGTCTTGCCGGCGCCGAGCGGGCCGTCGAGGATGACGACGTCGCCGGCCTCCAGCACGGTACCGAGCTCCTCGCCGAAGGTCTGGGTGTCGGCCGCGGTCTCGAGGCGGCGGGTGCCGGTGGTCGGGAAGGTGGGCTTCACTGCTGGTCGCCTCCTGTGTAGGTGCGCACCGTGCGGCCGGTGGGCAGGCAGATGATCTCGTAGTTGATGGTGCCGGTGGCCTCGGCCAGCTCGGTGGCGGACATGCCGCCGGCACCGAAGATGACGGCCTCGTCCCCGGGGCGGACGTCGGCGGCGTTGTCGCCCAGGTCGACGACGATCTGGTCCATGCACACCCGGCCGACCTGCGGGTAGCGCTTCCCGCCGATACCGACCTCCAGGTGCCCCTGCACCATTCGCGGCAACCCGTCCGCGTAGCCGCAGGGAATGACGGCGAGCCGGCCGGCCCGCTCGGCGTGCCAGGTCAGGCCGTAGCTCGTGCCCTCCCCCGGCGCGATCGGCTTGACCACCGCCACCCGGCCCACCCAGGTCATCGCGGGCTTCAGGCCGTGGTCGAGCCCCGGGACCGGCTCCTGGCCGTAGAGGGCCACGCCCACCCGGACCTGCCCGAAGTGCAGGTCCGCCCGCGTCAGGGCGCCGGGTGAGTTGCACAGGTGGTTGACGGGCACCTCGAGGCCGAGTTCCCGGGCGCGGGCGATCGCCCGGCGGAAGCGCTCGGCCTGCCGGTCGGTCTCCGGGTTATCGGGCTCGTCGGCGCAGGACAGGTGGGAGAATACGCCGGTGACGGTCAGGTGCGCGGCGTCGCGCAGGGTGGTGAAGACCTCGTCCCACTCGGCCTCGTCGACCCCGGAACGGTGCAGGCCGGTATCGACCTTGACGCAGACGCGGGCGGGCACCTCGGCGGCGACCAGCGCGCGGGCGTGCTCCAGCGAGGGCACGCCGAGCTCGATATTCAGTGCCAGCGCCTCGGCGACGTCCTGGTGGGGTGACCAGATCCAGGCGAGGATGGGGGTCTCGATGCCGGACTCGCGCAGCTCGACGGCCTCGGCGAGGGTGGCGACCCCGAAGGCGTCGGCGCCGTTGGCGGCCATGACGGGGGCGACCTCGGTGGCGCCGTGGCCGTAGCCGTCGGCCTTGACCACGGCCATCAGGCGCGCCTCCCCCACCAGGTCCTTGAGCAGGCGGGTGTTGTGGGCGATGGCGTCGAGATCGATGCGGGCGGTCAACAGGTCCATGGGGACCTATTGTGCCACCAGGACCGCAGGCCCTACTTCTCGGCGGGGGCGAGGACGATGTCGCAGCGGCACTTCGCCCAGCTGCGCTCCCCCGGGTCCCGCCCGTCCGGCGTCGGGCACCGGAGAGCCACCGGTTCCGGGCGATCCCGGGTGCGGTGTTCCCTAGTTGTCCTGGACGGAGGCCGGATTATCGCCGCTCAGCGCGGCGGTCAGTAGGGCGGTGAGGCTGCCCTCGTCGACGGCGCGCGGGTTGGAGTCCGGGATCGCCTCCAGCGCCAGCGCGACGGCCGTGGGCAGGTCGTCGGCGGTGAAGCCGTAGTCGGCCAGGGCGGTCGGGGCGTCGAGACGTTCCCGCAGCCCCTGCAGGCCCTCGAGTGCGGTGGGGGCACCGAACGCGGCGGCCATGCGCGCCTCCGCCTCCGGGGCGTTGGGGGCGTTGAAGGCCAGCACGTACGGCAGCACGGTGGCGTGGGTCTGGGCGTGCGGCAGGTTGAACGTGCCACCGAGGATGTGGCAGATCTTGTGGTGCATGCCGGAACCGGCGGAGGTGAACGCCACCGCCGACAGGTACGCCCCGTACAGCGCCAGATCCCGGCCGTGGACCGACTGCGGGTCCTCGACGATCACCGGCAGCCCCTCATTGAGCGCCCGGATGCCCTCGGCGGCCATCGCCGCGTTGACCGGATCGGCCTCCGGCGCCCACAGCGAGTCCACGCAGTGCGCCAGACCATTGAGCCCGGAGGCCACCGACAGCTCCACGGGCAGCGACAGGGTCAGCTCCGAGTCGTAGATGACGCTGGCCGGCAGCACCCGGTTGTCCGTGCCGGTGGTCTTGCGCCCGTTCTCGGTCAGGCCCCACACGTTGGTCGCCTCGGAACCGGCGTAGGTCGTCGGCACCGCGACGATCGGGATGCCGGTGGTCAGCGCCACCGCCTTCGCCAGCCCCGTGGTCGATCCGCCGCCCACGCACACCAGCAGGTCCACCTCGTTGCGTTGGGCGACATCGCGGGCGGCCTCAGCGGTCTCGACCGGCACGTGCATGACCACGTCCGAGTGCCAGACCGCCACCTCAATCCCGGCGGCGACCTCCCGGGCCAGGTCCAGTTCGCGTTCGCCGGCGATGACCATCACCCGCTGAGCATCGAATCGGCGGACTTCCGCGGCCAGGTTCCCGGACGCCCGGCCGAAACCGAACAGCACCCGCTGCGGAAGTGTCACATGGTTGAACTCCAGGCTCATTGCCTTGTCTCCTTCTTCTCGTCTTCGTCGTCCCAGTTCTGTCCCCACTGCGTGCGCCGCCATGGTACGGCGGCGTCACACCTCCACTGTGCCAGCGAGTCAGGACCGCCGTGGCCGGAATGAGCCCGGGGACGAGACAGACGAAGCGGGTGCCGGTCTTCGTCGATTCGCGGCGAGTGACGTCAGAAAGGGCCGCGGAGGAGTGGTCCCGGTCGAGGACCACTCCTCCGCGGCCGACATCGGCGTGTCAGCGCTTCCCGTGCCGCGGGAATCGGTCACGCCTCCACAGCGGTCCCCGGCGGGTACTACTCACCGGCGGGCACGAGGTCGGTGATCTCGATGGAGTCGTAGGGGCGGGTGAAGTTGTTCAGGCGCTGGACGACCTCACCGACCCGGTAGCTCTTGACGCGCGTGGCCCAGGCCTCGAGCAGTCCGTGGATCTCCAGTTTGGCCAGCCCCTGCCCGGCGCAGGCGTGGATGCCGTAGCCGAAGCCGAGGTGGTCGACGGCGTTGCGGGAGATGTCGAAGGTCTCCGGATTCTCGAACTTGCGCGGATCGAGGTTGCCGGAACCGTAGAGCAGGGCCACCTGCGCGCCCTCCGGAATGACCGTGCCGCCGATCTCGACGTCGCGGGTGGTCCGGCGGCCGAAGGCCGGGGTGGGGGTCTTCACGCGCAGGACCTCGGTGAGCGCGGCCGGGACCAACTTCGGGTCCTGGCGCAGCTTCTCGAACTGCTCCGGATTCCGCGCCAGGAGCACCAGCGCATTGCCGATGGTGGTGATGGTGGTGTCCATGCCGGCGGCCAGGATCTGGTGGACGATGTAGCCGAAGCTCTCGTGAGAGATGTCACCGCGCTCGGCGGCCTCCCAGATATTGCGACCGATGCTGCCCTCGGCCAGGTCCTCACCCCGCATCTCCTCGTGGGTCCAGTGGAACAGCTCGCCGGCGATCGGCAGACTCTCCTGGGCGCGCTGGTTCATCGGGCCGAGCAGGTTGAAGGCGGCCTCTCCCCAGGGCAGGATCCTCTCGCGCAGGTCACCCTGGACGCCGATGAGGTCGAGGACGATGGAGACCGGGAAGTGCACGGCCATGTCGGCCATGCCGTCGAAGCTGCCGCGCTCGACGAGTTCGCGGACCAGCTCGTCGGCCTTTTCGTAGATACCGGCCTTCATCTTGCGCATGGCGCGCGGCGAGAGGTTGTCGGTGAGCACCGCGCGGAGATCGCCGTGCTGCGGTGGATCGGACGCCAGGCTGGTGCCGGAGAGGATCTCGTTCATCTGTTCGTTGAACGCGACCGCCCTGGAGGAGAAGGTGGCGGGATCACCCAGGGCGTCGCGGATGTCCTCGTAGCGGGTGACCACCCAGGAGTCGTTGGCCGGCAGGTAGACAACCGGGGCCAGCTCCCGGAGTTCGGCGAACACGGCCTCGGTGTTGCGCAGGACGTCGTCGGAGAACAGGTCGATGGTGGATGTGGCGGGCACTGCGACCGTCATGGTGCACCTCTCTCGGATGAGTGAACTTGATCTGGGTCACAGTAAAGCGCGCCCACGCCCATCGGACAAATGAATGTTCCTAATCTTCATTATTCGGCCACTGCATGTCACAAGCCCGCAGGAGCAGATCCCGCAGCCATTCCCGGAAAGCGGCGTCACCCAGCCAGGGGTTCCACACGGTGTCCACCCCCAAACCGAGCAACGGAAACGGGAAATCCGCGATGTAGAGCGGGTGGTTGTGCGTCATCCGCTCGACGGCGCGGCGGCGGTGCAGGCCGATCTTGCGCACCCCGGCGACGAACTGCGGCAGCAGGAGGTAGTCGTTGACCCGCACCTGCACCTTCACGTCCACGCCCCGGTGCCGGAGCACCTCATAGGGGCGCGTCAACCGCTCCGAGTCGAGCGCCACGTGGGGCCAGTCCTGCAGCCGGGAGATCACGTCCCCCTCCAGCAGCTCGGGGGTGCCGCCGATGACCACCCACTCGTCATCGAAGAGCCGCTGGCGGGGATGTTCCGTCTCATACCCCTCCGCCAGCAGCAGGACATCCGCCCCCTGTTCGAGGAAGACCGCGTCGGAGGTGTCGGTGGTGGCGATGATCCGCAATCCCATCCGCGGCGCCTCCTCCTCCAGCAGGTGCGTGACGGCGCGACCGAGAATGTAGGCCATGGTCGGCGACATCGCGATCGTCACCGTGCGCTGGCTCCGTTCCGGGTCGAAGGCCTCACCACCGAGCAGCCGGGAGGCCCGGTGCAGCAGTTCACGCAACGGCCCCAGCAGCCCCTGCGCCCGCGGGGTGAGCACGCTGTGCACCCCCTGGCGGATGAGGATTTCGTCGCCGAAGAGCTTCCGGATGCGGCGCAGGGCGTGGCTCATCGCCGGTTGGGACAGTCCCACCCGGTCGGCGGCCCCGGTGACGGAACGTTCCTCGAGGATCGCATGGAGGGAGACGAGCAGATTCAGGTCGACGGTGGCGAGATTAACCCCGAAGGTGCGGGATGACGTGGGGAGTTCCCGGAAGTTATTCATGTCAGGAATGTTAGTCATTTTGTTTATTCATTAGACAGATTATCCGGAATCTGCGAGGCTCGACCCCACAGAAGCATGACGGGCATCACACTCCCCGCCCTGCCGGACACCTTTTCACCCAGGAGGACCCATCATGGTCGCCGACCACACCCGCATCGAACTCGACCGCCCCCGCTGCGAGGGCCACGGCCTCTGCGAGGAGGCCGCCCCGCACCTGATGCACCTCGATGACGAGGGCGAGCTGATCCTCGACGTCACCGAGGTCGACTCCGGGGATCTGCCGGCCGCCCGGGACGCCGTCCGCGTCTGCCCCGTCGCCGCCCTGAAGCTGGTGTGACCATGGACCACATCATCATCGCAGGCAACGGTGTCGCCGGTCTGACCGCCGGCGACACACTCCGCCGCCTCGGCTTCGAGGGCGAACTCACCGTCATCGGCGAAGAGCACCACGCCACCTACAGTCGCCCCGCCCTGTCCAAGGCGGCGCTGGCCCCCGGCGATGAACTGGCCGTCAACTTCCTCCCCGACGCCACTCACGGCGGCACCGAACTACTGGGTCGCTGCACCACCGGCCTCGATCCGGAGAAGCGGACCGTCACCCTCGACGACGGCACCGAACTGTCCTACGACGGCCTGGTCATCGCCACCGGCACCCACGCCCGGCGCTTCACCGGCAGCGCGCGCGAGTTCACGTTGCGCTCGCTCGACGACGCCGTGCAGCTGCGGAAGCGGCTGGAGTCCCGGCCGCGGGTCACGGTCATCGGCGGCGGTCCCCTCGGCATGGAGGTCGCCTCCGGCGCCATCGGGCTGGGCTGCGCGGTCACCCTCGTCCACCCGGGCACCCCGATGCTGCCGCACATCGGCCCGCTGCTGGCCGGCGTGCTCACCGAGGCCGCCCTCGAGCACGGCCTGACGCTGGTCGACGACTTCGTCGCGGAGGTCCGCGAGACCGCCGAGGGCATGGCCGTCACCCTGGCCTCCGGGGCGGAACTCAGCTCGGACGTGGTCATCTCCGCCGCCGGCGACATCCCCAATGACGGCTGGCTGCGCGACTCCGGGCTGCTTGTCGACGGCCGTCTGGTCACCGACGGGCGCTGCCGGGTGCGCGACAACATCGTCGCCGCCGGTGACGTCGCCTGGCTGGACGGGGCGGACGGCCCCCGCCGCAGCCCGGTCTGGACCAGCGCCATCGAACAGGCCAAGACCGCCGCCGCGGCCCTGCTGACCGGCGACGAGGCCGAATCGCTGAGCTTCCAGTCCTACTTCTGGACCGACCAGTGGGGCATGAACCTCAAGATCAGCGGGCCCATCCCCCACGGCGACGAGCAGCCGGTCGTCGTCAAGGGGGACCTCGCCGAGCGCTCCGCCGTCCTGCACTGGCCGGGACAGGGTTCAGCCGCCGCGCTCAACATCCGCATGCCGATCCCGCGGCTGCACAAGCTGGCCCAGTCCGAGCCGGCCAGCGTGTAGCCGGGTCACGGTACGCAACGAGGGACGGGGATGACCCGGTGGTCGTCCCCGTCCCTCACGACGTCGCTACGCGGGCTACTCCACGGTGACGGACTTCGCGAGGTTGCGCGGCTTGTCGATGTCCTCGTTGCCGCACTCGCGGGCGATGTCGGCGGCCAGGAACTGCAGCGGGACGGTCGCCAGCAGCGGCTGCATGATCGTGGAGGTCTGCGGCAGGCGGATCAGCCAGTTGGCGTACGGCTCGACGGCGGTGTCGCCCTCCTCCGCGATGACGATCGTCTTCGCGCCACGGGCGCGGATCTCCTGGATGTTGGAGACGATCTTCGAGTGCAGCAGCTTCACGCCGCGCGGGGACGGGACGATGACGACGACCGGCAGGTCATCCTCGATCAGGGCGATCGGGCCGTGCTTGAGCTCACCGGCGGCGAACCCCTCGGCGTGGATATAGGCCAGCTCCTTGAGCTTGAGCGCGCCCTCCAGCGCGATGGGATAGCCGACGCCGCGCCCGAGGAAGAGCATGGTCTGGACGGCGCCGAGGAACCCGGCGATCTCCCCGACCTGGTCCTTGACCTCCAGCAGCTCCTCGATCTTGGCGGGGATCTCCTCCAGGGCGTCCCAGATCTCGCGGATCTCGTCCGGGTACTTCGTGCCCTTCGCCTGCGCCAGGGCCAGACCGACGATGTAGTTCGCGGCGACCTGGGCGAGGAAGGCCTTGGTGGAGGCCACCCCGATCTCCGGGCCGGCGTGGGTGTAGAGCACGGCGTCGGACTCGCGCGGGATCTGTGAGCCGTTGGTGTTACACACCGCCAGCACCTTCGCGCCCTGGGTCTTGGCGTGGCGCACGGCCTCGAGGGTGTCGGCGGTCTCGCCGGACTGGGAGATCGCCAGCACCAGGGTGCGCTCGTCCAGCACCGGATCGCGGTAGCGGAACTCGGAGGCCACCTCGATCTGGACGGGGATGCGCACCCAGTGTTCGATGGCGTACTTGGCCAGCAGGCCGGAGTGGTAGGCGGAGCCGCAGGCAACGACGAAGACCTGGTTGACGGACTTCAGGTCGGTCTCGGACAGGTGCTGCTCGTCGAGGATGACACGCCCCTCGCTGAAGTGGCCGGCCAGAGTGTCGCGCACGGCGGCGGGCTGCTCGTGGATCTCCTTCAGCATGAAGGAGTCGTAGCCGCCCTTCTCGGCCGCCGCGAGATCCCAGTCGATGGTGAACGGCTTGCCCTGCCCCGGCGTGCCGTCGAAGTTGAGGACCTCGTAGGAGTCCTTGGTGATGACCACGACGTTGTCCTGTTCAAGCTCCACGGCGTTCTTCGTGAACTCGATGAAGGCGGCGACATCGGAGCCGAGGAACATCTCACCCTCGCCGACCCCGACGATCAACGGGGTGGAACGGCGGGCGGCGATGATCTGGTCCGGGTGGTCGGCGTGCATGAACAGCAGGGTGAAGGCGCCCTCGAGACGGCTCAGGACGTGCAGGGCGCTGGCGCGGAAGTCACCGGCGGTCCCGCCCTCGTTGTAGGCGCGCGCCAGCAGATGGGCGGCGACCTCGGAGTCGGTCTCGGAGGTCAGCTCGATACCCGCGGCCTCCAGCTCGGCGCGCAGCGGGGCAAAGTTCTCGATGATGCCGTTGTGGACGATCGCGGCGCGGCCGTCGAAGGACAGGTGGGGGTGGGCGTTCTCGTCGGTCGGGCGACCGTGGGTGGCCCAGCGGGTGTGGCCGATGGCGGTGGTGCCGGCCAGATTCTCCTCGCCGATCTCCGCGATACGATCCTCGAGGTTCGCGAGCTTGCCGGCCCGCTTCACCATGGTGACGACCCGCTGATCCTGCTCATCGGTGCCCGCCACCGCGATACCGGACGAGTCGTACCCGCGGTACTCCATACGGCGCAGCGCCTCGAGCGCAAGATTCAGCCCCTGTCGTTCACCGACATATCCAACAATTCCACACATGGGAAACAGCATAATGTATGACCACTTCTCTGACCGAGCGTGAAATTCCGGGGATTTCCTCCGGTCGGGTTCTCCGGCGCCGCGGCGTTCATCGTGCGTGGGAACAGTCCTCTTCCACTATCGTGGAGGACGTGTCTGAGAATCTGAAGAAGCACCTGGCGAACCTGTCCAAGCGCGGCCCGCACCGCGTGCTCGTCGGCGACCTCGGGTACGCCGGTCTCAAGGGGAAGATCTACACCCCCGCGGAGGGCAAGCGGCTGCCCGCGGTGGCTTTCGGACACGACTGGACGAAGCCGGTGGCCAAGTACCGCGCCACCCTCCGCCATCTGGCCAGCTGGGGGATCGTCGTGGCCGCCCCGGACACGGAGACCGGTTTCACACCGGACCACCGCGGCTTGGCCGCCGACCTCGAGACCGCCCTGCAGATCGCGGCGGGCGTCAAACTCGGCAACGGCAACGTGACCGTCGGCCCCGGTCGCCTCGGCATGATCGGACACGGCATGGGCGGCGGCGCCGCGGTGCTCGCCGCGGCCAACAACAGCAAGGTCCAGGCCGTGGCCACCGCCTACCCCGCCGCCACCGCCCCGCCGGCGGAGATCGCCGCCCGCTCCATCGACGTGCCCGGCCTGGTGATCGGCTCCGGGCAGGCGGGCCTGGTCGAGGCGGGCAACCCGGCCAAGCTCGCCTACAACTGGGCCGGCCCCGTCGCCTACCGTGAGATCGAGAACGGCAACCAGCAGGGCTTCTCCGAGGACACCCTGTTCAAGCTGTTCGTCGGCCTCGGTCGACCGCAGACCGCCGCCCAGGACTCCGTCCGTGGCCTGCTCGTCGGCTTCCTCCTGCACCAGCTCGCGGGAGAAAAGGAGTACGCCGGATTCTCCGCCCCGCTGGCCGAGGCGAAGAAGATCACCAGCTACACCGGTGAGGAGCTCGCCGAGAAGGCCGGTCCCGCCCGCGACGACGCCCTCCCCTTCTGATCCTTCTGATCAGCCGCGTTTGAGTATTCCCCGGACCTCACCGTGACCCGGTCCGGGAGGCCGCGGCCGGCGGTGGACCACCGGGCCCGGCTGTCCCGCCGCCGGGGGACGTTGCCGGGCCCGGCTCTGCTCTGTCTGCGTGGCCCGCTCCATCCGGTTCTGTGCGCGGGCCAGGGCCGCCTCGAAGTCGAGCATGCGCTGCGCGGTCCGCTCCCGGAACTGCCGGGAGAACTCCTCGAACTCCATCACCACTGCCCCGCCTTCCTGGCCCCGCCGGTGTGCAGCGCGGGTTCCGGCTCAGGTGCCGGAGGTGGTGGCGGTGGCGCAGGGGCAGGTGGCGGATCCACCTGGGTGGTGGCCGGGGCGGTCTCGACGGGCACGGCTGCGGGTGCCGGTTCAGCCGCCGGAGGTGGTGCGGCAGCGGGCACATTCTGTTTCGAGGGTGGTGGCGGCTCCGGGACCTCCGCCAGGTCCTCCGGGGGCGGTGGCACCTCGGCGGCCTCGGGCTCTGGTGCCGGTTCAGGCTCTGGTTCAGGCTCGGGCACCGGTTCGGGGACCGGGGCATCGATGAGCGCGCCCTCCAGCGCGGTCGCCAGCATTCCGAGACCCAGCAAGGCCACACCGACGCCCAGGACACCGAGAACTCCGCAGCAGGAGGTGCGCTCAGGACAAGGCTCCGCAGCGTCGGGCTCGGGAGCGGAGTCCTCCGGGCAGGGCGTCGTCGGTTCAACGGGATCCGCCGGGGGAACCGGTTCCGGCTCAGGCTCCGGCTCCGGTTCAGGTTCCGCTTCCGGCTCCGACGACGACGGGGTGATCGGTGCCTCGGGTGGGCAGTCCTCCTTCTCCGGTGCCGGCTCCGGCTCGACCGGAGGTTCCGGCTCCGGCTTCGGCTCCGGTTCCACCGACTGCGGGGTAGTGGGCACCTCGGGCGGGCACTCCCCCTCCGGCACAACCTCAGGTTCGACAGGCTTCTCCGGCACGGGTGCCGGCTTCGGCGCCGGTCCCGGTGTCGGCGGTTCCTCCGTACCGGCCGCAGGTGGCCCCGGTTTCTCCGTTCCCGGGGACGGACCCTGCTGCCCAGGCGGGCAAGCCGGTTCGGGCGCCTCCGTGACGCGGCACGGCCGGGCGCAGACCTCCTCTCCGCGGGAGAGGAACTCGTCCAGACAGCCCGTGACGGCCTCGTCGCGTTCCCGGCAGCAGTCGAGCACGGCCCGCCCGGCGTCGTCGATCAGGTTCGCACCGGTGCGCACGCACTCATTGAACTCATTCGGGTACCGCTCCGGGTCCATCTGGGAGAGGAAGACGCACAGCTGGTCGATGACGGTGCGCAGAGTGGCGAGAATCTCGGCGATACCGGTCTCGGAGGTGTCCTGGATGTCGGTGAGGGCGTCGGACGCCTCCTCCGCGGAGTCCTCCAGCTGCGCCGAGTCGGAGCGGTTGTCGAACCAGTCGGTCGCGGCGTCGATGAGCTGGTTGAGCAACGCTCCCAGCACCACCTGCGCCAGCAGCCGTCCGATGGCCGGCAGGATGGCGCCCAGATTCGAGGGATCGCTGGAGCCGACCGCGGCGCGGGTGTTCTCCAGCAGCGCCGCCGGGTCGAGTCCCTCGGTGGCCCGCAGGGCGGAGTCCAGGGCGGCACCCGTCACGGCCGGGCCCTGGTAGAGGCCGCGCGAGGCCTGCCGGAAACTGGTCACCGCCCGGTCGTAGTCGCCGGCCAGCAGGGTCGGTGCCGTGGTCACCGGCGCCTCCCCAGGGTGGCGGCGAAGTCCGTGTCGGTCTCGCGGAAGACCCGCACCTGGGCGCGGGCGGCGTCAGCGGTGGCCGTCACGGCGTCGATACGTTGCCCGCCGACGGCGTGCAGGCGCTGCAGCATCTGCGCGATGGCCGCGCCCCGGTCCCCGAAGTCGCGCCCGGCGGCCGAAGCGGCCAGTTCCGGTGTGCGTGCCTGGTGCACGCGGCGTTGTTCGGCACCGTCGGTGACCATCCGCGACAGCTCCCTCAGCGCCGCCGCATGGTCGAGAACGATCTCGGACATGAGAAATCCCCCTTGGCTCCTGACTGTGGCACCCACCCTGTCCGGGTCGGCGGTCACCACTGTTGGACTGTGCCGGAGGGGGATGAGGTTCCCGGGGTCTCCTACACGGCGGCCACGACGGCGGCGAGACGGCCCGCCACCTTGCGGGCGGACTCCTCCTCGGCGGCCTCGACCATCACGCGGAACAGCGCCTCGGTGCCGGAGGGGCGCAGCAGCACCCGGCCGGTGTGGCCGAGTTCGGTCTCGGCCTCCGCCATCGCCGCGGCGACACGATCGTCGCCCATGACGGCGCTCTTGTCCGGGACGGGCACGTTGATGAGCACCTGCGGCAGGACCGTCATGACCCGGGCGAGCTCGGCCAGGGACGAGCCGGTCTCCGCCATCCGGGCCATGAGCTTGAGACCGGAGAGCGTGCCGTCACCGGTGGTGGAGTGGTTCGGCATGACGATGTGGCCGGACTGCTCGCCGCCGAGGCGGAAACCGCCGGCGTTGAGTTCCTCGAGGACGTAGCGGTCGCCGACGGCGGTGTGGAGGATGTCGATGCCCTGCTCCTCCATCGCCAGCTTCAGCCCCAGGTTGCTCATGACGGTGGCCACCAGGGTGTTCTTGCGCAGCTCCGACTTCTCCTTCATGCCCACGGCCAGGATCGCCATGATCTGGTCGCCGTCGACGACGTTGCCGTCCGCGTCCACCGCCAGACAGCGGTCGGCGTCGCCGTCGTGGGCCAGACCCAGGTCGGCGCCGTACTCGACGACGGCCTTCTGGATCTGCTCGATGTGGGTGGAACCGCAGTTGTCGTTGATGTTGTAGGCGTTGGGCTTGTTGTGGATGGCCACCACCTCGGCGCCCGCGGCGGCGTAGGCCAGCGGGGCGACCTCGGAGGCTGCGCCGTTGGCCGTGTCCACGACAACTTTGATGCCGGTCAGGTCGGCCGGTGCGGACTCCCTCAGGTGGGCAAGGTAGCGATCCTGGGCGTCCGGGGACTCCTCGATGATGCGGCCGACGCCCGTGCCGGTCGGCCCCTGGCCGTTGAGCTCCACCATGGCGGCCTCGATCTCGTCCTCCACCGTGTCGGGCAGCTTGCGCCCGCCCGAGGAGAAGAACTTGATGCCGTTGTCGGGCATCGGGTTGTGGGAGGCCGAGATCATCACGCCCAGATCGGCGCCGTAATCGTCGGTCAGGTAGGCCACGCCCGGGGTCGGGATGACGCCGACGCGCAGGACGTCGACGCCGCGTGAGGCCAGGCCGGCGGACAGGGCGGCCGCGAGCATCTCCCCGGAGACGCGCGGGTCACGTCCGACGATCGCGGTGGGCCGCAGTTCCGTGGACTTCCGGTCAGCGGTGAGCACGTGGGCGGCCGCGGCCCCCAGCTTCATGGCCAACGGTGCGGTCAGGTCCTTGTTCGCCAGGCCGCGAACGCCGTCAGTTCCGAAAAGTCGAGTCATGGCCTCCATTATCACCCCTGGCGTTCTTCCCACCACCCGGGGCTGGCCGGATTCAGAAAGGTTTAAGGAAAACAACCGTCCACGGGGGCTTTCCCCGGGGAGAACGTGGCACAGCCGCCGCCTGTCGACGTCGCGGAAGGACCCCGGAAACGGCGAATGCCGCCCCACGGAACGTGGGACGGCAATGCGCGGCAGCGGAAAGCGAAAGCTTAGCGCTTGGAGTACTGCGGGGCACGACGTGCCTTGTGCAGACCGGCCTTCTTACGCTCGACGGCGCGGGCGTCACGGGTGAGGTAGCCGGCCTTCTTCAGGGCGGCACGGTCAGCCGGGTTGTAGGTGTTCAGCGCACGGGCGATGGCCAGGCGCAGGGCACCGGCCTGACCGGTCGGGCCGCCACCGTGGATGGTGGCCTTGATGGCGAACTGACCCTCACGCTCGAGCAGGTTCAGCGGGGAGAGGATCGCCTGCTGGTGCAGCTTGTTCGGGAAGTAGTCCTCCAGCGAACGGCCGTTGCAGGTGATCTCACCGGAACCGGCGACGAGGTGCACACGGGCGATGGCGCGCTTACGACGGCCGACGGTCTGGATCGGGCCCTCGTGAACGATCGGGGCGGTCTCCTCGACCTGCTCCTCGGCCTCCGGGGCGACAGCGTCACCGATGGTGTAGCTGAACTCCTCGGTGGCTGCGGCGGCAGCGGCGATGTCCGCGGCGTCGGCAGCGAAGTCTTCGGTGTTGTTCGGTTCGGTCACTGGGCCACCTGCTTGATCTCGTAGGTCTCGGGCTTCTGGCCGGCGTAGGGGTGCTCGGAGCCGGCGAAAACGTGAAGCTTCTTGGCGGAGGAGTTGGAGAGCTTGTTGTGCGGCATCATGCCCTTGATGGCCTCCTCGACCACGCGCTCCGGGTGCAGCTCGAGCGAGCGACCCAGGGTCATGGTCTTCAGACCACCCGGGTAGCCGGAGTGGCGGTAGCGCATCTCGCGCTCACGCTTGTTGGAGGAGATGTGGACCTTGTCGGCGTTGATGACGACAACGTGGTCGCCGCAGTCGACGTTCGGCGCGAACTGGGGCTTGCCCTTGCCACGCAGCAGGTCTGCGGCGTGGGTGGCGAGTCGGCCCAGCACCACGTCGGTGGCGTCGATGACGTACCACTTACGGGTGATGTCACCGCTCTTCGGGTGGTAAGTAGACACTAATGACTCCTTGAAAGTCTGTCTGGGGGCTGCCGGCCAGCGGCGTGTGGTCACGGATGCACCCTCGGCGGCCGGTGGAGACCCAAGAGCGCGGCTATCCGGCAACGATCACCGGAATACACACACAACGTCGCAATTCTACTGCACCGGAGCCCCACGACCAAAACCGCCCGCACCAGGGAAAGCTCCTGGTGCGGGCGGGAAAGCAGGTACCGGGTGCCACCGGCGGTGGGCGGCCAGCCCAAGCCGCGGCCGTCCGGCACGGTGCGTCCGCCCCGCCGACACAGGCTCACCGTGTCGGGGACATGGGTTCCGTGCCGGGGGCCTCACCGCCGCGCGGTGGCCCGGAAGGGTGACCCGTGTGGCATCAGCCCCAGCTGGCGGCGGCCATGCGGTTGACGTCGCTCATGCGGTCGTTGCCTTGCTGGACGGTCCGGGAGATGGTGGACAGGATGACGTTGAGCTCGGCGGCGGCGTTGTCCCACTTGGCCTGCGCGGCGGCGTACGCCGAGGCGGAATCGCCCTCCCAGGTCGCGACCATCGGCTGCAGCTGGGACTTGAGGTCGTCGAGCAGACCGTTGATGCGGCCCGAGGTGGCGTTGATGTCGCCGGCGGCGGCCTGGATGGCGCCGAACTGGTACTTGATTGCGTCCATGTCGTGCTCCTTGTTCTGGTGTGTTGGTGTGGCCGGACGGATTCCGCGACCGGCTGGAGGGCCTAGAGGGCCAGGCCCTGGCCGCCGACGGCGTTGAAGGCCTGTGCGTTCTGCGCCTCCATGCCCTCGAAACTGCGGGCGTTGTGGCGGATGTTCTCCGAGATGCTCAGCAGCGCCTCCCGGAGTTCACGCGCGGAGGTGTTCCACCGCTGCATGAGATTGTCGAAACTGACCTGCGCCGAGCCCGCCCAGCTGGCGCGGACGCCGTCGACGACGCCCTGCAGCCGGCTCAGCTCGCCCTGCACCTGGTCGTTGGTGTCGTCCACGCGGCCGGCGGTGGCCACCATGACATCGGCTTCGGTCCTGAACAGTTGAGACATTCGTGTTCGCCCCTCCTCGAATGAAGTGTGGTTTCACGGCGCCGGGGCGTCTCCCCGGCACTCCCCCGAAAAAGCCGGTTCCGGCCTTCTCACCTTCTTGGACTGCCGACGACCCCCGGCGGTTCCCGGTGCGGGACAATCCAGTCGGCTCATCCCGTCATGGACAGGCTCTCCACGGCCATGCGGCAGGCGGCCTGCTGCGGCAGTGTCGGGGTGGTCCGGGTGTGGCAGCCGACGCTGAACTGGTGCCCGGCCGCCACCCAGGTGGACCAGGCGACCTCGGAGCCGTCGCCGGGAAGTTCCTGGTAGACCAGCACCTCGTCGCCGCGTCCGGGGTCCTCGTCGCGGTGGAACCCGTCGAGGGTGGGGTCCTCGGCGACCATCGTCTCGATCTCCCGGTGCACGGCCTCGGCGGGGACGTTGTGGACGGGATCGGCGGCCAGGTGGATGCGTAGGTCGGGGTCGTCGCCGGTGGCCAGCAGGGCGTCACCGCGGTTGTCGACGTGGAAGCCGACCGGGGCCGCCAGCCGCAGGCCGGAGTGCTCGAGCACCACCCCGGCGGAGGGCTCGGCCGCGTCGTCGGGCTCCTCGCCGCCCGGTGCGGGGTCCGGCGCGGTGGGATCTTCGGCGGCCGCCGCCTCCCCCGCCCGTTCCCCCGGTCCGGGGTGGGCGGCGATCACCGCGTCCGGATCCTGTCCCGGCGCGGGCCTGCCCGACTGGTTGTCGATGGCCCACCAGCTCACGGCCCCGACCGCGACGATGACGGCGACGATCGCCAGGTGGAAGGGGTGCAGGCCGAGCCGGGCGGCGAGTCCGCCGCCGTGGAAGCGGTGGCGCCCGCCCGTGGTGGGGCGGGCGATCTCGACCTCGTGGTCCTGGGGTTCGGTGGGCAGGGCGGTCTCGCGCAGCGCCTCGGTGGGGTAGGCGGCCACGCCCTTGTTCAGCAGGGTGCGGGTGAGCAGTTCGGTGGTGGGTTCATCGGCGTCGATGATGATCTCGACCTCGGGCCAGTGCAGGCTGCACAGTTCCTTGGCCTGGTCGATGACGGCGGCCAGTGCCCAGCCCTCGGTGACGCCGGTGCCGGGCAGGTCGTAACGGTAGACGGTGTCGGGACCCTCGAAGATGGTGGCGGTGTCGAGCACCGTGATGGTCAGGGTGTCGGGTGCGGCGGAACCGTTCTCGACGGTCGGCGGGGTCGCGGGTGAGCTCATGGTCTACTCCTCCCCTCCCGCTGCGGCCGGTCCGGTGACCGCCACCTGACAGATGCCGACGGTCTCACCGCGGACCTGCCAGGTGCCCCGCCCGGGTGGCTGGGCGACGGGTCTGATGCCGAAGACGGTCCCTTCCTCCCGGTCGGCGTCGAGCAGCAGCACGGCGGGGGTCTGGTCGCGCACGGCCGACAGGAACGGGGAGAACATGGCGCGGCCGATGCCGCCGGATTTGCGCGCCAGCACGAGGTGGAGCCCGATGTCGCGGGCGTGCGGCAGCAGTTCGGTCAACCGGTGCAGGGACGGCTCGGGCACCAGGTCGAGATCGTCGATGACCAGGTGGATGTCGGGGCCGGACCACCAGGAGCGGGCGGCGAGCTGCTCCGGGGTGATCTCCGGGCCGGGCAGGCGCGCCGTCAGGGTCGTCACGGTGTCGTCGAGCACCTTCTCCGTGGCGGTGGTGGTCGCCGAGTAGGCGGCGACCATGGCTTCGTCGAGTCGGCCCAGCAGGGCGCGTCGGTGGTCGATGACGACCAGGCGGGCGTGGTCCCGGCCCAGCCGGGCGATGCCGGCGGTCAGCGTGTGCAGCAGCGTGGACTTGCCGGAGCCCTGCCCGCCGATGCACACCAGGTGGGGGCTGTCCCAGGCCAGGGTCTCCAGCCGGGGGCCGCCCACGGCGAACGGCACCCCGGATTCCGGTTCCGCCAGTTCGGCGGCGTCGATGTGTCCGGGCAGGACACGCAGGCGCGGGACGGGTGCCTGGCCGGCGTCGTGGGCGGTGGCGGTGATGTGCGCGAGATCCTGGGTGGAGCTGAGCGCGATGAGCATGGTGCCGCCGTCGCCGGTGAGCCCGCGGCCGGGTAGGGCGGGGAGTTTCTGCTGCGCCTTGCGGTCGATCAGGGAGTCCATCGCCTCTCCGAGCTTGAGCTCGAGGCGGTGGGTGATCAGGTCGCGCACGGCCGGGCGCAGGACCGTCCAGCGCGGCGTCGAGATGATCAGGTGCACGCGCGCCGACGGGCCGTCGGCGGCCAGGCGGGTGACCGGATCGACCAGGTCCTCGAAGTCCGCGACCACGGCGTGCCAACCGTCGACGACGAGGAAGGTGTGGCGCTGCTCCGGTTCCTCCACCAGGCCGGTGACCTCGTCGACGATACGCCGCATCCGTTCCGGCTCCGCCCGGCCCGCCACCCCGGCCACGTGGGGCAGCCGGTCGAGCGTGCCGAGCACCCCGCCGCCGAGGTCGAGGACGTAGAAGCGCACGTTGGCGGTGTCGTGGGTGGCCGCCAGCGAGGCGACGATCGTGCGCAGGGCGGTGGACTTGCCGGTCTGGGGCCCGCCGCACACCGCGACGTGACCGCCGCCGGTGGCCAGGTCCACCACCAGCGGATCCTGGCGCTGATGGAAGGGCCGGTCAATGATGCCGACCACGGCCTTCAGCTCACCGACGTCCTCGGCCACCCCGGCCAGCTCGATGACCTCGGGCAGCGGCGGCAGCCAGATGCGGTGGGCGCGCTGCCCGCGGACGTCGGCGGTGACGCGGGCGGCGTCGACGACGGCGTCGAGCAGTGTCGTCGACTCGTCCAGCCGGGTGGGTGTCTCGGCGGTGTCGAACTGGTCCCACCCGGTGAACAGCGACACCCTCCCCTGCCCCGGGGCGGCGGCGACGTCCCGGCGCGGCAGCGGCCCGGAGACGTAGGAGGCCTGGAAGCGGGTGATGTCGTCGGCGTCGTGCTTGAGGTAGCCGGCGCCGGGCTGGGCGGGCAGGTGGTGGGCGTCGACGACGCCGAGGACCTGGCGGGATTCGGCGGCCGAGAAGGTCTTCAGGCCGATGCGGTAGGACAGGTGGGAGTCCAGGCCGCGCAGGCGGCCCTCCTCGAGTCGCTGGCTGGCCAGCAGCAGGTGGACGTGCAGGGAGCGCCCGAGGCGTCCGACGGCGACGAAGAGGTCGGCGAAGTCGGGGTGGGTGCCGAGCAGTTCGGAGAACTCGTCGACGACGATCAGCAGGGCGGGCAGTGGCGCCAGGTCGTCGCGGCCGTTCAGTCGGGCGTTGGTGTAGTCGGTGACGTTGGCGAAGTTGCCGGCCGCCCGCAGCGCCTCCTGCCGACGTGTCATCTCCCCGCTGATGGCGTCGTACATGCGCTCGACCAGGATGGATTCGTCGGCGAGGTTGGTGATCACCGCGGAGGTGTGCGGCAGCGACTCCAGGCCGAGAAAGGTGGCGCCGCCCTTGAAGTCGACGAGCACGAGGTTGAGTTCGTCGGGGCTGTGGGTGGCCGCCAGTGAGACGACCAGCGTGCGCAGGAGCTCGGATTTTCCACTGCCCGTCGCCCCGATGCACAGCCCGTGCGGGCCCATGCCACCGTGGGCGGACTCCTTCAGGTCCAGGCGCACCGGCGCACCCTGGGGCGTGGTCCCGACCGGGACGGCCAGGCGTTGGCGGGACTGCTCCCGGCCCGGCCACATGGTCCCGGCCGTCAGTTGGTCGATGTCGGCGATGCCGAGCAGGCTGAGCAGATCCCCGGACCCGGCGGAACCGGCGCCGGTGTCGGGACGTCGGTAGCGGGTCAGCGCCCGGGCGAGCACCACGACGTCCTCGGTGCGCAGGCGGTCGGGTCGGCCGAGGATCTCCACCCCGGCGGCGGTGTGGACGCTCAGATCCGCCCCGGCGCCGAGCGCCAGGCCCTCCTGCTCCGCGCGCAGCCCGAGCGCCGTCGTCGAACGGGAGCCGACGTCGATGATCGTCGTCCAGGTCGGATCGTCGAGAAAGGCCTCGGTGCCGGTGGTGACCACGTCGTCGACGATGAGGATGCGGTGGGCGGCCTGCTCCGGGGCGCGGGTGTGCGGCAGCCACTTCACCCAGTCCCAGCCCTCCCCCATCACCTGCAGGCCGAGTGTCTCGGGACCGTGGGCGGTGACCAGCTGGGCGACCAGGGCGCGCGCCAGGTCGCCGGCGCCCGGGCCGGAGACGCCGAGGAAACGGAAGGCCTGCAGCTGCACCACCACGGGCATGTCCGGCAGCGTGCCGACGGCGCGTACGATGCGGCGCAGGCTGACCGCGCACACCGGGTCGAGCTCCTCCGGCGCCCCCGGATCCGGGACCTGCACCGGCGTGCACAGCGGGGCGTCGCCGAGCCCGATGCGCACCTCGAGGGCGTCCGGGTCGTCGGCGCCGCGCTCCCACAGGCGGCGGCTGTCGACGCCCGCCCACAGGTCGGTCGGCTCCGGGTGGCGGTGGAGCTCGTGCGCCCGCTGGGCGGCGGCGTTGACCAGGGCCTTCTCCCGCAGGACGGCCAGGTGCCGCAGGTAGGTCCGGCGGGTTTCGTCCACGTCCCGCCCCTGGGGCGGGGAGAACATCATGAGCATCGACATGCCCATCATCAGCGGGAATCAACTCATGGCACTTTGGTAGTTTCAGGCCATGACCACAGATCACGGCGGGCGCGCCGCCATATATGCGCGCATATCGGAGGACCGCCAGGACGGCGCGGGTGTGGCCCGGCAGATAGCAGAGTGCCGGGAGTTGGCCGCCGCCCGCGGCCTGGACGTGGTGGCCGTCCACCAGGACAACAACATTTCCGCGTACACGGGAAAGGACCGGCCAGGTTTCTCCGCCCTCATGGCAGACATGGCCATGGGGCGGGTGGACGTGGTGCTGGCGTGGGCCGTGGACCGTCTGGCCCGGAACACGGAGGACAATGAGCGGTTACTGGTGGCCGCCACGAAATCCAAGGTCCGGATAATCACGGTCCAGGGCGGGGAGGCGGACCTGGAGACCGCGGGCGGGAAGTTCGTGGCCCGTTTCACCGCCCTCATTTCCAGTTACGAGAGCGACATTAAGGCCGCCCGTATCTCCGCCGCCGCCCGGCAACGGGCCACGGCTGGCCGCCCTCCCGGCGGTATCCGAAAGTTCGGTTATTCCAAGGACCACCGCGAACTAGACCCCGTGGAGGCCCCGGCGCTCCGTGAGGCCGTGGAGGCCATCCTGTCCGGGTCCAGTGTGCGCTCCCAGGCCGCCAGATTGAATGAGCGCGGCCTGTTCACCCCGTCCCGGAAACGGAAATCAGACGGAGCGGAGCGGGGCCGGAACCTGTGGCAGACCACCACGCTCCGAAACACCTTGTTGTCCCCGGCTATAGCGGGCCTGGTCAGTTACAAGGGCGAACTATTCCCGGACGTAGAGGCCCAGTGGCCCGCGATCATCACCCCCTCCCAGCACCACGCCCTGGTGGCCCTGTTGACCAATCCGGCGCGGAGGACCAACGGACGAAAGGGCCGCGGGGCCAAGTACCTGGGGTCCGGCCTATTCAAGTGCGGTGGCCAGGGGTGCCCGGACGGTCGTATGGTCACCTCGAAACAGCGCCGGAAGAACGG
This sequence comes from Corynebacterium halotolerans YIM 70093 = DSM 44683, assembly GCF_000341345.1. Lineage (NCBI taxonomy): Bacteria > Bacillati > Actinomycetota > Actinomycetes > Mycobacteriales > Corynebacteriaceae > Corynebacterium > Corynebacterium halotolerans. Next base: position 600,083 of record NC_020302.1, on the reverse strand, counting down.
ACACGCCACGGTCTACGTGTGCAAATACTCCCACTCCGATCACGGCCCAGCCGGGGCCAGCCACACGGGCCGGAACGTGGAACTTACGGACCGGACCGTCCGGGAGGTCATCGTGGCCCGCCTGGAGAAAGGCGACATTCAACAGGCCCTGGCGCGGTCCAAGGGCCAGGACACCGCGGAGCTGGTGACGGAGCGGGACACGGTACGCCAGGCCATGGCAGACCTGGCGGAGGCCGTAGGGGCCGGGGCCATGACCGTGGCACAGATGACCGCCGCTAACGCTGGCCTCATGGCGCGCCTGGAGGAACTGAATGAGCGCCTGGAGGCCGCCGACACCACCGGAGTCCTAGCCCAGCTGGACGGGGTGACCTCCCCTAGGGATTACTGGGACTCCGCCGACCTAGAGCGCCGCCGCGCCGTCCTGGACGCGCTGGTGGAGGTGGTCATCCTCCCGGTGGGCCGGGGCCTGCCCGCCGGGCCGGAGTCAATCCAGTTCAACTGGAAAGTGTAGACCCCCCCCCGGACGGGGTGGCCTATTGACATATGGGGTACTAGGGGTACTGCGGATGACCTGGGGATTATCCCAGGTCATTTGTCGTTGCTGGTATCGGAACTAGTTAAGGTCCTAGGGTCTAAATAGCTGCTCCGATAGCGGCAAATTGGACCCGGCCAGCGGTCCCGTTCCTGTTTTCCTGTTTTCCTGTTTTCCGTACATGAGTTGGCCGTACGCCCGGACCTCCGCCCTCCCGTAAGGGCACGGCGGAGGTCCAGAGTGAACAGGAAACACTCATGTCACCGACCTATTTCGACGTGATGGACACGGCCAGGGCCTCCGGCAGACTCACCGCCGCTCGCCGTCACTACCCCAGCCAGGACCACACGGACCTGGAGCAGGACCTGGCCACGGCCCGGATACTGAACTACGCCCGTAAGGTCCTGGGGGACGGCCCCGGCCTCTCCGAGGGCCACGTGGCTATCCTCACCACCGCTCTCCGTGGGGAGGTCCTCCGATGACTTCCACCGCGACGATGACCCCGGCCCCGCCCGCCTCCGTCCCGGAGGACCGCCTGGCCGCCCGTATCTCCGCCTACGCCGCCGGAGTGGTTGCCCAGGCCCCGCCGCTCTCCCAGGAACGGCTGGACCGCGTGGTGGCCGTTATCCGCGCCGGGGGTGCCCGATGACCGCGAACGATAAGCACCCCGCCGGACACACGGCGGACGGTTTCCGCGCCCTGGAAAGTCAGTCCCGGCCGGGAGAGGTAGCGCCGCGGGTGCCGGAGTCCATGGCCCGCTGGGCAGAGACCAACACGCCGGACGGCATAGTTACCCGCCGCGCTCTCCGGGCTAACGCACGCCGGAACGCTGGAGCTGCGGACGTGAGGCGGAATCTCCGCCGGAACATAGAGGGCCGCGGATGACCCGTCCCGGAACCGCCGCCAGTACCTCACACATGAGAAAGTCCCCCACCAGTCCGGTCCCCGGAGGACCACGCCGGACTGGCGGAGGAACTTTCACCCCATCCCAGAAAGGACACCCCCATGGTATCCCATACCCCCACCCCGTACCAGCACAGTGGTCCCACCAGCTCCGCCGCCGACCGCGCCGCCGCCCTCCAGGACGTACTCCGTGAGGCCCCGCGGGTAGATCAGGCCGACCGTGAGACGGTCCTGGCGTGGGCGGCGCGTCTCCAGCGGTTGGGCCTGTACGTGTTCCCGGTCCAGGCTGGGGCGAAACTCCCCGCCACCGGTAAGGGTGGTTTCCGACACGGCACCACGGACCCGGAGACGTTGGCCGCCATGTATACCCAGGGCATGAACCTGGGTGTGTGGCTGGGAGCCAGCGGCCTGGTGGTCATCGACGCGGACACCCCCGCGGAGGTGGAGGCGTACCGCGCCTGGTGGCGTAGCGTCGCCCGCGGAGCCGCGCTCCCGGCCCCCACCGTGGCCACCCCCGGCACCCAGGACGGCCACCACGGCGGTGGGCACTGGTGGACGGTGGCAGACGTAGACCTCCGAGAGGTGCCGGAAATGGACCTGGCCGCGCCCGGCGCGGGGGATGATGAACCCACCGCCACCGCCACGGCTAAGACGGGCGGGCATTACGTGTTGCTCCCCGGCTCCGTGAGGACGGACGCGGCGGACCCGGCTCACCCCACCTACACCGTCACCGGGGAGGTCCAGCACAACCGCGCCGGGACCCCTGGCGTGGTCACCACCGTGGTCCGCGCCAGGGAGAAACAGGCCCAGGACCGGGCGCGTGTCCGTGAGCGTAGCCAGCACTACCTGGAGCACGTCGCCGGGCGCGGCGGGGCCATTGACGAATGGACGGAGGCCACGCCGTGGTCTGAAATCCTGGAGCCTCACGGCTGGGAGCTGACCACCACCCTGGCCCGGTGCGGGTGCGAGAACTGGACCCGGCCCGGTAAGTCGGACGGGTCCAAGTCCGCCACCGCCCATGAGACCTACACCTGTACCGCGGACATGGGAAACGTCCTCAAAGTGTTCAGCGACAACGCCGCCCCGCTGGCCCCGGTCCGCGATACCGGCCAGGGTGGCTATTCCAAGCTGGACGCATACGCCGCCCTGGAGCACGGCGGCGATACGGGCGCGGCCATGGATGACCTGAACATGGTCAGCGGCCAGTTTCTGGACCCGGCGGACGTGGACCCCACCACCTGGCCGGAGGGCTGGGCAGAGAAGTGGGAGCGCGGGCTGGAGACTCTCCAGGCTCACCAGGCCGCGGCCGCGAACCTCCGCGCCGTGGACACGGGCCTGGATGACTCGGAGCTATGGGAGGCGCGCCCCTGGCTGGGAGAGGTTAAGCGGCTGGCCTGGCTTAGAGCCGCGGACCCCTACGCCCTGTTGCTGGTGGTCCTTTCGGAGGTGGCCCTCCGTGTGCCTCCCCAGTACATTCTGGCCTCACCGTCTGACGTGTCGCTCAATCTGTTCACCATGCTCCTGGCCGGGTCCAGTGAGGGTAAGGGCACCACGTCCAAGCTGGGCCGGAAACTGGTGGCCCATGACTTCCGCGGGGAGGTGGAAATCACCAGCATTAACGGCTGGTCCGGCCAGGGCATGGGAAAGGTATTCACCTGGAGGGGAAAGGGTGAACAACCGGATGACTGGAAACCGCCTCACGTCCGTTTCATCGACTCCGAAGCGTCCAAGCTCATTAACCTGGCCAAGTCTGAAAGCTCTACCCATTTCGCAGCCCTTAACGGCATGTTCATGGGAGAGGAACAGGGAGCCGGAAACAGTGAGGAATCCCGTTTCTGGCAGCTGGCCGCCCACACGGGACGGGGGTGTGTCCAGCTGGAGGCCCAGGACCCCGTGGTGGGGCCTCTCATGACCGGTGACGCGCTGGACACCGGACTCACGGCCCGGCTATTGCTGGCCCGGCCCTGGCTCCCGGTGGCGGCGCGCCAGGAATGGAAGCGCCAGCGGGACGCGGGGCTACTGGAGGACCGTCACGCGGACCCGGAGCCGGTGGTCATCGTGAACCCGGACCACTTCCCCCGTATCCGCCGGGCGGACGGCCTGGTCCCGTTCCCCACCGCCCCGGAGGTCCTGAACCTGCTGGAGGACGCGCGGCTGGGTCTCGGAGGTGACCGTGATGAACTCACGGCCCATGAGGGTCTCCGCCGTCGAAAGGTGGCCACGCTCATGGCGATAGCCTCCGGGGAGGCGGAGGTGACCATGGAGTGGTGGCACCTGGCCGGGTACGTCATGGCCAACCACCGCGCCGTTATCCGCCAGTGGCGTAAGGACCACGGGGCGCGTGAGCGGGAGGCCGTGGTGGCGAAACTGGCGGAGGCGGCCAGCCGGGAGGATGAAGCCCGCGCCCAGAAGATGGACGCGGACCTGGACCGGGTGGTGGAGTGGCTCCGCGCCCTGGACCCCCAGCACCGAGACCCGGAGGGCTGGGTGAAATGGTCGCTGGTCCGGTCTAACGGGCCGGGACGGCGGTGGACCAATGACCACCGGGATAAAGTCCGGCAGACGCTGGAGGATGACCCCCGCGTGGAAGTGGAGGAAGTGGCCCGCGGCCACCGCCTCCGGCTTACCGCGTAGGACTCCCGGCCCAGGGTGACACAAGGGTGACAAGGGTGGACAAGGGTGACACCTACGTCCACCCTTTGTTTTCCCAGCTCATGGCCTGTTTTCACCACAAGGGTGGACAGGGTGGACAAAATGACACCCCGCGGGGCGCGGATGGACATTTCTATGTGTTTAACCCGAATATCTATCTATTTTATAAGGTCCACCCGGAGAGATAGGCGGCCGGGCGGAGGTGTGCCCGTTTGTCCACCCTGTCCACCCTTAGCCTAGAAACCACCCACTATCTGGGAGTATGAGGGGTGGACATGCCTGTCACCCTTGTCCACCCTGTCCACCCTGGTGTCACCCCCCCCCCGCTGTGCGCCAGGGAGCCATGTCTCACTACGTCTCACTACCGCGCCGGGACCCAGTGAGACACCAGCCGGGAGCGCCGGGGACCATCGACGCGCCACGCGCCACGGAGAGCGTCCGAGACCATCGACTGGAGTAAGTGTCCGGCGGAGCCGTGAGAGGCCGCTGGCAGACGCGCTGGACGTGGAAACGGACGCGCTGGAGCGGACATGGACAACACCAGCGACAGGACCAGCGAAACGTGGACAACGGAATTTCCCGCGCTCTCTATCCACGGGAACGTGGTTTATGCACTACCCGGCCCGCGTATGACACACTGGCCGGGAGCACAGGGTGGGGGGTACCTCCCCCGCGGACCCCTCATCCCCCCTCCGAGTATTCACATTTCGATGTCTCGTAATACATTTCCCCTGGCTGGTACTACGTAAATCCCCCTGGTCAGAGTGCATAGACCCATGTATAAGGGCCGTTTCTTATGCATAAGGGACCCCCACCGGGGCGGTAGTTCGCCAGACGTGCCAGGCGATACCCGCCCCCGCGGCGGAGACCCCCCAGCCCGTCCCGTTCAATTTCCACGGCCAGGACGTGCGGACGTTCACCATCGACGGCGCGCCGTGGTTTGTCCTGGCAGACGTGTGCCGGGTGCTGGAAATGAGCAACCCCCGCCAGGTGAAATCCCGCCTGGCCAGCGAATATGTATCTACCGTCATTATTAATGACGGTAGCCAGCGCCGCCACGTTACCGCCGTCAATGAGTCCGGCCTCTATGACGTGGTGCTGGACTCCCGTAAGCCCCAGGCCCGTGAGTTCCGCCGCTGGGTCACCTCGGAGGTCATCCCCTCCATCCGCCAGACGGGGAGATACGTGGCCCCCGGCGCGCCCCAGCCGGGCCGGGAGCCGGTCTCCGAGGTCATCCCCACGGCGGTGGCCGGGAGACCAGGCCAGGCCGGGAAACGGGCCGCCCGGGAGGCCGTGCTCAACGTCACAACCCACCAGCCACACTACCCCCGTATGGGTGTAGTTGACGGGGGTGGAATTTACCGCCCTCCCCAGACCATCCTTAGAGGTGGACCGCAGTACCCGTACCCATTCACCAGGCAAAACCGTAACCGTCCGCTACCCCTACATCCTGGCCGGGAAATCGACAAACACGGGGGGTCAAATTAGCGTCAGTTGTGTTCCCATCCCCTGACCTGTAAGGACACCCTACGATGACCAGCACCACGCCCTCCCTGACCCCATTCCAGGACCGCCACGCCGCCGTGGCCACCTCCCTGGCCGCCGTCTCCGTCATCCCGCCCCACGGCCCGGCCATGGTAGAGGCAGACCAAGCCGTGGCCGATAAGCTCCAGGAACTTTCCTCCGCCCTGGCCGCGCCCGCCGTGGAGTCCGTGGCGGATACGGCACGGCGCTGGGCACGCGGGGAGGTAAAGCTGGACACGCTCACGAAAAAGATCACCGCCCCGGCAGTCCGGGAGCGCCACACGGTCTCCGTGCCGGACGATAGCCGCGCCGGGTGGACCACCCACGCCGTGGCTCGCCCGGAGGCCCAGCGATACGCCGCCGCACGTAAGGCCGCCCACGCCGCCCTGGTCGCGGACCTGGACCGCCCGGAGTGGGCCACCACCGCCCTGGTGGAGGCGTGCCGGGAGTCCGTCACCTACGCCATGGAGAACATGGCCGCCGCGGCCCAGGAGACGCTGGAGACCCTCCCCGCGGCGGGCCGGGAGTGGTTGCTCACAGACATTAACGCGCGCCCGGAGAATATCGCCCGCCGCCTGATCGACGGCCAGAGCACTCCGTCCGCCCATATCGACGCTTACCGCGCCACCGCCGCCGCCTGGGCCGCGCTCATGGACGTGCGTAACTCCACCGCCTGGTCCGCGCTGTTCAAAACCATGGCCGCGGGCCGCCCCACGGACCCCCACCGCCCCGGCGGACCGGAGTTCCCGGAGGACCAGTTTGGCAACATCATGGCGGACCCGGCCGCTATCTGGATGGACTGGGAGACCAACGTGGCCATGGCCATGGGCGGTACCGGCGGCATGGCCGGGGTCATCCTCCAGGGCCGGGGTAAGTTCGCGCCGCTGGCGGACCCGCTGGGAGCAGACGCGGACGAGTACATGCGCCGCTGGAGCGTCCGGGAGGCCGTGACGGCCTGGGCAATTTCCAAAAATGAGGACCTGTCCGCCCGCCTGGGCCGCTCCCTCCAGAATGGCCGCGTCCCGGAGCGTCTGCCCCACGTGGAGGGTCCGCTCTACCGCGCCGCCGGTTACTCCAGCCCGGACCAGGCCCTGGCGGTGTACCTGGACCGGGAGCGGGTCTAGACCATGGCGAAACCTGGCCGTGACCCCGGAGTCACGAAGTGGACAGGGCACGTGGACACCTTTGACCCGCTACACCTGGACCGCCACCTCTGTGACGGAGAGCCGGACCCGGCCCGCTACCCCGTCCACCCGGCGGGGACGTGGGAGCGGGCCATGTTGTTCATGTCGCTGGGTTACCGGCCAGCGCGTGAGGACGTGGAGGACCTGGAGCGGTGGTCCCGGCTGGGACCGGGTGAACGTCATACCGCGCTGGCCAAGCACCGGCGCACCATGCGGGCAATCACTACCGCCGCGGGCAAGGAACTGGCCACCGGGGAGGTCGAAAGCTCCACCCGTCTGGCCCGCCGCCTGGCCGGGTACCCCGGAGTACCCCACGCCACCCGGACCATGGCGCTGTTGAAAACAGTTCCCCACGTGCCCCTGGGTGCAATGGGCAGCGGTGGAGAGCTGAGACGGCTGTACCTCCCGCGGGCCAGCGGCTCCCCCGGCCACTTCCTTTCGTTCTCCACCAGGGCACTCCGGGAGTTCCCGGAGGTCTACGCCCAGCGCCGGAGTGCCCAGCGCCGGGACATACTCACCAACTACTGGAGCCAGGTCCATGACGGTCAGCGTCCCGGCCCTGACCACTCCGAAAGGAAATCAGCATGACACCCACACCAGAGGAACTAGCCCAGCTCCGCGCCGACATGGAGGCGGAGGACCGCCGCCGGGAGGAAATGGAGGAACGGCGGAAAGGCCGCGGCCCGGTCACCGATTACCCGCTCCCCGGCTCCGGTAGGGAGACCCTCTCCGAGACCGGCGCGCGTATCTACGGCCGGACCCCGGCGCGCCCGGCGGAGGATGAACTGGCCCGCCGGGTGGACCGGGCCACCGGAGCCACGGCGGACGCGGTGTATGTCACCGAGAGCCGGGAGCCGGAGGTCCCCCGTCGCCGGGCGGTGGACCGCGGACCCTGGCCGGGCGGTGGAGAGGATGACGGCGGGGAGGACCTGGACCAGATAGGCCGCCGTATGTTCCTCCGTACCAGGTAGTACCCTTACCTGTATCACCCACAGGAAAGGAACAGGTTGTACACATTTCATATTGATGAATCAGGAAAATCTCCGCAACAGAATAAATTCTTCTACTTGGGCGGTGTGGTCGCCACGGCAGATCAACTGGTGCAAGGGTATGAGGGCGTTTTCCATATCCGGCGAAAGTACGGCTTTCGTAATGGTGACCAATTAAAGTTCACTACCAATACAAGGCCCGACCACATTGAGAGAGAGGCTTGGAATGACGCTAAATCCGAGGTTCTCGACCTAATAAACAAAATTGGGATTAAGGTCATGGTGACCTTGATCCATCACAAAATAAGAGATAAAAACCCTCGGAATGCCGATGTATGGCCGCTCCAGAATCTCATCCGAGAGTTTTCTAATTCAATACTGGATCAGGAATCTACTTATGGAGCGGTATGCATGGACCGGGTAGATGAGTCTTGGGCCTACTCCGAAGTTGAGAGGATGGCTCAGGGGCAGATTAAGTACGGGGAAAGCGAAATCGGTTTCCCCAGAATTATCCATTACTCCTACACCTCGGCCAGTTCCTCTAACTTCAACTCTCTAGTTGATATTGCCTTGGGGTCCACCCGGCTATGTTGCGAGAACGCTTTTCTGACAACTCCCCGGAGTCAGGAAGTCACACAAAAGGTTTGGCCCAAAATTTATGAGTCCCTAGTCAAACATCCGCGTGAGAATTCCGCTCTAGGAGTGGGTCTAAAATTCCAACCGGAGGAAGTCAAAAGTGCCGCTTATCGTGCAGACTATGAAAAACTCCAGAGGTATTTGGCACACTATTCGAAAGACCTGGTGAAGCCCCCCACCCAGTAGAGGGCCAATCTCGTCACATACCCCCGCCCCCGGAAGTCCTGGGGCGGGGATATTTCTATTTCCGCTGGTAACCACCCCTTTTCCCACTTTCTAACAATACCCACAACTACACCTGTTGGAAAATGAGCATCATCGGGCTGGCCGCCCCGCCCGAGAGCAGCATCAGGCCGACGAGTGCGGCCATGGCGGCGATCATCACCACCGGCATGAGAACACGCATCAGCGGCACGGGCCCGGGCCGGTGCGCCGGTGGCACCGCCTCCGCACTCAGGCCGCCCTGCGGCAGCGGTGGTGCCGGTTCCCGTTCCGCGTAGGCGAGCGGTTCGACGATGCGGTCGACATCGAGGCCGAGCATGCGGGTATCCCCCATCCGTCCCCAGTCCCCCGGTCCCCCGACCGAGTCCCCCGAACTGTGGACACGCGCCCGATGTTAGGCCATGATGGCCGTGTCCGGGCAAGGGGGAACGTTCCGGGTACTCAAGATCGGGATTATCTGGGGGGATGGACATATCGTGGCCGTCGATCAATTTCTGCGTCTGACCGTGCGTTTCCACGTCGGCAGCTTCCACCGCGAGGCGGATCTCGCGCTACCGGCCGGCTCCGCGCTGGCCGACCTGCTGCCCGAGATCTGGCGGTTGTGCGGGGCACCGAAGATCTCCCGCCCCTGGCAGGCGAGCACCGCCGCCGGCACGGTCGTCGACCCGGCCGTCCCGCTGCACACCACCAGCCTGGACCACGGTTCGGTGCTGGTGCTCACCCCGCACCACGGGGTGCCCGCCCCGGTGGTGCGCGACGCCGCCGAATCGCTTGCCGACGCCGCCGACCGCCCGCCCGCCGCGGGACTCGCCGCCACGGGCGCCGTGGTCGGCTGCCTCGGTCTGGTGACCGTGCTGTCGGCCCTGCTGCCGGCGTCGGTGGCGCTGGCGGCCGGTGCCGTCGCCGCGTTGGCGGTCCTGGTGTGGCGGCGCTCGGCGCGGGTGCTGGCCCCGGTCGCCGTGGCCCTGGCGGGCGCGGCCGCGGCCGCCGCGGTGCTCGCCGACGCCCCGCAGGAGGCGGCCGCCTACGGGTGGGCCGGGCTGGCGGCCGGCGTGGCGGTGCTGGTCACACTGTTGGCCGCGGTCGTTGTCGGGGTGGTGGGACCACGCACGGCGGCCGCGCTCGCCGCCGGCTGCACGCTGGTCGGTCTGGCCGCGGTGGGGATGTTCCTGCCCGGGGTCTCCGTCTCCGCCGGGACTCTTGCCGCCCCGGCCGCCCTCGTGGTCGTCGCCGGGCTGGTGCTGGTCACGGCCGCACCCGGGCTGTCGTCGCGCGCGGCGGGGCTGAAGGTGCCGCGGCTGCCCACCGCGGGGCAGGACCTGGCGGTCTCCGACGATCCCCCGGCCGATGTCGATGACCGCGCCCGGCGCGCCCTGCACCTGCACGAGGGGCTGGCGGTGGGCACCGCCACCGTCCTGGCCCCCGCCCTGCTGCTGGTGGGGGCCGCCGGTGGTGGATTCCCGCAGGGGCTGTGCGTTGCCGCGGCCGGGGCGACGCTGCTGCACGCGGCCCGGCACCGGCACGCGGTCCCGGCATGGGCGTGGCTGGAGGTGGGACTGGCGGCCTGCCTCGGGGTCTGCCTGGCGGCGCTGACCGGCGGCGGGCGTCCGCTGCAGCTGGCCATCGGCGCCGCGGTGGCGTTGGCCGGGCTCAGCTCCCCGCTGTGGGCTGCCCGCGTGCCCGAGCTGGAGCCGACCGCCGTGGTGTGGTGGGAACGCGCCGAGTCCCTCGCCGTCGCCGCGACGTTGCCGCTGGCCGCACACCTGGCCGGGCTGTTCAGTCTCATCCGGGGGCTGGGATGACCGGCGGCAGGGCCCGGGCCCGGCTGGCGGCGTCCGTGCTGGTGGTGCCGGTGTTGGCCGGCTGTCTCCCGTCCCCGCCGGCGGTGGCCCAGGAACAACCGGGCCGGCAGCCGGACATCGCCTGCGCGGTACCGGAACCGGCCGCGGCCCCCGCCGGGCCACCACCCGGCCTCGCCCCGGCCCACCGCATCGCCACCGGGGCCGGGGTGCGGGTGGCGGTGGTCGACACCGGGGTCGCCGACCACCCGCAGCTCGGCGGGGTGGTACCGGGCGGGGATCTGGTGAGCCCGCAGGCCCCGGAACCGTTGCTGGACTGCGACGGCCACGGCACCGTCGTCGCCGGGGTGATCGCCGCCCGGGACTCCGGCATCGCCCCGGACGCCACGGTCATCAGCGTTCGCCAGTCCAGCGCCCACTACCGGCAACCGGCCACCGGGGAGACGAATCAGGGCGGGGCGGCCACCGGCGCCACAGCCACCACCGGCACCCTCGCCGGCCTGGCGGAGGCCGTCCACCTGGCGCTCGACGCAGGGGCGCAGGTCATCAACGTCTCGGTGGTCTCCTGCGTGCCGGCCGACGTCGCCGCCCGCCTGGACACCGGCCCGCTCGATGAGGCGCTCTACCGCGCGGAGGCCGACGGGGCGGTGGTCGTCGCGGCCGCCGGCAACCAGAGCCGGACCTGCGGGCCCGGCGCGGTGGTCTACCCGGCGCACGCCCCCACCGTGCTGTCGGTGGCCGCCCTCGACCGGGACGCCCCGCACGCCCTGGCCGGATACTCGATGCCCGCCGGTACCACCGGTTCCGGGCTGGCCGCACCCGGCGCGGTGCCCACGGGGCTCTCCCCCGACGGGAACGGGTGGGCGGCGGGAATGCGCGGGGCGGACCGGGGCGAGGTGGTCCCCTTCGCGGGGACGAGCTTCGCCGCGCCGGTGGTCTCGGGGACGGTGGCCCTGCTGCGGGAACGCCACCCACAGGAGTCGGCGGCACAGCTGCGCGAACGGGTGCGGGGCGCGGCGGAGCCCGGCCACGGGGTCGTCGACCCCTACTCCGCGCTGACGCACCTGGCCGCCGACTTCACGGTCGCGGCCCGGGACAAGGAGGTCACCGCCACCCCGGCACCTGATGAGCGGGCGCGCCGGGCCGCGCTCCTGGTGATGGGAGGACTGGGCCTGCTGGTACTCGCGGGCGTGGTGGTGGCCGGACTGCTTCCCCGCCGCGTCACTGCCCGGCGGCTCCGAACGCACCGGCGGCGCTAGCGGCTCAGGCCGATCTCCGCGGCGTAGGGGTCGAGGAACTCGAGTGCGCCGGCCTGCCAGGCCGTCCACACGATGCCGGCGAAGATCACCCAGATGACCAGGATGAGGCCGCTGATGAGTGAGAGGCGGACCACCATGGACTGCCGGTGGTACCAGGCGAAGAAGCGGTCGTAGAGGTGCACGCCCCGGGCCAGGAGGTTGCGGGCCCACCTGTGTTCCAGCGAGAGGATTCCCACGCCGAGGAAGGTGGTCAGCCAGCCCTGCCCGGGAAGCGGGATGGTGACGATGCCGACGATCAGCACCGTCCATCCGAGCACGAGGGTCAGGGGGCGCACCAGGTAGCCGTATCTGCCCTCCTTGGAACGCGCGTGGGTGGTGGAGAGCCGTTCCACGCGCTCCGAGACCATTTCCCGCATCGTGCCCATATCTTCTATAACGGTCCAATCACCGGCGGGGTTCCGCCCCGTGACTGAATTGTGACCGGAATCGCGAAACCCGCGGTCAGGGGCGACAAGCGTGTCCCCCTGATCGCGGGTGGCGGTGGACCGACGGTGGTTACACGGTCCACCACATGCGTTCGGGCACATCGCCGCGGGAGCCGTCGTCGAGCAGCTTGACGCCCAGGACGTGGTGGAGCTGGATGACGTTGTGCTCGAATCCCCACTCGGATCCGGCCATGTACATGCCCCACAGCCGGGCGGTGGGCAGGCCGACGAGTTCGACGGCCTTGTCCCAGTTGGCCTTGAGGTTCTCGCACCAGTCGTGGAGGGTGCGCATGTAGTCGAAACGCAGGTTCTCCTCGTGCAGGACCTCGAAGCCGTTGTTCTGCATGTTCTTGATGATGGTGCCGGAGCCGGTCAGCTCACCGTCGGGGAAGATGTAGCGGTCGATGAACTCGCCCTTCCGCGTCTTGTGGTTGTCCGGGTAGGTGATGCAGTGGTTGAGCATCAGCCCGCCCGGCCGCAGCTTGCCGGACAGGAACGAGAAGTACCTGGCATAGTTGTCGACGCCGACGTGCTCGAGCAGACCGATCGAGGAAACGGCGTCGAAGTCCGACTCGGGGATGTCGCGGTAATCCTGGTGGCGGATCTCGGCCAGGTCCTCGAGGCCCTCCTCCTTGATCTTCGCCCGGGCCCACTCGGCCTGTTCCTTCGACAGGGTGGCGCCGATGGCCTTCACGCCGCGTCGGGCGGCGTAGCGGACCATGCCGCCCCAGCCGCAGCCGATGTCGAGCAGTCGGTCGCCCTCCCTGAGGCGCAGCTTCTCGAAGATGAGGCGGTACTTGTTCTCCTGCGCCTCCTCCAGGGAGGAGTCCGGCGTCGGGTAGTAGGCGCAGGTGTAGGTCATCGAGTCGCCGAGGAAGAGCTCGTAGAACTCGTTGCCCACGTCGTAGTGGTGGGAGATGACCTCGGCGTCGCGTTCCTTCGAGTGACGGCTCAGCCCCTGGTTGATGCGCTTGTGCAGCCAGGAGGTGTGCTCGACCTCCGGGATCGGCTGGATCTGCAGGGCACCCTTGGCGCGCAGGGAACGCACGAGCCGGATCATTGTCGCGGCGTCGGGCTTGCGGAACTGGTCGTAGAGGTCACGGAGCGAATCGAAGATGCCGTAGGGGTGTGCCAGGTGCTCGCCCTCGAGCTCGAGGCCGCCGGTCATCCAGGCCCGCGCCAGGCCGACGTCGCCGGGGTTGGTGGCGATGTAGGCCAGGCCCTCCGGGCGGGTGAGGCGGACGGTGTATTTCGCGTCCTCCGGGCCCGTGGCCGAACCGTCGAAGGCCTCCCAGCGGAACGGGTTCGGCGGGGTGATCAGCGCGTCGATCATCTCGGCGACGGACATGGGGGTGAACGAGGTCATTGTGTTGTTTCCTTTACTGCTGGGCTCAGCTTTTACAAAAGGGGTCCGGATGAGGTGGGGCGTGGCGGGGTCAGGCGCCCCGGACGGTCTTGTCGTAGAGGCCGGGGAACCGTCCCGCGGGGTCGTAGACCTCCTTGAGCTTCTCCGGCAGCTTCCCGCCGTAGAGGTCCTCGAACTGCTCCCGGGTGTAGAAGGCCTCCGAGTACAGGGACTTGTGCCCGCCGAGGTCGTGGACCTTGGCCTCGATGACCCGGTTGAAGGCGCCCGGTTCCGCGTCGGGGCTGACGTGGTCCCCCGGCACCGCCGACCAGAAGCCGACGTTGATCCAGGTGGTGCCCGGCTTGAGCGGGTACAACGGCCACGGACTCGACTCGTCGCCGAGTACCTCACCGGAGTTGCCGAGCCGCTCGACCCCTTCGCGCAGGCGGATCGGGCACAGCCACACGGGCTGGATGTCGCAGGCGTCGAAGAACCAGGTCAGCCACTCGGCCAGCCGGTCGGAGGTGACCTCAATGTCCTGGACGACGCGCTCGCGGTGCGGCTCGCCCTGGCGTCCGGTCGTCAGGCGGTGCTCGACGTCGTACCTGCGGTCGACGCCGATCAGCTTCCAGTAGAAGGATGAGCGCAGCAGGTTCCGTGGCCAGAGCCGGCGGATCGTCGGATCCTGCGCGCCGAAGGCGCGGGAGCACCAGAACCAGTCGATGTCCCAGCGCCAGATGTAGTCGCGGATGGTCAGCCGGTCGCGCAGAATCCCCTCGGGGTGCTGGATGGAGCGGTAGTAGATCCGCTCGCGGGTGTAGTCCGAGACCGGCCCCTCCTCGTCGGTCTGGCGGCCCAGGACGAGGTAACCCTCCTCCGGGGAGAAGACCACGCCGTCGAGGTAGTCGACGGGCTCGCCGTCGTACTCGCGGGAAACGGAGATCTCGGCCAGCGCGTCGGAGAGCGTGTCGACGTCGTGGAAGCGCACGTGGCGCAGTTCGACGTAGGGCTTGACCCGCTCCAGCTCGATCTTCAGGCGCACCGTGTAGCCGAGCGAGCCGTAGGAGTTCGGGAAGCCGCGGAACAGGTCGACGTTCTCCGTCGGTGAGCAGGTGACGATCTCGCCGGTGCCGGTGAGCACGTCCATCTCCAGGACGGACTCGTGCGGTAGACCGTTGCGGAAGCTGGTGGACTCCACGCCCATGCCGGTGACCGCGCCACCGAGGGTGATCGTCTTCAGCTGCGGGACGACGAACGGCATCAGGCCGTACGGCAGGGTGGCGTCCACCAGGTCCTCGTAGGTGCACATGCCCTGCACGTGGGCGGTCGCGGCGACGGGGTCGACCTCGATGACGCCGCCGAGCCCCTCGACGTCGAGCCCCGGCACGGAGGTCTTCGCCCGGCCGCGGAAGAGGTTGGAGGTCTTCTTGGCCAGGCGGACACGCTCACCGTCGGGCACCGCCCGGAAGCTCGCGAGCAGGCGGTCAACGGCCTGCTGGTGCTGGTACCAGCCCACCGGGATGACCCGCTGGGCGTCGAGGCCACGGCCCGGCGCGGCCTTGGCCAGCGCATCGGTCACCCGCCCCATTACCGACAGTGTGGTGTCTGCAATGCTCATGAAAGACCACCTTAACCCCCATTTCCGCGGTGGGTGGGGATGGCCGGCGGCGCGTGATTCTGCTACTCTGCCGCGTTTTCCGCCGCCGGGGGACGAGAAGGCTGGTTGCGACCTCGGAAGATGCTGGCATGCGCCTATGCACGGGCACATGATCGGCCCACACTATGAATTTACTCACATCGACAGGGAATGGTCATCTCAGTAGGTGGCCCGGCGGGCGTCGCCGGGGTCGAGTGCCGGCCCCTCCGGCAGCAACCGCAGCACGGCCCACGGGGCGGTGGCCGGCTCGGCCAGCCCGAGGGCACCCAGCGCCACGGGATCAGGCACCGGGTGACGTACCCCGGTCCCGGAGACCACGTGGTGGCCGTGCCCGCTGTCGACGCCCACCGCACCGCCGTCCGGCCCGCGGAAGCGGTCGGCCACGCCGGTGCCCGACAGCTCCACCGTCCCCGAGCGCAACGCCCCGGCCGCCACGGTGGCGGTGCCGCCGTCGCCGCTTGCGCACAGCACCTGTCCGGTCGGGTCCAGCCACCCCGGCGCCACGGCGGGCAGCGACAGCCCGGTGGCACCGGCCCCCGCGTGGTCGGGGTGGTCCGCGATGTCCTCGCGGGGTGTCTCGCGGACCGGGGTCCCCAGGTCGGCGAGCACCGCGCCCTGCAGAGGGCTGACGGGCGCGACCTCGTCGTCGAACAGCATCCAGTCCCCTCCCCCGGTGACCAGCAGGGCGTCGGGAAGCGGGGCGGGTGCGCTCAGCGGCGGCAGTTCCCGCACCGCGTTCAGCACCTCGGTGGGCGGGTGCCAGCGTGGGGTGGCCGCGTCAACGCCGAGGGCCCGGCGGATGACGCGTCCCTCCCGGGTGGCGGGGTCGGGCAGGGCGGCGCGCCCGTCGGCGCTGAGCACCCAGTCGCGTCCGCCGTCCACCGCGAGCACCGCCCGGTGGCGGGCCAGTGGATCGGTCGGCGGGCCGGCCAGCACGGTGACCGCCTCCCCGTCGTGGCAGGCGGCCCAGGACAGGGGATCGGGGTCGTCGGCGGCCAACAGGCCCGGCGCCCCGGGGATACCGAGGGGCACCCCGCGCGGCTGGTCGGCGAGCAACTCGTCGCCGATGCGGGCGGGGTCGTCGGGCGCGCCGGTGATCAGCCGCGCCGACGCCAGATTGGCCACGGGGTGGACGGTGCCGTCAACGCGGACGTAGAGCGCGCCGGACTCACTCCGCAGGATCGCGGCGTCGCCGGGGTCCGCGGCCGGGCGCAGCCAGGCGAGCAGCCCGGCGCCCAGCCCGATCAGCACGACGGCGGTCAGGCCGAAGAGCATGGCGCGCCGGCGGGCACCGAGTGGGTCGTGGAGCATGCGGATGTCGCCGAGCACGAGTCCGTGCTCGACGCGGCGCAACAGGAACTTGTGCCCGGAGACCTGTGCCTTGGTCGTGGGCAGCAGCGAAGTGCTCACACCATCTCCCCCAGATTCAGGTGTGCGGTGCCGGCGTGGACTCCCCCGAGTCCCGGTCGCCGACCCCGGTCAGTTGTGGTCGCCTGTGAGCCTAGGGCCGGGTGGCCGGGATCTCAAGCGGATCCTGCTCGAGGTTCGGGTTGCCCGGGGTCGGGATCGGGTTCGGCCCGCCCTGGTCGGGGGTGGTGGGCCGGTGGAAATAGGGCTCGTCCACCTCCGCGGGACTTTCGGCGATGCCGAGCTCGCCCCGGGTGGGCACCGGGGGCAGCGGCTGCGGGGAGTTGCCCGGCGCCCGCATCTGCGCCAGCTCCTCGTCGGTGAAGGCGTCGTTGACGGCGAAGATGGTCACGTTCTGATCCTGGTAGACCGCGGTGGCGCCGGGCGCGTGCCACAGACCGTCGAGCATGGCCCAGTTCGGTTCCTGGAAGGCCCAGAAGCTCCACGGGGAGAGGAAGTAGAAGTTGACGCCGAGCTCCTCGGCGGCCCGGTCCACGTTGTTCTCCTGGGTGGGGTCACCGTGGTTGCCCACGCCCAGCAGGTCGGCGTGCCAGTAGAGCAGGTCGGTGGCCGATCCCCGGCCGCTGGTGGGCCACAGGTAGTGGCGCATGACGCTGGGCAGTCCGTTGTAGGCGTACATCCAGCCGTGGCCGTCCGCGGGCTCGCCCATGATCATCCCGTCGTAGGCGTGCGGCTGCCGGGCCAGCCAGTCGAAGGCGCGCAGGTCGACCTCGGAGACCATCCGGCCGTCGAGGCGGGGGGCGGTGATCGACCAGTGGGCACCCTCCTCCACGGCGTCGCGGGTGGCCCAGGCGGCGGTGCCCCAGCCGGCCAGCAGGGCCAGCACCACGGAGACGACCGCCGAGCCGGTCGCCCACTTCTTCACCGGGGCCAGGCTGATCAGGCGGATGAGCACGGCCACGCCGACGCCGGCGGCGGCGAAGGTGAACAGGGCGACCGGCATGACCAGCCGGTGGGCGGTGGAGTAGTGCAGGCTGCCGACGATGTTGAGCCAGTCGCCCCACGGCTGTTCGAAGGCCTTGAGCGAATTCGCGGTCATCCAGACGCTCAGCAGGTAGAAGGCCGGGGCCCACAGATTCCGGCGCCACACCAGCAGCGCGACGGCCCCGATGCCCGCGACCCACAGCAGCAGCGTGGGATCGTACTCGGTGAAGGCGTCGACGTGGCGGGTGTACATCGTGAAGGCCTTCTCCCACGACTCCGCCCGGGTGACGTCCTCCTCCGCGCTGAAGGAGGCGACCTCCTCGGTGGACTCGGCGCCGGAGAGGATCTGCGGGAGCAGGATGACCACGCCGGCCAGCCCCGCCGCCGCGAGCAGCCCGAGATCACGCAGCCGGTAGCCGATCCTCCCACCCCAGGTGCGCGCCTTCCGGGCCGGGGCCCACAGCAGCCTGAACAGCCACCATAGAGCGACCGCCAGTACGGCGATCGTGGCGGCGGCGGGGTGCAGCTGGATCATGCCGGCCAGCGACAGCGCGGCGGCCAGGGCGGCGACGGGCCGGTAGGGCACCAGCATGAACAGGGCGAGCACGATGCCGGAGACGGCCACGGCGGCCAGGTAGGGCCAGGCACCGACGTAGTGGCCGACCCAGAACAGCACCGGGGAGGCGAAGACGGCGATGGCGCCGATGCCCGCGGCGATCTGGGCGGTCAGTCCGCGGTTGCCAACCATCCGCCAGGCGATCAGCGCGACCGACAGCGGCAGCGCCAGGCCCGGCAGGACGATGCTGGAGAGGTTGATGGCGGCGATCGGGCTGACGCCGAGGATCTCCACGAGCAGGTAGGTGCCGGCGTGCCAGGCCGTCGGGTAGTACATCTGCGCCTGGGTCTCGATGTTCTGCAGCTCGCCCATGCGGGTGGGGTCGGCCACGCCGGCGTCCATGATCCAGCGGACGACGCTGGCGTGCCAGTGGACGTCCCAGCCCTGGAAGATGTTCTCGATCCCGCGGGGGACCTCCTCGAAGAAGCCGAGGCCCTTCGAGATGAACAGGTACATCCCCGTCAGCACGCCCGCGGCGGGCAGCAGCCACACCGGGTCGAGCAGGCTGCCGCGGCGGCCGTCGCCGGTCCACCAGCGCCGCCAGAACGACTCCCGGCGCTCCCCCGCGGCCACGGCGCCCGAGGCACCCGGGGCACCGACGGACGGCGCCCCGGTGACGTCCTCGGCAGGCAGCGTGACGACGGTCGCGGCGTCCGGATCGTGCGCGGCGGTCGAGCCGGTCAGCGGCGGATCGGAGGCGGACAGGGCGCCGGCCTCGACCTGATTGGCAGTCTCCCGGCCGGTGCCCTCACCGGCTGCGGGAGCCCCGACGGGTCGCCGGGCCGCCCACCGGCGGGCCCGTTTCCGCCCCACCACGAGGAAGCTGCCACGCCAGATCAGGGCGATGACCATCAGCAGCGCCCACATCACGGTGGCGGAGGCGAGATCATAGCGCAGGCCCATCTGCCCGAGCAGCCAGGCGGCCAGGCCGTAGACGCCGAAGGAGACGGGAAGCGAGGCCGCGGCCGCCCAGGGCGCCTTCAGACCGGAGACCCAGCCGAGCAGGAACCCGGGGACGGTGAACACCAGCGCCGCCAACACAGCCGCCTGGTACATGTCCATCGCGGACCCACCCTTTCCTCGCCTGTCTGCTCAGTGGAACCCGAATGAGTCTAATCGCAGCCTCAGCCCGTCATGCGGCGGCTCGCCCCAAGATCACTCCCGGCCCGGCAGGCTGCGCCGGTCGCGGGTGGTCAACGCCCGGGTGGCGAGCTGATCCTCGGCCGGGTAGTCGACACCGGTGAGGCTCAGGCCCTTCGCCGCGGCGACCGGCACGAGCGGGGACCGGGTGCGCTCGTCGAGCAGCCCGCGGGTGAAGTCCTCCCCGCGGCGCCCCTCCCCCACCGCCAGGCAGGCACCCACCAGGGAACGCACCATGGACCAGCAGAAGGCGTCGGCGGTCACGTGTGCCTCGTACAGCTGCGGCTCGGCGGGGGTGGACACGTCGTGCCAGGTGAAGGACTGCAGGTCGCGCACCGTCGTGGCGTGGGGCTTGGCCTTGCAGAAGGCCGCGAAGTCATGGAGTCCGACGAGGACGTCGGCGGCCGCGCGCATCGACTCCAGGTCGACGGGCTTCGGCCAGGCGGCGGTGTCACGGGCGCGCGTCGGCAGCGCCCCGCGGGGATGGGTGGTCACCCGGTAGACGTAGTGGCGGCGCAGCGCCGAGAAGCGCGCGTCGAAGCCCGCGGGGGCGAGGGTGCAGTCGTGGACGCGGACGTCCTCGGGCAGGAGCCGGCCGAGGCGGCGCACGAGCCGGGCGGGGTCGCCGTCGATGGAGCGCTGCTCCAGCCGGTCGGCGGGGATGTCCAGGTGGGCGACCTGCGCGGAGGCGTGCACCCCGGCGTCGGTGCGGCCGGCGACGGTCAGCTCGGCGTCGGTGCGCAGGATGCGGCCGAGCGCCTCCTCCAGCACACCCTGCACCGTGCGCAGCCCGCTGTCGCCCTGTTTCGCCCAGCCGTGGAAGTCCGTGCCGTCATAGGCCACGTCGAGCCGCAGGCGCAGAGTGTCCTCTGGGGTTCCGGGATTCTCTGCGGTGGTGGGCGAAGACTCGGGGCGGGGCATGCGGGTGGGCGACCTTCCGGGGCTCGGGGAACTCGGGTGGGGCCGGAGGCCGCGTCAGCGCGGCCCGGTTCCCACTGGAGTATAGGCACCCCTGGCCCTGCGGTCCGCGGCGGGCGGGACCGCTGGTCGACGCCCGTGCCCGGTTCAGCGGCGGTCGCGGTCGACGTCGCCGAGGTCGGGATCGTCGACCGGGGTGACGGTGCCGTCCTCGTTGACCCGCTCGACGCGCACCTCCTCCCGGGTGACCGGGACCTTGATGGTGCGGGTCTCGGTGACCACGTACTTGCGCAGCCGGTACTCCCCGCCCAGGTCCTGGGCCTCGCCCACCGCGCGCTCGTCAGCGGCGGCCAGGTCCGGGGAGTCACCGGTACGGTTCTCGTCGCGGCGCCGCTCCCCCTCACGCCGCTCCTCCTCGCGGCGCTCCTCTCCGCGGCGATCGTCGGAGCCCCCGTCGTCGGTCCGCTCGTCGCGGGCGTCACGGGGGTCGCGGTAGCCGGACGCCTCGGGGGCGGATTCAACGCCGTAGTGGTGCAGGAGCTTATTTTCCTGATCGCCGGTCATCCCCTCCCCCGATTCGAATTCCGGGGCGTCCTTGATCCACTCCTTCGGGAAGGCCAGGTCGAGCTGCTCGCCCTCGAGTCTGCTGCCGCGCAGCGGGACCAGGCTGTCGCCCATGCCGAACAGGCCGTGGGAGACCTCGATGAAGGAGGGCTGGCCGCTGCGGTTGTCCAGGTAGACCTGCCGGACGGCGCCGAGCTTCTCGCCGGAGCTGTCGTAGGCGGTGGCACGGAACAGGTCGTCGATCTGAGGATTCTGGCTCATGGTCATGTTCCTTTCGGCTCTCCCGGTCTGGTCCCGGTCGACCCGTCGCGGAGCTCATGCCCCCTGCGGCGTCGGCGGCCATTCCTGGGGTGTGCTGTTCAGTTGTGGCGGGCGGCGGCCGGCGGTTACCGGTGCCGTTGGAACCGACGATAACCCCGGATTGCGGAGAAGGTCCGTCGAACACCGGGTGGAGCACCGGGAAGGACCGGAACCGCCCACGTTGACCGTGGAAAGGAACGGTCCCGCGGAGTCGGGGGAAGCGGCCCGGACACGAATTCCCCCAGCTCAGGGGGTGATAGGTCACTCGCCCCGCAAGGCGATCAGGGAGGCTCCGCCCCGGGCGAGCCAACCGGGACGGCACAGAACCGGGCCATAACGAATCGAAAACGAGGGCCGGGAGGCCGCGATCCGGCGGTCATGCGGTCACTTCCGGTCGTCGCATGTGAGGTTACTGCTCGAGGCCCTCCACGGCCTGCCGCACCGCGGCGTCGCGCTCGGCCCTCTCCCGCCGCAGCTGCCGTCTCTCATCGGTCCGCTGCTGCTCACGGGCGCGTGTCAGCGGCAGTCCCAGGAGGCCGGTGCCCAGCAGAATGGTCCACAGCCCCAGCAGGTCGAAGGTGAGCCGGTCAACCAACCCCGCCGCGAACTCCACCAGCCCGGCCAGGACCAGGGCGAGGAAGCCCGCCACCGAGACGATGAGCAGCACCAGTGTGGCGCGGGCGGCGGGCCCGGACACCAGCGGCAGGGGCCCCTCGGCACCCGAGCGCCGCCAGGAACGGAAGGCCCACCACACCAGGGCCATCGCCGCCCAGGTCAGCACGGCCCGCGCGACTCCCGCGGCGTCGTGAAGCACGGCGTTGACGTTCGCCGGCACCGCGCCGGTGACGATGAGTGCGGCGCCGGACAGGAGCAGCAGCCAGGCGACGGCGCTTCCGCCCCGGATCCGGTCCGGACTGCGCCGCAGCCCGGTCAACAGGAGCAGGGCGCCGATGATGAGCAGTACCCCGCTGACTATCGTGCCGATGTTGAACCAGCCGTAACCGGGGCTGCAGGCGTAGCGGGGGAAGAACAGGTCCTGGACCATCCCACAGGTGGTGAGGCCGAGGTCGCTGATCCGGTTGAGACCGAAGCTGTAGCCGACCTGCCGCCACTGGCCGATCGCGAGAAGCTGTCCGAGGAAGCCGACGAGTGCGCTGAGTATCAGGACCATCCCGGCGAAACGGAGGACGCCGCTGCCCGCGCCCCGGATTGAACTCTGGGTGGTGGTGTGGTCGGTGCTGCTCATGATGTCCACCAGGCTACTGTGGCGGACGCACGATGACAGCCTGGACCCACGCGGTGAATCCGCCTTCACGGATCCACCGGCCCCCGCGCTCCGCGCGCACCGACGGCACCACTTCCCTGCCCCGGTGCATCGCGCCGTCAGGGACTCGGAAAGACCATGCCCGGTCGGTCAGCGAACCGGACCGGCGTCATCCTCCGGATCAACCTCGCCGAAGGAGCCGGCGACGCCATCGTCGTCGAGCTGGCCCAGTCCGTGCGGATCACGCAGGCGATCGGTGCGGGAGTCGCCCACCCGGGCACGTCGGTCATCGCCGTGATTCGGGTGTGCGCCGCCAGCCCCCGACACGGCGGAATCGAGGCCGTAGTGCCGGAGGATCTCCTCCTCCCGTTCCCTGGTCAGCTCCTTCCCGGGCTCATGGTGGGGCGCGTCCTTGATGAGATCCTTCGGGAAGGCCAGGACGAGATCTTCTCCATTGAGGTGGGAGCCGTCCAGTGGGACCAGGCTGTTGCCCAATCCGATCACGCCGTAGGAGATCTCCACATAGGAGGGATGCCCGGTGTCGTCGGTGTACACCTGGGTGACGTTGCCGAGGGCCTCTCTGTCGCTGTCTTGGACGGTGGCCCGGCGCAGGTTATCGATCAGGTGGTCAGTGCTCATGGTGGGGCTCCTTTCGGATTACCCGGTCCGGCGCCCCGCCGTCATCATCACCGTCGGCGGAAGCGGCGTCCGTTCCAGGGGTCGGGTGTGCCGTTTCTGGACGTTGGCCGCCGGAGACGGCCGTCACCCCACACTAACCACGCAACCTGGCTCCGGGGGCGGCCCCGCTGGACGGGTGCCCCTCCCGACCGAGGGGACAACCGTAGCCGCCCCCGCCCCCACCCATGAAAAACCACCGCGCCGCTCCCTAGGACAGGGTGCGGCGCGGTGGTCGTGATGAAGCGGCGGGGAGGGTTACTTCTCCTCGTTCTTCTCCTCGGCCGGAGCCTCGGGGGACTCGGCCTCGGCCTCGGTGGCCTCGTCGGCGGCCTGAGCGTCGGTGGCCTGGTCGGCCTCGACCTCGGGGGCCTCGGTGGTCTCCTCGGCCGGAGCCTCGGTGGCCTCGGCCTGCTTGGAGGCGGCGGCACGGGCGGCGCGGGTGGCCTCGGTGGTCACGGTCTCCTCGAGAACGAGGGAGATCTGGGACATCGGGGCGTTGTCACCGCTGCGGTTCTCGAGCTTGACGATGCGGGTGTAGCCGCCGTCACGGTTCTCGAACTTCGGGGCCAGCTCGTTGAACAGGTAGTTCACGACGTCCTTCTGCGGAACCTGCTTGAGCACCAGGCGACGGTCGGCGACGGAGCCGGACTTGGCCTTGGTGATCAGCTTCTCCGCGAAGGGGCGAAGCACCTTCGCCTTGGCATCGGTGGTCTTGATGGCACCGTGCTCGAACAGAGCGGCAGCCAGGTTGGATAGGATCCGCTTCTGGTTGGCCGCAGAGCCGCCGAGACGGGCACCTTTCTTCGGGGTAGGCATTTAAGTACTCCTCGTGTACGGATTGGGTGAGCGCGAGGGATTCCCGGACCCGTGGGCCCGGGAATCCCGGCTGGGCGTCTTACTCGGAATCTTCGGCCTCGAGGTCGATGTAGTCGCCGGTCTCGGCGTCGTAGCCCTCCAGTGTGGAGGGGTCGAAGTCCTCGGGGGCATCCTTCAGGGTCAGACCCAGGCTGGCGAGCTTGATCTTCACTTCGTTGATGGACTTCTGCCCGAAGTTGCGGATATCCAGCAGATCCGACTCGGTGCACTCGGCGAGTTCACCGACGGTGTGGATTTCCTGGCGCTTCAGGCAGTTGTAGGAGCGCACGGAGAAGTTCAGATCCTCGATCGGCATGCTGTAGGCGGCGATGTACTCCGTCTCCTGCGGGGACGGACCGATCTCGATGCCCTCGGCGGCGGTGTTCAGCTCGCGGGCGAGGCCGAACAGCTCAACCAGGGTCTTGCCTGCCGACGCCATGGCGTCACGCGCGGTGATGGAGTTCTTGGTCTCGACATCGATGATCAGCCGGTCGAAGTCCGTGCGCTGCTCGACACGGGTGGCCTCGACCTTGTAGCTGACCTTGAGCACCGGCGAGTAGATCTGGTCGACCGGGATCCGGCCGATCTCACCGCTCGCGGTGGTGGCCGCCGGAACGTAGCCGCGGCCACGCTCGACGATCAGCTCGATGTCCAGCTTGGCCTGCTCATTCAGGGAGGCGATGTGCAGATCCGGGTTGTGGATCTCCACACCGGCCGGCGGCTGAATGTCGCCGGCGGTGACCGCTCCCGGGCCCTCCTTGCTCAGGTACATGACCACCGGCTCGTCGGAGTCGGAGGACAGCACCAGATCCTTGATGTTCAGGATGATCTCGGAGACATCCTCCTTGACACCGCTGATCGTGGTGAACTCGTGGAGCACACCGTCGATCTTCACGCTGGTCACAGCCGCGCCCGGGATGGACGACAGCAGGGTCCGGCGCAGGGAGTTGCCGAGGGTGTAGCCGAAGCCCGGCTCCAGCGGTTCGATGACGAACCGGGAACGCGCGGAGTCAACGTAGTCCTCGGTGAGCGTGGGACGCTGGGAAATGAGCATGGAACTCTCCTTGTGTGACGCCCGCTATTTGACGTCGATAGGCAAAGGATGAAGGGGTGAAGATTCCTGCGGCCGGGTGGCCCGGCCGCAGAAGAATTACTTCGAGTAGAACTCGACGATGAGCTGCTCCTGCAGCGGAACGTCGATCTGGGCGCGCTCGGGCAGCTGGTGCACGAGGATGCGCAGGGTGGACGGGACGACCTGCAGCCAGGCCGGGACGACGGCGTCGACGAGGTTGTCCTGGGCCTCCTCGAACCAGATCATCTTGCGGGACTTCTCGCGCACGTCGATGATGTCGTACTGCGACACCTGGAAGGAAGGCACGTTGACCTTCTTGCCGTTGACGAGGAAGTGCCCGTGGGAGACGAGCTGGCGGGCCTGGCGGCGGGTGCGTGCCAGACCGGCGCGGTAGACCACGTTGTCGAGACGGGACTCAAGCAGGATGACCAGATTGTCGCCGGTCTTGCCCGGGCGACGGTTGGCCTCGGCGTAGTAGCGACGGAACTGCTTCTCCATCACGCCGTAGGTGAAACGAGCCTTCTGCTTCTCCTGCAGCTGCAGGAGGTACTCGGACTCCTTGATGCGGGCGCGGCCAGCCTGACCCGGCGGGTAGGGGCGACGCTCGAATGCCATGTCTCCGCCGACGAGGTCGACGCGGAGGCGGCGGGACTTGCGGGTTGCGGGGCCGGTATAACGAGCCATGAGTTGCTTACCTCTTCCTTTCCCTGATTAAACGCGACGACGCTTCGGCGGACGGCAGCCGTTGTGCGGCTGGGGCGTCACATCCGAGATCGAGGACACCTCGAGGCCGGCGGCCTGGAGGGAGCGGATAGCGGTCTCACGGCCCGAACCCGGACCCTTGACGAACACGTCGACCTTCTTCATGCCGTGATCCATCGCCTTGCGGGCGGCGTTCTCGGCGGCCATCTGCGCGGCGAACGGGGTGGACTTACGGGAGCCCTTGAACCCGACGTGGCCGGAGGTGGCCCAGGAGATGACGGCACCGTGCGGGTCCGTGATGGACACGATGGTGTTGTTGAAGGTGGACTTGATGTAGGCGTGGCCCTGGGCCACGTTCTTCTTTACGACGCGACGGCCGGTGCGGCGTGCGCCAGAGCGAGTCTTCGGAGGCATGAGTTACTTCTTCTTTCCGGCGATCGTCTTCTTGGGACCCTTGCGCGTACGGGCGTTGGTCTTGGTGCGCTGGCCGCGGACGGGCAGTCCACGACGGTGGCGCAGACCCTGGTAGGAGCCGATCTCGATCTTGCGGCGGATGTCGGCCTGAACCTGGCGGCGGAGGTCACCCTCGACCTTCCAGGTGGCCTCGATGACGTCACGCAGGGATGCGATCTGCTCGTCAGTGAGGTTGTCGGTACGCAGGTCGGGAGAGATACCGGTCTCCTCGAGCAGCTTGGCGGCACGGGCGGGGCCGATGCCGTAGATGTAGGTGAGTGCGATCTCCATGCGCTTGTTGCGCGGGAGGTCAACACCAGCAAGACGTGCCATGTGGCAGTACCTTTCGGGTTGTTACGGTGGTTTTCTCCCGGCTCATCCCCACCAATCGGTGCTTTGCCCAGACCGAGACTGGACGATGGACCGAGATCCGTGGGGCTCCAGCCACCGCGGCCGGAGGTGAGTGAGGTGCGCACCGCGTCAGACGCGGACACGCGCACGGTGGAGCAGGGAGGCGGTTTGCTCTTACTTGTAGCGGTAGACGATGCGTCCGCGGGTCAGATCGTAGGGAGAAAGCTCCACGACGACGCGATCCTCGGGGAGGATACGGATGTAGTGCTGGCGCATCTTGCCACTGATGTGAGCGAGAACCTTGTGCCCGTTGTCGAGTTCGACACGGAACATTGCATTCGGCAGGGGCTCGATGATCCGGCCCTCAACCTCGATGGCGCCTTCCTTAGCCATATCCTCCACATTCCCGGTGCCGACCGACGCCGGCGGGGCGATCGGTGTAGTGGGGCACCTTAGATTTCATACATGTCCACTGCAGGCGTGAGTGCGGGTGCACACACACCGTTGGATCATCCTACAGTTGAGAGGGCATAAAAACAAACCCCTCACCGGGGAACCCACTCCCGACACAGCTGGTCAACGTGGCGGGAGGGTCCTGGTTCAGGGCGGAGCCGGCGAGCGGTCAGTAGATGTAGACCATGTCACCGATCTGCAGCTCGTTGAAGTACTTCACGGCGTCGTCGTGGTTCAGGCGGATGCAGCCGGCGGACAGGTAGGCCGGATCGCCCTGGTGGAAAGCGTGCCCGTTGTAGGTGAAGTACACGGCGTACGGCATCGGGGCGTTGTTGAACTCGTAGGAGATCTCGTCCTTGACCTTGCGGTTGACGTAGAAGGTCCCGCTCGGGGTCTCCTGTCCCGGCTTGCCCGGGGCCATGTGCACCGCACCGTGGGTGACGACGCCGTCGCGCTGCAACCAGGTGCGGCGACCGTCGAGATCCACGCAGGCGCGGGCCGCCGGCGGGCAGGAACCGAAGTCGAAGCCCGGCTTGGCGGCGGGCGCGGGCTCGGCGGCCGGGGCGGTCGCGACGACCGGCACCGGATCCGGCTCGGGAGCGGGGGAACGCTCGGCGACCAGACCGGGGAACACGCCCTCGACGGCATCGTCGACGGCACCGCGGAAGATGTCGGCGGCCTGCGGCGGCAGCACGTCGGCCTGCTGGTGCAGGGTGGTGCGGGTGTCCCAGACGGTGTCGCGCAGTCCGGTCTCAACGGAGGTGACGACCTCCTCCGGGGAGGATGAGCCGGCGGGCAGCACCGGGGCGGCGGAGGCGGCGACGGGGGCCGCGATCAGGGCGATGGATGCGGCAGCGGCGGCGATCAGTGCGGTGCCGCGGCGCGTGAAGGCCGACATGACGGTGCGGGGCGTGAACTGCATGAGCAGAGTATAAACACGTCAAGTAGATTCCCACCTGCCGGAGGTCGATTTTCCTGCCCTGCCCGTCACCCGGGGGTGGGAGGACGGGACCGGCGCCTCCCGGTCAGTAGACGTGGACCATGTCGCCGATCTGCAGCTCATTGAAGTAGGTGACCGCGTCATTATGGCTGAGCCGGATGCAGCCGGCCGAGGAGGTGCTGAGGTCACCCTCGTGGAAGGCGTGGCCGTTGTGGGTGAAGTAGACCGAGTACGGCATCGGCGCCAGGTCGTAGATGTAGCTGACCTCGTCGATGACCTTGCGGTTGACGTGGTGGGTGCCCCGTGGAGTCTCGTGGCCGATCCGTCCGATCGAGATCGGCACCGGGCCGTAGCTGACCTCGCCGCCCTCCTGCAGCCAGGAGCGGCGACCGTCGAGATCCACGCACGCACGGGCCGCCGGCGGGCAGGAACCACGGTCGAAGGGCGCCGGTTCCGGGGCCGGAGGCAGTGCACGTTCCTCGATCAGCCCGGGGAACAGGCCCTCGACGACCGCATCGACCCCGTCGCGGCTGCTGCCGGCGAGTTCCGGCGGAAGCTCCTCCGACCGGTCATGCAACTGGTTGCGGGCCTCCCAGGCGCCCTCGCGGGCGGCGGCTCCGGCCTCGTCGAGCATCCGGGAGGAACTTTCGGGCAACGCCGGTTGAGCGGACACTGCCGCGGGAGCGGCCAGCAGCGAGGCCAGAAGGGCACCGGCGGACGCGAGGTGGGTGACACATCGCTTCATGGAGGTGGACCGGGGACGGCGAATCTGCGGGAACATGCCTTGAGCATAAAACGAACCTGGAGTGATTCACACCACACTGCTTGATCCGGCAGCCCTCCGGGGGTGGCGCGGCACCGGCCCCAGGAACACCGTCCCCACTCCCCGGCAGGTCAGCGCAACCCCGTCCGCCGCATTCCCGGGGCCCGGCACCGCCCGGCCCCACTCAGGAACGGGGGGTGAGAATCCGCGGGCCACCGGAGGTGGCGGCGACGGTGTGCTCCCAGTGGGCGGCGACGGAGCCGTCGAGGGTGACCACCGTCCAGTCGTCGTCGAGCACGGCGGAGTCCTCCGTGCCCAGAGTGAGCATGGGTTCGATCGCCAGCACCGAACCCTCCTGGATCAGCGGGCCGCGGCCGGGACGGCCCTCATTGGCCAGGTAAGGGTCCTCATGCATGGTGCGGCCGATGCCGTGGCCGCCGTAGCCGTCGACGATACCGAGCGCGACGCCGAACTTCTGCTCGGCCTTGCGGGTGGCCGCCTCGAGGGCGTGGGAGACGTCGGTGAGCCGGTTGCCCGGCACCATCGCCTTCAGCCCCTGCATGAGCACCCACTCCGTGGCCCGGTTGAGTGCCTCGACGTCCTCGGCGAGCTCGCCGACTCCGAAGGACCAGGCGGAGTCGCCCACCCAGCCCTCGAAGGTGGCACCGCAATCGATCGAGACGAGATCGCCGGGGGCCAGCACGGTGTCGGCGTCCGGGATGCCGTGGACGATGACGTCGTTGACGGAGGTGCAGATCGAGCCCGGGAAGCCCTGGTAGCCCTTGAAGGTCGGCACGGCCCCGGCCTCACGGATGGTGGTTTCGGCGACCTCGTCGAGTTCGAGCGTTGTCACGCCGGGGGCGGCGGCGGCCCGCACCGCCTGCAGGGCGCGGCCGACGATCTCGCCCGCCGCCTGCATGGCGTCGAGCTCACCTGGCGTCTTGGCGGCGATGGCGCGCTTCTTGGAACGGAATCCCATGGGGTCTCCTTGGTCTGGTTGAGCGGGAATGGTGGTGCGGGGTGGCCCGTAGCCGGGTGGCCGGAGGGAACAGAAAGGGGCCGCGCCCCGAGTTGATCGGAACCGGCCCCTGGTCGCGTGGTCCGCGGGCTACTTGCCCAGGGCGGACATCGCGCGGGCGTTGATCTCGTCGACCTCGCCCTCGGCGTCGATCGGGATGATCCTGTCGCCGTAGTGCTCGATGAGCGGTGCGGTCTCGTCGTGGTAGACGGACAGACGGGTGCGGATGGTCTCCTCGTTGTCGTCGGCGCGGCCGCGGGCCAGCATGCGCTCGACGACGACGTCCTCGGCGATCCGGAAGTTCAGTACGCCGTCGAGCTCGAGGCTCTGCTCGGTGAGGTGGTCGGCCAGGATCTCGGCCTGCTCCACGGTGCGCGGGAAACCGTCGAGGAGGAAGCCCTCCTGAGCGTCGTTCTCGGCGAGGCGGGACTTGACCATGCGGGCGGTGACATCGGTCGGCACGAGCTTGCCGGCGTCGATGTAGCTCTTGGCCTCGACGCCCAGCGGGGTGCCCTCGCCGATGTTGGCGCGGAACAGGTCACCGGTGGAGATGTGCGGCACGCCGAGCTTCTCGGAGAGGAGGGCGGCCTGGGTGCCCTTGCCGGCACCGGGGGGTCCGAGGAGTACGAGTCTCATTTGAGCAGTCCTTCGTAGTTGCTTTGGAGAAGCTGGCTTTCGATCTGCTTCACCGTGGTCAGGGCGACCGACACCATAATCAGGATGGCGGTACCGCCGAATGCGGTCATGCCAGCACTGGCATTACCGACACCCAGGTCAAGGGCGATATTCGGCAGGACGGCGATGATGCCGAGGTAGGCGGCGCCGACGAAGAGCAGCCGGTTCATCACGTACGCCAGGTACTCCGCGGTCGGCCGTCCCGGGCGGATACCCGGGATGAATCCACCGTACTTCTTCATGTTCTCCGCCTGGTCGTGCGGGTCGTACTGCACAGAGACGTAGAAATAGGAGAAGAAGATGATCAGGACGAAGTACAGGACGATGTACTGCCAGGACGATGGGGTCTGCAGGTACTGGATGACGTTGCGCTGCCACCAGTTGTCCGGCGGCACCGCAGTGCCGGAATTGACGATCTGGGTGATCAGCACCGGCATGTAGATCAGCGAGGAGGCGAAGATGACCGGGATGACGCCGGCCTGGTTGACCTTCAGCGGCAGGTAGGTCGAGGAGCCGCCGTACTGACGACGGCCGACCATGCGCTTGGCGTACTGCACCGGGATGCGACGCTGACCCTGCTCCACGAACACCACACCGATGACGAGGATCACCACGGCGGCGACGACGGCCGCGAAGACGAGCCCGCCGGAGTTGGACAGGATGTTCATGCCGTCGGTCGGGATGCGCGTGGCGATACCGGCGAAGATGAGCAGGGACATGCCGTTGCCCACGCCCTTCTCGGTGATGAGTTCGCCCAGCCACATCACCAGTATGGCACCGGAGGTCATGACGAGGACCAGGATGAGCAGGTCCCAGATGGTGCGGTCCGCGTCCAGCACCTGGATACCGGCGCCCAGCAGCTGCTCACGGTCGGCCAGGGCGACGATGCCGGCGGACTGCAGCAGCGCCAGCGCCAGGGTCAGGTACCTGGTGTACTGGTTCATCTTCGTCTGGCCGGACTGTCCCTCCTTCTTCAGCTCCTCGAAGTGGGGGATCACCACCGTCAGCAACTGGACGATGATCGACGCGGTGATGAAGGGCATGACGCCGATGGCGAAGACCGACAGCTGGAGAAGAGCGCCGCCCGAGAACAGGTTGATCAACGAGTAGACGCTGCCCTCCTCCTGGGTCAGGTCACGCAGTCGACCACTGATCGACGCGTAGTCCACACCCGGGGACGGGATCTGCGCACCGACACGGTACAGAATGATCATCACGACCGTGAAGATGATCTTCTTCCGCAGATCAACGTCCTTGAATGCCTGGATGATGGCGGACACGTAGCCTCCTGGCTCCCCGGATCCCGCCGATTACGCTCAGCGGGGTCGACGGGAAGGTGATTCGGGAAAGTTGATTGTTGAGAAGTTTCCGGGGCGCGGCCGGAAGATCGGGGCATCGGAGTGCTCCGACACCACGCCCACAGATATACGACTCTGTTACCTTACCAACACGTCAACACACCCGCTGTGCCCGGGGAACCGTATTTCACCCTCCCCCTACCCCACCCGGCGCCGGCGACCGGTCGGACATTGCCGGTCGGACCGATGTCCGGCACGCTATCGTGATATTCACCACGGGCCCCGGAGGCACGCCCGTCCGCACCGCCACCGCCCCCTGCCGACCACGGGAGAGCCACATGTCCGAATATCCCACCCGGCCCGTCCGACTCGTGCGGAAGGGACACTGATGGCCGGCGGGAACCGTGATGCCGGGCGCACCGTCACCGCCAAGGTGCTGTCGATCCTGGGTGCCTTCGAGAAGGAACCCCGCCCACTGGCCCTGACCGAGATCGCCGAGCTGGCTGACCTTCCCGTCAGCACCGCCCACCGGCTGGTGGGCGAGCTGGCCGAATCCGCCTTCATCGAACGCAACGCCGAGGGCCGTTACCAGCTGGGACTGCGCATCTGGGAGCTGTCCCAGAACGTCGGGCGGCAACTGCGCGAGGCGGCCCACCCCTATGTCCAGGATCTGTACTCCCTGACGGGCGAGACCTCCCAACTGGCGGTGCGCGACGGCGACGAGGCGCTGTACATCACCCGCGTCTACGGCACCCGGCGCGTGCCGCGCTCCTCCCGGGCCGGGGGACGGCTCCCCCTGAACGCGACGGCCGTCGGCAAGATCCTCCTCGCCTTCGAGGAGCAGTGGGTGCGCGACTCCTACCTGAATCTCGAGCTGCCCCGGACGGCCGGCCGGGCGATCACCAATCCGGCCCGCCTCGCCACGGAGCTCGAGCAGGTGAAGGAACAGGGCTTCGCGATGACCCTCGAGGAGCTGCGCCGGGGGACCTGCTCCA
This sequence comes from Corynebacterium halotolerans YIM 70093 = DSM 44683, assembly GCF_000341345.1. Classification (NCBI taxonomy): domain Bacteria; kingdom Bacillati; phylum Actinomycetota; class Actinomycetes; order Mycobacteriales; family Corynebacteriaceae; genus Corynebacterium; species Corynebacterium halotolerans. Next base: position 567,489 of record NC_020302.1, on the reverse strand, counting down.
TCGCCGTCCCGGTCTTCCACACCGGCCGGATTGGCGCCGGCCTGGGCCTGGTGCTGCCCACGGATCGCGCCAACACCCGCGAGCGGCACCTGCCCGCACTACAGGCCATCAGTGCCCGGATTGAGAAGGCCACCGCCCACATCCCACTCGAGACCCTGATCAACTCCCACCGTTTCGCCCCTGACCGGAAGTAGCCCGACCGGGCGCCACGGGCCGGACGGCCACCGCGTCCCGACGCCGCTCCCGCCCGACACGGGCTCAACGACCACCCGCCGTCGACGCAACCCCCCGGCCGCGAATTCGGCGCCCCACATCCCCGGAGATCCTCCCGGGGCGCCGATCCGGGCCCCCGGACCCGCCTTTCGACGGACGCAATGTTTACGCAGCTCACACCTTATTTCTTCTGTGACATGAGACACCCGTGCACACTCGGCGAGAGCCCATTTCCATCCAGTGGAAGGATTTGCTCGCGTCCACCTCCCTGACCATTCAGGATGATCTGCAGGCAAGGCACGTGACGACGATCACGTGACATGTAGAAGTTGCCCGCAGTAACACCTTCGCCGGATCAGTCGGTTGCCGACACGGCCCTGGACAAGGAGAAGAGATGACCCTTCAAACCTCAGCCACCACGGCCCCCGCCACCGGAGGATGCCCCTTCGGTCACGGCGGCGAGCACCACGGCTACGAGCCGTTCCAGATGAAGAACCCGTTCCCATCCTACGCCGAACTGCGTAGGGAGGAGCCGGTGATGTTCGACGAGCGCATCGGCTACTGGGTGGTCACCCGCTACGACGACATCAAGTCCGTCTTCGAGGACTGGGAGACCTTCTCCTCGGAGAACGCCCAGGCGCCCGTCCGCGAGCGCGGCCCCCAGGCGAAGAAGATCATGGAGGAGGGTGGTTTCACCGCCTACTCCGGCCTGTCCGCCCGCATTCCCCCGGAGCACACCCGCATCCGCGCGATCGCACAGAAGATGTTCACCCCGCGCCGTTACAAGGCGCTGGAGCCCGACATCCGCGCGAACGTCGCCTCCCGCCTGGAGGCCATGCTGGCCCGCGAGGACCGCGCCGGCGAGATGGTGAAGGACCTGGCCTACGACATCCCGACCATCACCATCCTCACCCTGATCGGCGCGGACACCTCCCAGGTCGACACCTACAAGCGCTGGAGCGACGCCCGTGCCGCCATGACCTGGGGCGACCTGAGCGACGAGGAACAGATCCCCCACGCCCACAGCCTGGTGGAGTACTGGCAGGAGTGCCAGCGCATGGTCGCCGAGGCGCACGCCAACGGCGGGGACAGCCTCACCGCCGACCTGGCCCGCGCCCAGGAGGAGGGCGCGGAGATCACCGACCACGAGATCGCCTCCCTGCTGTACTCCCTGCTGTTCGCCGGCCACGAGACCACCACCACCCTGATCGCCAACAGCTTCCGGGTACTGCTCGGCCACCGCGAGCAGTGGGAGACCCTCATCGACAACCCCAAGAAGACCGGTGCCGCCGTGGACGAGGTCCTCCGCTACTCCGGCTCGATCGTCGGCTGGCGCCGCAAGGCCCTGAAGGACACCGAGGTCGGCGGGGTGGAGATCGCGAAGGGCGACGGCCTGCTGCTCCTGATGGGCTCCGCCAACCGCGACGAGTCCCGCTTCGAGAACGGCGAGGAGTTCGACCTCAACCGTCCGAATGCCCGCGAGCACCTCTCCTTCGGCTTCGGCATCCACTACTGCCTGGGCAACATGCTCGCCAAGCTGCAGGCGAAGATCTGCCTCGAGGAAGCCACGAAGCTGGCCCCCTCGCTGCGCCTGACCGACGACGCCGACGTCGACTTCCGTGAAAACCTCTCCTTCCGCGTCCCCGTGGCCGTCCCGGTCACCTGGGATGCCTGAACCTCCGTGAGGAGCCATCATGACTGAGCACACCACCATCCCCTATGTGCAGACCTTCGACGACGGACGCGCCCCGATGCTCGAGGCCCTGGGCGGCAAGGGCGCCTCGCTGGTGTCCATGACCGCCGCCGGCATGCCGGTGCCCCCGGGCTTCGTGGTCACCACCGCCTCCTACGACGACTTCCTCGTCGAGGCCGGAATCGCCGGGGACATCAACCGCCTGCTGACGGATCTCGACGCCGACGACGTCACCGAGGTCGACCGGGTCTCCGCCATCATCCGCGACGAACTGTGCAACCGCCCGGTCCCGACGAAGGTCCGCCAGGCCGTCGTCGACTCCCACGCGGCCCTCATGGAGCAGTGCGGCGGAAACGTCCCCGTCGCGGTGCGCTCGTCCGCCACCGCCGAGGACCTGCCGGACGCCTCCTTCGCCGGCCAGCAGGACACCTACCTGTGGCAGATCGGCCTGGACTCCGTGACCGAGCACATCCGTAAGTGCTGGGCCTCCCTGTACACCTCCCGGGCGATCATCTACCGACTGAAGAACAACATCCCCAACGAGGGACTGTCGATGGCCGTGGTCGTCCAGAAGATGGTCAACTCCCGCGTGGCCGGCGTGGCCATGACCCTGAATCCGGCCAACGGGGACCGCTCCAAGGTCACCGTCGACGCCTCCTGGGGAGTCGGCGAGATGGTGGTCTCCGGGGAGGTCACCCCGGACAACATCCTCCTCGACAAGATCACCCTGCAGGTCGTCTCCGAGCACATCGGCGAAAAGCACGCCGAACTGGTGCCCGACGCCGCCTCCGGCACGCTCGTGGAACGAGAGGTCCCGGCCGAGCGCGCCGCAGTCCGCAGCCTCACCGACGCGGAGCTGAAGGCCGTCGCGCAGATGGCCAAGCGGGCGGAGAAGCACTACCGGTGCCCGCAGGACATCGAGTGGGCCCTGGACGCCGACCTGCCGGACGGGCAGAACCTGCTGCTCCTGCAGTCCCGCCCAGAGACCGTGCACTCGAACGGCTCCGGCACCCCGACCGCGAGCGAGGATACCGCCGCCGACCGTGCCGCGGCCGCCGGCGCCTCCTCCCCCGCCGGCTCCCCGGCGGCCTTCGACCTCAGCTCCATCACCGCCGCCGTCCTGGGCGGAAAGTAGCGGAGCAGCACGCGGCCCCGTCGCCTACTGCCCGCCACCACCCCGACACCCCACCACTTCAGGAGCCACCATGTCCAAGAAATCATTTCCGAAGCCCTCTGAGCTGCCGGTGCCCGCGGGCGCCGAGGGCTGGGAGGAGATCTACCCCTACTACCTCGTCTTCCAGGACAAACTCAAGGAGGAAGAGGACAAGAAGTTCTGGTTCTGTGACTCCCAGCACTGGCCCACCGTCTTCAAGCCCTTCGAGACCATCGGCGCCGAGTACTCCGTCAAGTGCCTGGGCCAGTACAACGCCCGGCACCTGATGATCCCGAACGCGAACGGCATCGAATTCCGCGTCCACCTCGGCTATCTCTACATGTCCCCCGTGTCGGTCCCCGAGGACGAGATCGCCGACCGCATCCCCGAGTTCCAGGCGCGTATCACCCACTACTTCCAGAACTGGGACTCCCTGCTCGAGCAGTGGAAGGCCAAGGTCCGCGGCACCATCGACGAGCTCGAGTCGCTGACCTTCGACCGCCTGCCCGACATCGTCCCGATGGATGACATCATCACCGGCAAGGCCAAGGACGGCTCCGAGGTGCTGCTGGAGAACTACGACCGGCTCATCTCGCTGGCCTACCAGAACTGGCAGTACCACTTCGAGTTCCTCAACCTCGGCTACATCGCCTACCTGGACTTCTTCAACTACTGCAAGGAGATCTTCCCGGACATCCCGGATCAGTCGATCGCCACCATGGTCCAGGGCGTGGACATGGAGCTCTTCCGCCCGGACGACGAGCTCAAGGCACTGGCCACCCTGGCCGTCGAGCTCGGCCTGCAGTCCCACTTCGCCGACCCGGACGACGTCGACGGCACCCTGGACGCCATCGCCGCCGCCGAGGGTGGTGCCGAATGGCTCAGGCGCTGGGACGAGGCCCAGGACCCGTGGTTCAACTTCACCGTGGGCAACGGCTTCTACGGCCACGACAAGTACTGGAACGAGCACTTCGAGATTCCGCTCGGCTACATCGCGGACTACATCCGCCGCCTCGACGAGGGCCAGACCATCATGCGCCCCACGGCGGAACTGCTCGCGGAGAAGGAGCGGATCGTCGAGGAGTACCGCGAGCTGCTGACCGGTGACCAGCTGGCCGCCTTCGACGCCAAGCGCAGCCTGGCCGCCACCGCCTACCCCTATGTGGAGAACCACAACTTCTACATCGAGCACTGGACCATGGGCGTCTTCTGGCGCAAGGTCCGCGAGCTCGGCCGCACCCTGGCCTCCTACGGCTTCTGGGAGGACCCGGACGACCTGCTCTACCTCAACCGCAATGAGGTCCGCGACGCCCTGTTCGACCTGGTCACCGGGCACGGTGTCGGCGCCCCAGGTGGCCCGATCGGCGCCGCCCACTGGGAGGACGAGATCGCCCGCCGCAAGGACATCGTCGCGGCGCTGAAGACCGCCCGCCCCGCCCCGGCCCTGAACACCCCACCGGAGCAGATCACCGAGCCGTTCACCCGCATGCTCTGGGGCATCACCACTGAGCAGGTGGAGTCCTGGCTCGGCGCGGGAGAGGAGGGCTCGGAGGGCGTGCTCAAGGGCATGGCCGCCTCCCCGGGCGTGGTCGAGGGCGTGGCACGTGTGGTCATGGACTCGGACGACCTCTCCGACATCCGCCAGGACGAGATCCTGGTCGCGCCGGTCACCGCCCCCAGCTGGGGCCCGATCTTCGGCAAGATCAAGGCCGCCGTCACCGACATCGGCGGCATGATGAGCCACGCCGCCATCGTCTGCCGCGAGTACGCCCTGCCCGCGGTCACCGGCACCGGCAGCGCCTCCACCAGCATCGTTACCGGCCAGCGCCTGCGGGTCGACGGCGCGAAGGGCACCGTGACCATCCTCGACGGCGAAGGCGCCGCCCCGGTCGTTGAGGGCCCCGGCGCGCACAGCCACCACAGCCACCACCATGCGGCACCCGTCGCAGAACCGGAGCCGAGCCGTGTCTGATCAGCAGAGCCAGCAGAACGCGCAGCGCACGGTCCTGGTCACCGGTGCCGCCGGCGGCCTGGGCCGGGCCTTCGCCGAGGGCTTCGCCGCCCGCGGTGACCGCGTGGCCGTGGCCGACATCGACCACGAGGGCGCCGCCCGCACCGCCGGGGAGCTCACCGCCACCGGTGTCGACGCCGCCGCCTTCCGCGTGGACGTCACCGACCCCGACTCCGTGGCGGAGATGGCGCGGCAGGTGGCCGAGTTCGGCGGTGGCCGTATCGACGTCTTGGTCAACAACGCCGCCATCTACGCCACCGTCACCCGCTCCCCCTTCGAGGAGATCGACCCGGCCGAATGGGACCTGGTGATGGGCGTGAATCTCAAAGGCCCCTGGCTGGTCACCCGCGGCGTCAGCCCCTACCTGCCCGACGGCGGGCGCGTAATCAACCTCTCCAGCGCCACCATCTACTCCGGCTCAGCCCACTGGGCCCACTACGTGGCCTCCAAGGGCGGCGTCGTGGCCCTGACCCGCGTACTCGCCAAGGAGCTGGGCACGCGCAACATCACCGTCAACGCCATCGCCCCCGGGTTCACCCTCACCGAGGCCAGTTACGGACTCATGGAGGACGCCGCGACGTACGGCGTGGACCGCGGATCCATCAGACGGGCCAGCCAGCCCGAGGACATCGTGGGCGCCGCCCTGTTCCTGGCGTCCCCGGACGCCGGTTACGTCACCGGCCAGACCATGGTCGTCGACGGCGGCCGCCAGTTCATCTAGCACAATCACAGGAGGACATCATGACCACCGTTCACTACACCGAGGCCAGCACCGGCGAGACCCGCACCATCACCGGCAACCCAGGGGACTCCGTGATGGAGACGGCCGTGCGTAACGGCGTCCCGGGCATCGTCGCCGAATGCGGCGGCTCCCTCTCCTGCGCCACCTGCCACGTCTATGTCCGGGAGGACCAGCTCGATGAGCTGTCCGAGATGAGCGAGATGGAGGACGAGATGCTCTACGGCACCGCCGAGGACCGGGAGGACAACTCCCGCCTGTCCTGCCAGATCAAGCTCACCGAGGACATGGATCTGCACGTGACCACCCCCGAGACCCAGATCTGACCGGCCCCGCGCCGGTCTGTCCCGACCGACCCAGGAGAAAGCATGAACACCCCACACTCCGCCGCCGAGACCGGCCTGCTGATCATCGGCGCGAGTCAGGCCGGCGTGCAGCTCGCGATCTCGCTGCGCGGCCTCGGCTTCACCGAGCACATCACCCTTCTCGGCGAGGAGAATCACCGCCCCTACCAGCGCCCGGCCCTGTCCAAGGAGTTCCTCCAGGACGCCGTGGACAAGGAGAACCTGATCTTCCGGTCCAACGAGTACTGGGAGGAGCACGATATCGAGCTGGTCAAGGGCAAGCGGATCGGCCGCATCGAGAAGAACGCCGACGGTTCCGGCACCGCCCACGCCACCGACGGCGGCACCTATCCGTTCCGGCGCCTGGCCCTGGCCACCGGCGCGCGGGCCCGGAAGCTGGATCTGCCCGGCGCGGAGCTGGCCGGGGTGCGGTACCTGCGCAGCGCCGATGATGCGCTGGCGCTGAAGGCTCAGCTCGGCGAGGTCACCGACGTGGTGGTCGTCGGCGGTGGCTTCATCGGCCTGGAGGCCGCCTGCTCACTGCACGGGATGGGCAGGAACGCCACCGTGCTGGAGTACGGCCCCCGCCTGGTGGGCCGGGCCGTCGGCGAGGAGACCGCCGAGTACTTCCGGCGGGCCCACCAGTCCCGCGGTATCGACATCCGGCTGAACGCCCGGATGACGCGCTTTGTCGACGACGGCACCGGGCGCGTGGCCGGGGTGGAGCTCGAGGACGGCACCGTGGTGCCCGCGCAGCTGGTGATCGTGGGCATCGGTGTCATCCCCAACACCGAACTGGCCGAGCAGCTGGGCCTGACGGTCGACAACGGCATCGTCGTCGACCACCACGCGGTGGCCTCCGACGGCACCACCGTGGCGGTCGGGGACGTGGCGAACATGCCGAACCCGCTGCCCGGCGCGCCCGAGGAGGAGCGCCTGCGCCTGGAGAGCGTGAACAACGCCATCGAACACGCCAAGGTCGCCGCCTACTCCCTGGTCGGCCAGTCCGAGGACTACGCCGGCATCCCGTGGTTCTGGTCCAACCAGGCCGATCTGAAACTCCAGATCGCCGGGCTGACCACCGGCTACGACCAGACCGTGGTGCGCCGCGACGACGAGCGGAAGAAGTTCTCCGTCCTCTACTACCGCAACGGCCAGATCATCGCGGCCGACTGCGTGAACCAGCCCCTGGACTTCATGGCCGTGCGCTCCGCGCTGGGCAAGGGGCAGAACATCCCGGCCGACCAGGCCGCGGATCCGACCGTGCAGCTGAAGAAAATCACCAAGGACCTGGAGGTCGTCCGATGAGCACCACCACTTCCCCCGCCTGGGAGAAAGCCGATCCGGGCGCGCACGCGGCAGATCCCCGCGCCATGGCCTTCGCCGACGCGTACCCGCAGCGCCCCATTCCCACCGGCCGCCCCGTCGATGACTCGTCCATCTGCGCGGCGCCGTCGACCGGCCTGGAGGCCCTGTGGCAGGCGGTCGTGCCGGAGACCCGCACCCGCGCCAATGACATCCATCTGCCCATCGTCACGGCCTACGCCACCCGCCTGTGCGAGGCCTACCCGCAGGCCGACCGTGAACTGGTGCTGGTAGCCACGGCGTTGCACGACACGGGTTGGGCGCATGTGGACGAGTCCCGCATCATCTCGGAGGGCTTCCAGGGGGACTGGCGCAAGGCCGCCATCCGCTACGAGCACGAGGCAGAAGGCTGCCAGGTGGCACGGCGCGTGCTGCCCGAGCTGGGCTACGACGCCGAGTTCGTCGACCGTGTCTGCGAGATCATCGACGGCCACGACACCCGCCCCGTCGCCTTCTCCCTCGAGGACGCGCTGGTCCGCGACTCCGACCGGCTGTGGCGTTTCGACCGCGCCGGAATCGCGATGTCCACCACCTGGTTCGGCATGGACCCGGCCGAGTACACCGACCGGCTGGAGCGGGAGATCCTGCCCGAACTGATCACCGAGGCCGCCGTCCGCATGGCGGAGGCCGACCTGGCCCGCTCCCGGGCCCTGATGCGCACGGAGGCAATCCGATGACCACTTCCCTGACCACCGCCACGGCGCTTCCCGACGCCCGCGCCCGCCGCGCCGCACTCGACCTGCCGTACACCCACGTCGACGATTTCTACATCAACGGCGGCTGGGTCACCGCCGCGGATCCGGCACGCAACGAGGTCACCGACCCGGCCACCGGCGAGGTCTGGGGCTCGGTGCCGGTGGCCACCGACGCGGAACTCGACGCCGCCGTGACCGCCGCCCGCCGCGCGTTGGCTGCCTGGGGTGGGCGGAGCGCCGCCGAGCGCGCGGCCTATCTGCTGCGGATAGCGGATGAGATCGAGGCCCGGGCCGGGGTCCTGGCGCTGACCAACACCCGGGAGAACGGTTCGCCGATCTCGGAGACCCGCGGTGCCGCCACCAACGCGGCCGGCATCTTCCGCTACTTCGCCGGCCTGGCCGACTGGCTCGACGGCGACGACGTCCGTCCCTTCCCGGCCGGGGGCGCGGAGTCCGTGGTGGACAAGGATCCGGTCGGGGTCTGCGGGCTGATCGCCCCCTGGAACTTCCCGATCAACCTGGTCGTCATCAAGCTGGCCCCGGCCCTGTTGGCCGGCTGCCCCGTCGTCATCAAGCCGGCCTCCCCCACCCCGCTGTCCCTGCGCTTCATCATCGACGCGGTCCACGCGGCCGGGGTGCCGGCGGGCGTGGTCAACCTCCTGACAGGCCCGGGCCGCTTCGGTGACGCCATCGTGCGCCACCCGGGCGTCGACAAGATCGCCTTCACCGGGTCCACGCCGGTGGGGCGGAAGATCGCCGCCGCCTGCGGCGAACTGCTGCGCCCGGTCACCCTCGAGCTGGGGGGCAAGTCCTCGGCCATCGTGCTGCCGGACGCGGACCTGGACGCCATGTCGAAGGTGCTCATCCGTTCCTGCATGCGCAACACGGGGCAGACCTGCTACATCTCCACCCGGATCCTCGCCCCGGCCAGCCGTTACGAGGAGGTCGTCGACATGGTCGCCGCCACCATCGGCGACGCCGTCCAGGGCGATCCCCTGGACGAGGGAACGGTCTTCGGACCGGTGGCCACCACCGCCCAGTACGACACCGTGATGGAGTACATCGCCTCCGCCCACTCGGAGGGAGCGCGGGCGGTGACCGGCGGGGACAGCGCGGACACCACCACTGTCGGCCCGGGGCTGGAGGACGGCGTGTTCATCCAGCCGACCGTGTTCGCCGACGTCACCCCGGAGATGCGCATCGCCCGGGAGGAGATCTTCGGGCCCGTCATCGCGATCCTGAAGTACGACGATGCGGACGGTTCCGTCGACGAGGCCGTCGGACTGGCCAACAACACCGAGTTCGGGCTCGGCGGGATCGTCTTCGGCGCGGATGAGCAGCGGGCGCTGGAGGTGGCCCGCCGGGTCGACTCCGGTTCCGTCGGCATCAACTTCTTCGGCTCCAACCACTCCGCCCCCTTCGGTGGGCGACACGACTCTGGCCTGGGCGTGGAGTACGGCATCGAGGGGCTCAGCGCCTACCTGACCTACAAGTCCATCCACCGGCGCACGCGGTGAGCCTGTCGACGCCCTGCCCGGGCGGGGCGTCGACAAGTGCTGAGCAGGGAACGAGGGGACCTTCAGGCAGGTCCCCTCGTTCCCTTTTCCCGTCGCCCGGTGACCACGTGGGCCGGGCGGCCCGGACTACTTCACCTTCTTGACGACCTTCTTCTTGCCGTCCGGGGCCAGGAGCGCCAGGCCGATCGCGAGCAGGAAGGAGTCCTTGGCCAGCGCGGTGCCCTGGCTGGAGGGGCGGATGCCGTCGGCCTCGGTGTTGTCCTCGTCACCGAAGTACATGGTCAGCAGGCCGGCGGAGAAGGCGGTGAGGCCGAGCCCGGCGAGCCGGTCGGAGACGAACGGCGTCAGCAGAGCGCCGCCGACGGCGAGCTCGGCGATACCGACGTAGTGGCCGAATTTATCGCTCGGCAGCTTGCTCACCGCCGGAATTCCACTGGCGGCCATCTGCTGCATGCCGGCGGAGGCCTCGGCGGGCATGTTGAGCTTGCTGTAGCCGGAGTTGGCGATGTAGGCGCCGGGAAGCAGGCGCAGGGCGATGCTCTTCAGCATGGGCATGGTGATTGGCTCCTCAGGTGGTCTCGGACATGGTCCGTCGTCTCGATCTGCCGCGGGCGTCCCGCCAGACCGAGCCTACCGACGGTACGGAGTTCACCGCCGAGCCGGCGGCTGGCGGGAAACGCAGAAATCCCCCGGTCGGCACCTGGTGGTGTCGAGCGGGGGATTCCCGGTGAGGTTCACGGAACCTCGGTTACTGTCTAGGCCTGGGTGGCGGTGCCGCCCGCGGCCTCGATCTTCTCCACAGCGGACTTGGAGAACTTGTCGGCGGTGATGTTCAGCTTGACGCTGAGATCGCCGTTGCCCAGCACCTTGACCGGCTGCTTCGCGCGGACGAGGCCCTTGGCGACGATGTCGGAGACAGCGATGTCGCCGCCCTCCGGGAAGGCCTTCTCGAGGTCAGCAACGTTGATGACCTGGAAGACGACCTTGTTCGGGTTCTTGAAGCCCTTGAGCTTCGGCAGACGCATGTGCAGCGGCATCTGGCCACCCTCGAAAGCGGCCGAAACCTGCTTACGAGCACTGGTGCCCTTGGTGCCGCGGCCTGCGGTCTTACCACCCTTGCCGGCCTCACCGCGACCAACGCGGTGCTTCGGCTTGTTGGCGCCCTTGGCCGGGCGCAGATCGTGGAGCTTGATGATCTCGCTCATGTGTTACCTACTCCCCTGCCACTTCTTCGACGGTGACCAGGTGGCGCACGACGTGGACCATGCCTCGCACCGCGGGGGTGTCGGGGCGGACCACGGAGTGGCGGATGCGCCGCACGCCGAGCGAGCGCATGTTCTCGCGCTGCTTCGGGGTGGTGCCAGCCAGTCCCTTAATCTGGGTGATTTTCAGAGCCATGGATTACGCCTCCTGCCCTGCGCGGGCGCGCAGAATACGGGCCGGAGCAACCTCTTCGATGGTCTTGCCGCGGCGGGCGGCGACCTCTTCGGGGCGGACCAGCTGCTTGAGGCCGTCCACGGTCGCGTGGACGACGTTGATGGCGTTGTCGGAGCCCAGGGACTTCGACAGAATGTCCTGGACGCCGGCGCACTCAAGCACCGGACGGGCGGCGCCGCCGGCGATGACACCGGTACCCGGGGCGGCCGGCTTCAGCATGACGATGCCTGCGGCGGCCTCGCCCTGGACCGGGTGGGTGATGGTGCCACCGACCATCGGGACGCGGAAGAAGTTCTTGCGAGCCTCCTCGGCACCCTTCTGGATGGCGGCCGGCACCTCCTTGGCCTTGCCGTAACCGACACCGACCATGCCCTGACCGTCGCCCACGATCACGAGAGCGGTGAAGCTGAAGCGACGACCACCCTTGACGACCTTGGACACACGGTTGATGGTGACGACGCGCTCGATGTACTGGTTGCGCTCGTCCTGCTGCTGGTTGCGACGGTCGTCGCGGCGGCCGCCGCGGCGATCGTTGCGCTCGTTCTTCTTGTTCTCGTCGGCGGAGCGTCCGCCGTCACGCCGTTCACGTCCCGGCATTACGCGATCCTTCCGTAGATGTTCTTGGTGGTGGTGATCATTAGAACTTCAGACCACCTTCACGGGCGGCATCGGCCAGAGCGGCGATGCGGCCGTGGTACTTGTAACCCGCACGGTCGAAGACGACCTTCTCGATCTCAGCGGCATTGGCGCGCTCGGCGATCAGCTGGCCGACCTTGGCGGCCTTGGCCTTCTTGTCGCCCTCGAGGGAGCGGACGTCCGGCTCCATGGTGGAGGCGGCGGCCAGGGTGTGTCCGGCGACATCGTCGATGACCTGGACATGCATGTGGCGGGAGGTGCGGTGGACGACCAGACGCGGCGCCTCGGGGGTGCCACGCAGGGTCTTGCGGATACGGAAGTGACGGCGGGCGCGGGCGGCACGACGGCGGGTGGAGATGTCCTTGCCGACCGGGGTGCGCTTCTGATTCTCTGCGGTGTTGCTCATGCTTACTTACCCGTCTTTCCGACCTTGCGGCGGATCTGCTCACCCTCGTAGCGGATGCCCTTACCCTTGTAGGGATCGTCCTTCCGCAGACGACGGATGTTGGCGGCGATCTGCCCAACGACCTGCTTGTCAATACCCGAGATGGAGAACTTGGTGGTGCCGTCGACCGCGAAGGTGACGCCCTCCGGAGCCTCGATCAGGATCGGGTGCGAGTAGCCCAGGGCGAACTCGAGGTTGCTGCCCTTGAGCTGGACGCGGTAACCCACGCCGAAGATCTCCATCTTGATGGTGTAGCCCTCGGTGACGCCGACAACGAGGTTGTTGACCAGCGACCGGGACAGACCGTGCAGGGAGCGGTTCTTACGGTGGTCGTCCGGACGGGAGACCACGATCTGGTCGTCCTCGACGGCGACGGTGATCGGGGCCGGGACGTCGACGGACAGGGTGCCCTTCGGGCCCTTGACCTCAACGTGCTGACCGTCGATCGTGGTCTGCACGCCGGACGGGATGGCAATCGGGTTCTTACCGATACGTGACATGTGTGCTCAATCCTCCCTTACCAGACGTAGGCGAGAACTTCTCCGCCTACACCCTTCTCGGTAGCCTGGCGGTCGGTCAGGAGACCCTGGGACGTGGAGATGATCGCCACGCCCAGGCCACCGAGGACCTGCGGCAGGTTGGTGGACTTGGCGTACACGCGCAGGCCCGGCTTGGAGACGCGGCGCACGCCGGCGATGGAACGCTGACGCGACGGGCCGTACTTCAGCTCGAGGGTCAGGGTCTTGCCGACCTTGGCGTCCTCGACGGTGTAGCTCTCGATGTAGCCCTCCTGCTTGAGGATCTCGGCGATGTTCGCCTTGAGCTTCGAGGAGGGCATCGACACGATGTCGTGGTGCGCATGGTTTGCGTTGCGCACGCGCGACAGCATGTCGGCGATAGGATCAGTCATGGTCATGAGGTGACCTGGTGCCTTTCTCGCTGCGGTTCCCGTTCCCACCTGAGCGTTATCCGTGTGTTCCATCGGGCCACTTACGCTCCCCGGGCTCAGTAGTCCGGGGCGCTCGCTGCCGCTTTCCACGCGGTCGCTGTCCTGGCGGGGGGCCTACAACAAAGTAGGAATGTTCGGTTCTTTCCGGAAAAGTGCTGTGCCCCTCAGAGGGCGCACAAGTCCGACGACCGACTCTACCCGGCGGATGGCCCAGAACAAAATGCCTTTTCCGTCACATCGCACGGCGCCCGCGCCGGTGTGGTAGGAGACGCCCGTGCGGGCCCGACCCGCGGCTCCCGGACCGGGGCGCCCGGAAGTGTTTACCGTGGACCCGAGGGTAACCGCTGGCCCCGGTTTCCCGTCCCATCCCCGGAACCGGCCACAAGGAGGGCACCACCATGGGTCTGAACAATTCCGCCGTCACCGAGATCCTCAGCGACCTCGAGTCCTCGCGTCCACGGCGCGAGGAGCTCTACAAGTTCTTCCACCAGCACCCGGAACTGTCCCTCCAGGAGGACGTCACCGCCGGCCGCATCCGCGAGGAGCTCGAGGCGGTCGACATCGAGGTTCACCGCGTGGGCCGTACCGGCCTGGTGGCGGTGATCGCCAACGGTGACGGACCGACCGTCGCCGCGCGCGCCGACATCGACGCCCTGCCGGTCCGGGAGGAGTCGGGCAAGGACTACGCCGCCACCGACGCCACCCAGCTCGACGAACGCAGCGGGGCGGAGACCCCGGTCGCCCACGCCTGCGGCCACGACGTCCACATCAGTTCCCTGCTCGGCGCCTGTCAGGCCTTCCAGGCACACCGGGACCAGTGGGCGGGCACCTTCGTCGGGGTCTTCCAGCCCGCGGAGGAGACCGCCGAGGGCGCGCGCGACATGGTCGAGCACGACATCGCCGAGATCATGCCGACCCCGGACGTCTACCTGGGCCAGCACGTCCTGGCCTCCGTGCCGGGCGGTCACGTGGGCACCACCCCGGGTCCGGTGCTCTCCTCCGCCGCGTCGATCAGGGTGGTCGTGCACGGCAAGGGCTCCCACGGCTCCATGCCCGAGCTGGGCGTGGACCCGGTGGTGCTGGCCTCGTCCATCGTCATGCGCCTGCAGACCGTCGTCGCCCGGGAGATCCCGGCGCGGGAGACGGCCGTCGTCACGGTCGGCGCACTGCACGCCGGCACGAAGTCCAACATCATCCCCGACTCGGCGGAGCTGCTCATCAACACCCGCGCCTATGACGACGGCGTCGAGAAGCACCTCCACGAGGCCATCGAGCGTATCGTCCGACAGGAGTGCGCGGCCTCCCGCAGCCCGCGGGAGCCGGAGTTCACCTACTACGACACCTACCCGCTGACCGACAATCACCCGGCGTCGACCGCGGCGGTGCGCGAGTCCTTCGATGCGTTCTTCGGTGAGCGTTCGGTGGACATGGATCCGGTGCCGGCCTCGGAGGACTTCTCCGTCATCCCCGACGCGCTGGGGGTACCGTACGTCTACTGGGGCATCGGCGGCTTCGCCGACCAGGAGAATGCGCCGGGCAACCACAACCCGGGTTTCGCGCCCGACCTCCGGCCGACGCTGGACCTCGGGGTGCAGGCCATCGTCGTCGCGGCCGGCGCGTGGTTGGCCGGGGATACACTGTGAGGATGAGGAGTATGCAGCAGTGAGTCAGAAGCACGAGAAATCGGACCGCGACATCGAGACCGCCCACCAGTGGCTGCAGACCGCCGCCGCTGAGCTCGGCGTCGATCCCGGTCTGCTGCGCCCGGTGATCAAGGATCTGCTGGATCTCACCCGCGACGTCGCGCACGGTCCCTCCCGACCCGCCGCGCCCCTGACCGCGTTCCTCGTCGGCCTGGCGTCCGGCGGGGCGATTCCCGGGGGCACCGGGCAGGAGGAGGCGGTGGCGGTGATCCGCGAACGTATCGGCAGGGTCAGCGGGCTCATCCGCGAGAACTACGGGACCGGGGCAGCGGCGGAGAAGTAGCTGCGCACCGGAGCGACACACACCCGAGCAAGGAGGTAGTCGGCTGACATGGGCCGCATCACACAGAACTACGCCGTCACCCGCGTGAACCTGGGTGAGACGGTCACCGTCGACACCCGCGCGGACACGGTCACCGTCGAAGAGCCGCTGGAGATCCGCGTCGGCGGACCCACGCTGACCACCACGATGCGCACGCCGGGCAACGACATCGAGCTGGTGCACGGCTTCCTGCACGGCGAGGGACTCATCAACTCCGCCACGCAAGTGACCACCGCCCGCTACTGCGCGGGCGCGACCGGCCCCGACGGGGCGAACACCTACAACGTGCTCGAGGTGGACCTGGCCACCGGCGTGCGCGCCCCCGGCCTGGAATCGCTGCGTCTGACCACCACCACCTCGGCGTGCGGGGTGTGCGGCTCCACCTCGATCGACCAGATCATGGGCAAATCCGCCCACCCCATCACCCCGGTGGAGCTGGACCCGCGGCTGGTGGTCTCCCTACCGGAGAAGCTGCGGGAGGGACAGAAGCAGTTCCGGAAGACCGGGGGCATCCACGCCGCCGGCGCCTTCACCCTCGACGGCGAACCGGTGGTCATCCGCGAGGACATCGGCCGCCACAACGCCGCCGACAAGGTCATCGGGCACCTGCTGCTCGAGGACCGGTTGCCCGCCGAGGACCTGATCCTGGTGATGAGCTCGCGGGCGTCGTTCGAGCTGGTGCAGAAGGCCGTCATGGCCGGCTTCCCCGCACTGGTGGCCGTGTCCGCGGCCTCCTCCCTGGCAGTGGAACTGGCCCGTGAGGCAGGCATGGCGTTGACTGGTTTCACCCGTGAGAACCGCTTCAACCTGTACTCGGGGAAACTACGGGAGCGGTCCTGACCCGGCTCCCCGTCCCGCGCCCCGCCCGTGCCTCCGGCCGCCTCCGGGTGCCTCTAGCATCGGGGGCATGAGCATCTCCCTCCCCACCATCGGACTCGGCACCTACTCACTGCGCGGCAGCCGGGGCGCGGCGGCGGTCGCCGCCGCGATCGAATCCGGCTACCGCCTGATCGACACCGCCTACAACTATGAGAACGAGGGCGTGGTCGGCCGCGGCATCGCCGACTCGGGCATCGACCGCGACGAGCTGATCGTCACGAGCAAACTGCCGGGCCGCTTCCAGACCCGCGACGAGGTCGCGACCGTCCTCGAGGAATCGACCTACCGCCTCGGCCTCGACCACCTGGACCTCTACCTCATCCACTGGCCCAACCCGAAGCAGGGCCGGTTCATCGATGCCTGGCGGGGGCTTGTCGACGCCCGCGAGGCTGGCCTGGTGCGCCACATCGGCGTCTCCAACTTCCTGCCTGAGCACATCGAGGCCGTGGAGGAGGCCACCGGCGTACGCCCGGAGGTCAACCAGGTCGAACTGCACCCGCGGTTCCCCCAGACAGAGCTGCTGGCCTGGCACGCCGAGCGAGGTATTGCCGTCGAGGCGTGGAGCCCCCTGGGCCGCGGTGACCTGCTGGACCACCCGACCATCCTGCACCTGGCGCAGCGCGAGAGCATCAGCCCGGGCGCACTCATCCTCGCCTGGCACGCGGCGGTCGGCTCGGTGCCGCTGCCCCGTTCCTCCTCGCCCGAGCGACAGCGCGCGAATCTCGCGGCCGTCGAGCGGCAGCTGTCCGCGGAGACGGTGGCCGCCGTCAGCGCCATCGCGGCGTACGGCGGGCGTCGGCTGTGGGACCAGGATCCGGCGACCTACGAGGAGTTCTAGCCCCTTCTCCCGGCGCAGCCCCGGGAGTATGCTGGGGGCCATCCATCCACCCGTCGAGGAGGCGCGCGATGACAGACACCCCCGATCCCTCCTACCTCCACGCCGAGCCGCGTACCGCCGTCGAATTCCTCGAGATCACGCGCGTGCCCACCGTGGTGCGGAAGATGACCGACCACCCGATGTCCGATATGGCGGCGGTCTTCGACAGCACCTTCACCGCCCTGTTCCCGCTGCTGGAGGTTGAGGGCATCAAGCCCGTGGGCCCGGCCTTCTCGCTGCACCACCGCATGCCCACCGAGACCTCTACCTTCGAGGTCGGCGTCCCCGTCGACCGGCTGCTCGCAGAGGCAGTCACCACCGATTCCGGAGTGGTCCTCGAGTCGTCCTCACTGCCCGGCGGCAGCATCGCGACAGTCTCCCACCTTGGGCCCTATGACGACCTGGGCGAGGCCTGGGACGAGTTCACCGGGCGGGTCATGGACGGCGGGGCGGCACCGCAACTGCCGTTCTGGGAGGTCTACGTGACCGAGCCGGGCCCCGGGGCGGACCCGGCGTCGATGCGCACTGATCTGTACACGATGGTCGGCGACTGACCCCGGCCCCCACCGACGACGAGCGCCGGCCGCGTCCCCCTGCCCGGGGTGCGCGGCCGGCGTTCGTGGTGGTGGGACTAGTCGCGGTAGACGTCGTCGCCACGGTTGAGCCAGGCGTAGACGCCGCCCATGAGGAAGCCGCCGCCGATGACGTTGCCGATCCAGACGAAGATCCAGTTGATCGCCACATTACCTGCGGTCATGGACTCGATCATCGGGTCAGCGGAGAACAGGACCAGCGACATCAGCGAGAAGTTCGCGATGATGTGCTCGAGGCCCAGGCCGACGAAGACCGCGATGATGAACACGACCGTGAGGAACTTGCCGGCGTGATCCTTGGCGAAGACCGCGCCCAGGACGGCCATGTTGACCACGAAGTTGGCCAGGGAGCCCTCGATGAGCAGCTGGATGATGTCCTTGTTGAGCTTGCCCTCGGACAGGGTGGCGGCCAGGTGGTCCGGGCCGATGTCCATGAACGAGGTCGCCTGCGACATCAGGAAACCGATCAGCACACAGCCGACCAGGTTCAGCAGGGTGGACACCACGATCACCTGGAAGGCCTTGTTCCAGGTCACGGCCTTCTGGACCGCACCGTAGATCATGTACATCATGTTTCCCGTGGCCAGCTCAGCGCCCAGGATGATGATGCTGTAGAGGCCGAGACCGAAGAACAGGGCGAACACGATCGCACCCAGGCCGACCCCGGGAGCCACCTGCTCGACGGCGTGACCGGCGACGACCGCGAAAGCGGTACCGAGCGTCAGATAGACGCCCGCGAGAACGGACCTCACGGCGTAACGCCAGAAGTCGTTCTCCATGAGTGTGACCTTTTTTACGGCGGCTGATCCCGCCGCATCATTCAGGCTCATCGTTACACCGTTCCTTTCCGGGGGCCATCAATTGTCCATGGCAATTTGATCATCTTTTCAGTGACTCTGCCCACTTTACGCAGCTGCGGCGGGTAAAGGTCCAGCCGACTGGGCACGAGAGCGCTTTATCGATGATTCCCCCAGATGAAAGCACGTTTACCGACACCCGCGGCGGGACATGCGGGAGACGCGGCCACCCCACATGAGTTACTTTACCTCTCACTTTCTCTTGATTTTATTAGTAATTCCATTATAATCACTGTGGTCCCAGGCACACGCCGGTGCAGCGCAGATCGAGGCGCGGGACACACTTGATGGCATATCTCGTGGACAGGCGCCGTTGCAGAATCAGGGTGGGGGCCCGTTCTGCGGGGGAAAGGTGGCGCCGACACGGGAACGATTTTTTCGTTTCCACCTGGTTTAACAGCCGGTGTGACCGACAGAAAGTGAGTTTTTATGGCTGAGTCCGAGGACTCCAGCATGAACCGGAAGGAACAGACCCGACGCGCGGTCAACCAAACCCTCTCCGGTGACCGTCAGCGTACGAAACGCGAGATCAACCGAGAGGAAAATCGACCTCCCTCGTCCTCGAAGGAACTGCTCAAGGGGCAGACCGAGGTTTCCAAGGGAACGGAGATCCGCATCAACTGGCAGGTGCTGGGAATCTCCTCGGCCATCATCGTCGCCTTCTCCCTGTGGGCGATCTTCGCCCCGACGAACGCGGCGAACACGATGCAGTCGATTGTGTACTGGATCGCTGAGAACCTCGGCTGGTTCTACGTCCTGACCGTGACCGTCGTCATCGGCTTCGTCATCTGGGTGGCACTGTCCAGGGAGGGTGGCGTCCGTCTCGGACCCGACCATTCCCGGCCCCAGTACAAACTGGTCACCTGGGTGGCCATGCTCTTCGCGGCCGGCGTCGGCATCGACATGCTCTTCTACTCGGTGACCGGCCCGATCAGCCACTACATCGACCCGCCGAACGCGGACCCGCAGAGCGCCGAGGCGCTCCAGGACTCCGTCATCTGGACCATGTTCCACTACGGCATGGCCGGCTGGTCCATGTACGCCCTCCTCGGCATGGCGATGGGTTACTTCGCCTACCGCTGGGGCATGCCGCTGTCCATCCGCGCGGCCCTCTACCCGCTGCTGGGCAAGCGTGTGCGCGGTGCCGCCGGCGACACTCTCGACATCATCGTCCTGGTGGGCACCGTCATGGGCGTGGCCACCTCGATGGGCATCGGCGTCGTCCTGCTCAACGTGGGCTTCTCGCTGCTCTTCGGCCTGCCGCAGGGCCTCGGCCTGCAGATCGCCCTCGTGCTCGTCGCCGTCGTCATGACGATCGCGGCGTGCACCTCGGGCGTCGACAAGGGCATCCGCTTCATCTCCGAGGCGAACCTGTGGGTCGCCGCGGCGATGATGCTCTACATCCTCGTCACCGGCAAGACCGCCTTCCTGCTCAACGCCCTGGTCGAGAACATCGGCCGCTTCTTCTGGACCATGCCCGAGCGCATCACCCAGACCATGGGCTACGAGTCCGGCGGCGCCGAGTGGATGTCCGGTGCCACCCTCTTCTTCTGGGCGTTCTGGCTCGCCTGGGGACCGTTCGTCGGCCTGTTCCTGGCCCGTATCTCCCGTGGCCGCACCCTGCGCGAGTTCGTCATCGCCGCCATCACCATCCCCGTCCTCTGTGACCTGGTCATAGTGTCCCTGTTCGGTAACAGCGCCATCAACGAGGTCGTCTTCCAGGGCAACACCGCCTTCGGCGAGCTGGCCATCGAGAGCCCCGAGCGCGGCTGGTACGCCCTGCTCGAGATGTTCCCGGGAGCGATGTTCCTGATCGGCCTGGCCACCCTGTCCGGTCTGCTGTTCTACCTGACCTCCGCCAACTCCGGAGCGATGGTCATGTCCAACTTCTCCGCCTCCATCCCGAATCCCTCGGAGGACGGCCCGAAGTGGCTGCGCATCTACTGGGCGATCATCACCGCGGTGCTCACCATCGCCATGCTGCTCGCCGGCGGCGTGGTGACCATGGAGTACGCCACCCTGATCTTCGCCCTGCCCGTGACGATCGTGGCCTACCTGGTCATGTTCTCCTTCTCCAAGGCGCTGAGAATGGAGAAGGCTGACCGCGAGGGACAGATCCTGCGCCGGCGCACGGAAGCCGCCACCGGTGGCCGGGCACCCGAGAGGAACTGGCGCCAGCGGCTCGCCGGTATGCGCAACTACCCCACCGAGAAGTCGATCCTCCGCTTCGTCGACTCCACCATCTCCCCGGCGCTCCAGGAGGTCGCCGACGAGTTCGAGGAGCAGGGCTACAACGTCTCCTACTCCTCCGAGGACGAGACGCCCACCGGCATCCCCGAGCACTCGCTGCACGTCTACATCCCCGAGGAGCGCACCTTCCTCTACCGGGTGGTGGCCGTGCCCACCGCGGTGCCGACCTTCGGCGCCCGCCCCTCCCCGACGATCAACGAGTACTACCGTCTCGAGGTCTTCACCGAGACCGGTTCCGAGGGCTACGACCTCTACGGCATCTCCCGCGATCAGGTCATCGACGATGTGCTCGACCGCTTCGAGGCCCACATCGGCTTCCTGAACTACTCCGCGAAGGTGCTCACCGCCTCGGTCCTCACCCCGCCGGTTGTTCCGACGCCGACCCCCGCCACCGATGATCCCACCACGGCGGGGCTCAACGGCGAGACCCCTCCGGCAACTGAGGTCCCCATCGGGCAGAGGTAGCTCCTCCCCCGTCGCCGCCCCCGGCTGTGCACCACAGAATCCCGGGCGACCCGAGTTGGTCGCCCGGGATTCTGTCATTTCCGGCACAGGGGCGGGGACGGTATCGGACCTTAGGGTTCGGGCCGGGGTTCTGGGGTCGGGGTTCGCTCCCGCCGATTTTTTGTGATTTCGAGTGGCTTGGCTGGTGGCTTTCCGATGGGCCGGGGGCACGCACGCTCCTCCACACGCTCCGGGAGCGGGGTAGCCTCGGGCAGCCCGACTGTGTGGTGGAAGGGACATCCCCGTGTGTCATGAAGGTGCCGTCGCCGCCAGGGGCCTGGAATTTCAGGCCACTCGCCGGCGGTGTCCCCGAGGGGCCCGCGGTACGCACGTTCCTCCACACGCTTCAAAGCCGACCAGCGCTGGAGCGGTCCGAACGTGTGGAGAAAGGGACAGCGCTGCATGCCGGTGCCTCCGCCGCCGACCCTCTTGTGATTTGAGTGCACCGGGCCGACCATTACCTCGATATGGATGGCGCGCACGTTCCTCCACACGCTTCGGCCCCGGCAACTGCCGGCACAGTCCGAGCGTGTGGAGAAAGGGACAGCGCTGCATGCCGGTGCCCCTCCGCCGCCGTACCGGGATCAGAAAACCGCCCCGGAACATT
Organism: Corynebacterium halotolerans YIM 70093 = DSM 44683; assembly: GCF_000341345.1. Lineage (NCBI taxonomy): Bacteria > Bacillati > Actinomycetota > Actinomycetes > Mycobacteriales > Corynebacteriaceae > Corynebacterium > Corynebacterium halotolerans. The sequence continues at coordinate 545,700 of NC_020302.1, read as the reverse complement.
GTGCTCCGGGGCGGTGTCCTTGAGTCAGGCTCAGCGACTAGCGCTGCATCGTGCCGTCCTCGCCCTTGAACGGGAAGCCGAGCTCGCGCAGGAGCGCACGGCCTTCATCGTTGTTGGCGGCGGAGGTGACGACGGTGATGTCCATACCACGGGGACGATCGATCTTGTCGACGTCGATCTCGTAGAACATCGTCTGCTCAGTCAGGCCGAAGGTGTAGTTACCGTGGCCGTCGAACTGCTGGTCGGACAGGCCGCGGAAGTCACGGATACGCGGCAGAGCGACGGTCAGCAGGCGGTCCAGGAACTCCCACATGCGGTCGCCACGCAGGGTGACGCGGGCGCCGATCGGCATGCCCTCACGCAGCTTGAAGTTCGCGATGGACTTCTTGGCGCGGCGCAGCTGCGGCTTCTGACCGGTGATGAGGGTCAGGTCCTCGATGGCGCCGTTGATGACCTTGGAGTCGCGGGCGGCGTCGCCGACACCCATGTTGACGACAACCTTGGTCAGGCCCGGGATCTGCATGACATTGTCGTAGCCGAACTCGTCATTGAGCTTGGTACGGATGTCCTCGCGGTAGCGGGTCTTCAGACGCGGAGTGTAATTCTCAGCCATATTTAGATGTCCTTCCCGTTACGACGCGAGATACGGACCTTCTTGCCGTTCTCGTCGAAGCGGTAGCCGACGCGGGTCGGGTTGCCGTCGGAGTCCAGGACCATCACGTTGGAGACGTGGATCGGGGCCTCCTGGGTGACGATGCCACCGGACTCGGCACCGCGCTCCGGAGCGGAGTTCGCGACGTGCTTCTTGATGCGGTTGACGCCCTCAACGAGAACCTTCTCGTTCTTCGGGAACGCCTGGATGACCTTGCCCTGGGCTCCCTTGTCGGGGCCAGAGACGACGAGGACCATATCGCCCTTGTGGATCTTCAACTAGATCACCTCCGGTGCAAGCGAAACGATCTTCATGAACTTCTTGTCACGAAGCTCGCGAGCAACGGGGCCGAAGATACGGGTGCCGCGCGGCTCATTGTCGTTCTTGATGAGGACAGCCGCGTTCTCATCGAAGCTGATGTAGGAGCCGTCCGGACGACGGGTCGACTTCTTGGCGCGCACGATGACGGCCTTGACGATCTCGCCGGACTTGACGTTGCCACCCGGGGTGGCCTCCTTGACAGTGGCGACGATGGTGTCGCCAATGCCAGCAAAACGTCGGGTCGAACCACCGAGGACACGGATGCACAGAATCTCTCGTGCACCGGTGTTGTCGGCGACCCGCAGACGCGATTCCTGCTGGATCACTGTTGGTCTCCTTGACCTGGATTGATGTGCGCCGGATTTCCGTCCCGAGCGCACGCGGTCGATGTACTCGTGCTCCGCGCTTATCGACGAACGCGTCACGGGGACGGTCGAAGGGTCTCGGTGAGGGTTCGGAAATGCACGCCTCACCGACCAGCACAGGCAACTGCAGTATTTAACCACATATCCACCACCGCGATCAAATCCCCCTTTCGCCCCATCACCGCAGTTCACGTGGCCCGGACCGAGCCGGATCAGCCCCCACCCCGACTGGCGCCCCCGCCGAATGACGCCCGCACGGCACGGCGGACGAAAACTTTTCCCGAATCAATTCACCGAGATGAACCATGTTTTCCATCCCTCCCAGACAGAAGGAACAATAAAAAGGTAGATAGGCAAGCCTTACCTTGCTAGCATCGCCGACATGCTGGAAACCGAACTTGAAAGAATCAGATCACGCTCCGCCCCTGCCCTGGAGGGGCAGCTGGTGGGAGGACAGGCACGGCAGCTGGAGACGGCCGTCGCCGCGGCATCCGCGTTCACGACCGACCACCTCGCCCGGGTCGATCGGCCACGTTCCCCGCGCACGCACCTTGAGCTCGAACAGTCCATCGACGCCGTCGATCTCGAGCAGCCACTGGGCGACCTGGACGAGGTTATCGGGGAGCTCGGGGACGTCTGGCTCGACCACGCGGTGTGGTACCACGACCCGCGGTACATCGCCCACCTGAACTGCCCGATCACCGTCGCGTCCGTGGCCGCGGAGGTCATGGCCACCAGCGTGAACACCGCTGTGGAATCCTGGGATCAGGCCACCTCGGCGGCACTCATCGAAAAGCGCCTCATCCGCTGGACCACCGATCGGATCGGTTTCACCGATGGGCTCGCCGACGGCGTTTTCACCTCGGGTGGGACGCAGTCGAACCTGCAGGCGCTCTTCATCGCCCGCGAAAAGGCGCTGGCATCCTGCGGGACCGACGCCGACACACATGCGGAGAACCTCTCCCGCATCCGGTTTTTGACCACCGGCAACGCCCACTATTCCGTCGCCCGCGCCGCCCGCCTGCTGGGGCTGGGAGACCGGGGCATCATCTCCCTGGGGGAGGACTCCCGTGGGCGGCTCAACCCTGCGGAACTGGACCGCCGACTGGCGGAGGCCCGCCTGGAGGGGCTGCTGCCGGCGGCCGTGATCGCCACTGCCGGAACGACGGACCGCGGTGCGATCGACCCGCTGCCGGAGATCACGGAGGTCTGCCGCCGCCACAGCGTCCATCTCCATGTCGACGCCGCCTACGGCGGTGCCCTGCTCGTGTCACCCCGACGGCGCTCCTGGCTCGCGGGGATCGAGCAGGCCGACAGCATCACCGTCGATTTCCACAAGGGCTTCTACCAGCCGGTGGCCTGCTCCGCTGTGCTGGTCCGGCGGGCCCGGGATCTCTACCATGTCAGCTGGTTCGCCGACTATCTCAATCCGGCCTCGTCCGGTCGGTTGAATCTCGCGGACATCTCGCTCCAGACGACCCGGCGGTTCGACGCCCTCAAGCTGTGGGTCACGCTGCGCGTCTGTGGGGCCGCGGCCATCGGTGAAGCCTTCGACCGCTGCTGCGATCTCGCCACGGACACCGCCCGATTACTGTACGAGGATCCCGACTTCGAACTCGTCGATCCCCCGCAGCTGTCCACCGTGCTGTTCCGTTTCGCTCCCCCGCAGACGGGACCGGACGTCGATGCCGCACAGCTCAACCAGTGCATCCGCGACGTCCTCTTCGACTCCGGTGAGGCGGTGGTCGCCACCACGGTCATCAAGGGGAAGGCGTGTCTGAAGTTCACGATCCTCGACCCAACGCTGACCGTCGACCAACTCCGCGAGGTGATCGCCCTGGTCCGTGACACCGGACACGAGCTCACCACCCCTGCCCCGCAGTCATCAGCCGACCAGACCCCCTCCCCCGCAGAAAGGCAGCACCTGTCGTGAATCCCGAGGCAACCTCCGACACCTACGACCTCGTGGGCGTGGGGCTGGGCCCCTTCAATCTCGGTCTCGCCGCTCTGACCCAGCCGCTGGTGGACTCCGGCGAACTGAGTGCGGCGTTCTTCGATCAGCGGCCGGGTTTTATCTGGCATGAGGGAATGATGCTTCCCTGGGCCACCATCCAGGTCCCGTTCATGGCGGACCTGGCGACCCTGGCCGATCCCACCAGCGAATACACCTTCCTCAACTACCTCAAGCAGCACGGCCGGATCCACCGCCACTACATCCGGGAGTCCTTCTACCCCCTGCGCTCCGAGTACTCGGACTACTGCGCATGGGTGAGCTCCCGGTTGAGCACCACCCAGTGGGACACCCTCGTCACCTCCGCACACCGGGACAGCGACGGCACCTGGGTGGTTTCCCTCCGCGACACCACCGAATCCACCGGGGATGCCCCGGTGGTCCGGCGGATCCGAGCGCGCCACATCGTCTCCGGCGTCGGAACGGTGCCCCACGTACCTGCGGCACTCGCCGAGGCCACCGGGGCCGACGGAGTTTTCCACTCGTCGGACTTCCTCCATCACCTCGACGAGATCCGGGCATCGTCCTCGGTGACCGTCGTCGGTTCGGGCCAGTCCGCCGCCGAGATCTACCGGGCACTCATGGAACACGCCGCCGAATCCAACCGCAGGTTGGACTGGTTCACCCGCTCCCCACGGTTCTTCCCGATGGAGTACACGAAGCTCACCCTGGAGATGACATCCCCCGAGTACACCAACTACTTTCACGGCCTTGGCGTCGACGCCCGGGACCGGATCAACCGCACGCAACGGAACCTGCACAAGGGCATCTCCTCGGAGCTCATCAACGACATCTACGACACCCTCGACCGGCTGAGCATCCGGCGCTCCTTCCATTCCACACTCCGCACCGGAGTGAGCGCGGCCTGGACGCCCGGGGCCGAACCGACCGACGGCACAACGGGCCGGCACCGGCTGCGCCTCACCCACGACGAATCGGGGGTCAGCGGCGTCCACGCCACCGACACCGTCATCCTCGCCACCGGGTACCGGCCTCCCCGCCTCCCCGAGTTCCTCCGGCCGGTGGCCGATCACATCCGCCGGGACGAGCACGGAAGGATGGCGGTCGGACTCGGCTTCGACATCGATGACGCGGGCACGCTGTTCGTCCAGAACGCGGAGGAACACACCCACGCACTCTCCGCCCCGGACCTCGGGATGGGCCCGTGGCGTAACTCCGTGATCCTCTCCCGGATCCTGGGCCGGGAGGTATACCCGGTCGAACGGGGGGTCGCGTACCAGTCGTTCGGGGGTGAGGGCCTGTGAGCGCACAGTCCGTCACCCTCTACACCACTGTCGGCGACATGACCATCCGCCCCGTCCATCCCGACCGAGACACCGCCACGCTCCACGGCTGGCTCACCCACCCGCGGTCACGGTTCTGGGGCGCCCTCGACACCTCCGCGGACGACATCCGCCACGAGTACACCCGCATCCACACCTCGACGACGGAGGACGCGTGGTTGATCCACCTCGACGCCTCCCCCGTCGCCCTCGTCGAGACCTACGATCCCGTGGGCTCTCCCCTGGCTCCTCACCTGGAGCTGCGCGAGGGCGACGTCGGGATGCACGTGCTCGTCGCGGCGCCCGGGGGCGAACCGGTCCACGGCCTGACCGACGCGGTGTTCGCCGCCCTGATGCGCTGGCTCACTGATGTCCGGGGAGCGCGTCGTGTCGTGGTCGAGCCCGACGCCGCCAATACCCCCGTCCTGACCAAGAACGCCCTCGCCGGCTTCCATGACGCCCCGGGATCCGGATGTCCGGATCTCGGCCACAAGACCGCCCGCATCCAGATCTGTGAGGCGGGGGCCTTCCATTCCTCGGAGCTCGCCGGGCTGGCGGCCCTCTCCGAGGGCCCCTCCTCCCCGACGCATCTGACTTCGGCCGGGACCGTAGCGGAACGCCAGTTGGTTGCCAAGGCCATCCGGGAATTCGTGCATGAACGTCTCCTGACCGCCAGCCCGACGGAGGAACCCACCTCCGGTCGGTGGCGGTGGTACCGGGTGTTCTTCGGCGGACGGGGGATCCGCTTCCGCGCCCTCGGGCACGAGCTCGAACACCTGAGCATCGATCCGGACTCACTCTCCCCGGACGACGGGCGTGCGCTGCGCCTCGTGGAGCTCGTCTCCGACGCCGCGCCCAGGCTCGGTGTTCCGCCCGATTTTCTCCACACCTACCTCGAGGAGCTCCAAGCGACCCTGGCCGCGCGTGCCAGGATCCTGGCCGCTCCCCGACCGGATGCCGCCCGGCTCGCGGGACCTGACGCGGCGTCGCTCAGCGATCCCCACCGGCAGGCACGCCACCTCCAGTTCATCGAGGCCGCGATGACCGAGGGTCATCCGGGGTTTCTCGCCAACGCAGGGCGGGGTGGCATGAGCGAGCGGGATCTCGCGGCATGGGCCCCGGAACTCGGACGTTCCACCCGGCTCGTGTGGTTGGCCGCCCGCCGGAGTATGTGCGTCCACTCCGTCGCCGATTCCATCCGGGCCGCGGATTTCCTCCCCGCCCAGATGGGTCCCCGTCTCTGGCGGCGTTTCCGGGAACAGCTCCTCGACCGGGGACTCGACCCCCACGAGTACCTCCCGCTGCCCGTCCACCCGTGGCAGTGGGAGAACCGGGTGACCACGACATTCGCCACGAACCTGGTGGCCGGCGATCTCGTCTACCTCGGCCCCGGGGAGGACCTGCACCGTCCCCAGCAGTCGCTGCGGACATTCTTCAACGTCAGCCGCCCGGAGGCGGCGTACATCAAGACCGCGGTGGCCGTCCGCAATATGGGGTTCCTGCGGGGGCTGTCCCCGGCCTACATGGACCACACCCCGGCCATCAACGACTGGCTCCAGACGACCCTGGGTGAGGACGAGGATCTGCGGTCCCGCAATGTGCGGCTACTGCGGGAGGTGGCCACCGTGGGGTTCACCGGGGACGTCTATCACCGCAGCGTGCGCGACGGCCATGCCGGGGACGGTGGCCACCTCAAGATGCTCTCCGCCCTGTGGCGCGAATCGCCGGTTCCGATGCTCGGCCCCGGCACCGTGCCCGCCACTCTCGCGGCGGTCCTGCACATCGACGCCGCCGGCCGACCGCTGGTCGGCGAATGGATCGAGCGTTCCGGCGTCGGTGCCCGCTCCTGGGTGGACGCGCTCCTGGCCGTGTACCTGCGTCCGGTGCTACGGGCGCTGATCGGGTACGACATCGTGTTCATGCCACACGGTGAGAACATCATCCTCGAGCTGCGGAACGGCCTACCCGTCGGGTCCTTCTTCAAGGATCTCGGCGAGGAGGTCGCGGTGGTCAACCACGTCCGTCGGCTTCCCCCCGGGCTCGAGCGGATCATGGCCGACCACGGGGACATCGACGATGCTCAACGCGCGCTGTCCGTGCACACCGACGTCATCGACGGGGTCCTCCGGCACCTGGCCGCGCTGCTCGACGACCACGGATTCCTGCCCGAGCGGGAGTTCTGGCTGGCCTGCCGTGAGTGTGTCGAGGAATACGACGCCGACCATCCAGGCACCGCCGGCCGACTGCCGTTGCTGTCCGGGACGTTCCGGCACTCCTGCCTGAACCGACTGCAGCTGCGCAACCCCACCTCCATGGTCAATCTGGGGGACCAGAATTCCTCCCTGCTGTATGCCGGGGAGATGCCCAACCCACTTGCCGTGGCTCCTGTGCGGGCGGCTTTCTGAGGCACCTCGGGCATCTTCCCCGACGTTCGACGCACGATCGGCGCCGACGCGAAGACAGAGAAAAGGCCCCGCACGATGTGTGCGGGGCCTTTCATTCGAGTAACGCCGGTTCTACTTGGCCTTCTCGATGATCTCGACGAGACGGTAGTGCTTGTCCTTGGACAGCGGGCGGGTCTCGGCGATCAGGACGCGGTCGCCGATACCGGCGGTCTCGTCCTCGTCGTGCGCCTTCACCTTGGCGGAGGTGCGCATGATCTTGCCGTAGAGGGCGTGCTGCTTGCGGTCCTCGATCTCGACGACGATGGTCTTCTGCATCTTGTCAGAAACCACGACGCCGGTGCGGGTCTTGCGAGCGCCCTTCTCCTTCTTGTCAGTCACGTTTGCCTCACTCATATTTAAGCCTCAGCTCCCGGAACGACGGACAGGCCCAGCTCACGCTCGCGGATAACGGTGTAGATGCGGGCGATGTCGCGCTTGACCGTGCGAAGGCGGCGGTTGTTGGTCAGCTGGCCGGTGGCCATCTGGAAGCGCAGGTTGAACAGCTCCTCCTTGGCCTCGGCCAGGCGGTTGTTCAGCTCCTCGGCGTCCAGCTCGCGGAACTCAAAGGCAGGGGTACCGGTTGCCATTAGAACTGGTCCTCCTTCTTGACGATGCGGACCTTGCAGGGCAGCTTCTGGCCTGCGCGGCGCAGGGCCTCGAGTGCGGTCTCCTCGTTCGGGTAGCTCATCTCGAAGAGGATGCGGCCGGGCTTGACGTTGGCCACCCACTTCTCGACGGGGCCCTTACCGGAGCCCATACGCACGCCGAGCGGCTTCTGGGTCAGCGGACGGTCCGGGAAGATGTTGATCCACACCTTGCCACCACGCTTGACGTGGCGGTTGATGGCGATACGTGCGGACTCGATCTGACGGTTGGTGATGTAGGCCGGCTCGAGAGCCTGGATGCCGTAGTCACCAAAGGTGATGCGGTTGCCGCCCTTGGAGATGCCCGAGCGGGTCGGACGGTGCTGGCGACGGTACTTAACGCGCTTGGGGATAAGCATTCTTAGCCCTCCTGCTTCTGCTCGGCGCGCTGACGACGCTGACCACCGCGGCGCGGACGGCCGGCACGGTCACCGCGGCCACGGCGCTCGGCCGGAGCGTTGATCTCGGACTCGCGGCGGCCACCGACGACGTCACCCTTGTAGATCCACACCTTGACGCCGATACGGCCGAAGGTGGTGTGGGCCTCAAAGAAGCCGTAGTCGATCTCGGCACGCAGGGTGTGCAGCGGAACGCGACCCTCATGGTAGCGCTCGGTGCGGGACATCTCGGCACCGCCGAGACGACCGGAGCACACGACCTTGATGCCCTTGACCTGCGGCTGGCGCATCGCGGACTGGATGGCCTTGCGCATCGCGCGGCGGAAGGCCACGCGGTTGACGAGCTGCTCGGCGATGGACTGTGCCACCAGCTGAGCGTTGGCGTCGATGTTCTTGACCTCGAGGATGTTGAGGGCGACCATCTTGCCGGTGAGCTTCTCGAGCTCGCGGCGGATGCGGTCGGCCTCGGAACCACGGCGACCGATCACGATGCCCGGGCGGGCGGTGTGAATGTCGACGCGGACGCGGTCACGGGTGCGCTCGATGACGACATCGGCGATACCGGCGCGGTCCAGTCCCTTGGAGAAGAACTCGCGGATCTTGATGTCCTCGGCGACGTAATCTGCGTACTGCTCATCGGCGTACCAGTGGGTCTTCCAGTCGGAAGTGATGCCCAGCCGGAGACCGTGAGGATGAATCTTCTGGCCCACTACTTGGCCCCTTCCTTCTGGCTCTCGACCACCACGGTGATGTGGCTGGTGCGCTTGCGGATCTGGAAAGCACGACCCTGGGCGCGCGGCTGGAAACGACGCATGGTCGGACCCTCGTTGGCGAAAGCCTCGGAGACGACCAGGGTGCGCGGATCCAGACCGAAGTTGTTCTCGGCGTTGGCGGCCGCGGAGGCGACGACCTTGGCGATCGGCTCAGCGGCGCCCTGCGGAGCGTACTTCAGGATGGCCAGTGCTTCGGACACGGACTTGCCGCGGACCAGATCGAGAACGCGCCGGACCTTCATCGGGGAGACGCGGACGAACCGGGCGGTGGCGCGTGCGGAGGTGATGGTGTCACTCATCGCTTATCGACGTCCCTTCTGGTCCTTGACGTGACCCTTGAAGGTCTTGGTGGGCGCGAACTCGCCCAGCTTGTGGCCGACCATCGAGTCATCGATGAACACCGGCACGTGCTTACGACCGTCGTGGACGGCGAAGGTGTGGCCGATGAAGTCGGGGAGAATGGTGGAGCGGCGGGACCAGGTCTTGATGACCTGCTTGGTGCCCTTTTCGTTCTGAGCGTCGACCTTGTTGAGGAGGTGCTCATCGACGAACGGGCCCTTCTTAAGGCTGCGTGGCATTCTTCGTTACCTCCTCTTAGCGCTTCTTGTTGGACCGGCGGCGACGCACGATCATGTTGTTGGAATAGCGGTTCGGGTTACGCGTGCGGCCTTCCTTCTGGCCCCACGGCGACACCGGGTGGCGGCCACCCGAGGTCTTGCCCTCGCCACCACCGTGCGGGTGGTCGATCGGGTTCATGACGACACCACGCACGGTCGGACGCCAGCCCTTCCAGCGCATACGGCCGGCCTTGCCCCAGCGGATGTTGATCTGCTCGGCGTTGCCGACCTCACCGACGGTCGCGCGGCAGCGGATGTCCACGCGGCGGATCTCGGAGGAGGGCATACGCAGGACCGCGTAGGAGCCTTCCTTACCGAGCAGCTGGATGGACGCACCGGCGGAGCGGGCGAGCTTGGCGCCGGCGCCCGGCTTCAGCTCGACGGCGTGGATGGTGGTACCGGTCGGGATGTTGCGCAGCGGCAGGTTGTTGCCCACCTTAATGTCGGCGCCCGCGCCGGACTCGAGCAGCATGCCCTGCTTCAGGCCCTTCGGAGCGATGATGTAGCGCTTCTCGCCGTCCCGGTAGTGCAGCAGCGCGATGTTCGCGGTGCGGTTCGGGTCGTACTCGATGTGGGCGACCTTGGCCAGCACGCCGTCCTTGTCGCTGCGACGGAAGTCGATGACGCGGTAACGACGCTTGTGGCCACCGCCGCGGTGGCGGGTGGTGATGTGACCGTGCACGTTGCGGCCACCGGTCTTGTGGATGGGACGCAGCAGAGACTTTTCCGGGGTCGAGCGAGTGATCTCGTCGAACTGGGAAACGGAGCTCTGGCGGCGACCCGGAGTTGTCGGCTTGTACTTGCGAATAGCCATAATGTGTCCTTTTCTCTCGACGCCTTAAGCGGCGGAGCCGCCGAAGATGTCGATGGAGTCGCTGCCCTCACGGAGCGTCACGTAGGCGCGCTTGGTTGCCTTGCGCTGGCCGTAACCGGTGCGGGTGCGCTTGCGCTTGCCCTCACGGTTGGCGGTGTTCACGCTGGCGACCTTCACGCCGAAGATCTGCTCGACGGCGGTCTTGATCTGGGTCTTGTGGGAGTCCGGGGCGACGAGGAACGTGTAGACGTTCTGCTCCATCAGGCCGTAGGACTTCTCGGAGACCACCGGGGCGATGATGATGTCGCGCGGGTTGGCGATCTTGGCCATTAGTTCTCCTCCTTGTCCGCGCCGGTGACGCGGTTGATGAAGGTGTGCAGGGCCTCGACCGAGAACACGACGTCATCGGAGTTGAGCACGTCGTAGGTGTTCAGCTGCGAGGCCTCCAGGATGTGGACGCCGGGCAGGTTGTTGGCGCTGCGACGGGCGTTGAGGTCCTCACGGCCGACGACCAGGAGCACGGACTTGCGCTCGGTCAGACGCTCCAGGAAGACGCGTGCCGACTTGGTGGACGGGTCCTGACCCGGCACCAGCTCGGTGATCACGTGGATGCGACCGTTGCGGGCACGGTCGGAGAGAGCACCGCACAGGGCGGCGGACTTCATCTTCTTGGGGGTCCGCTGAGCGTAGTCACGCGGCTTCGGGCCGTGGGAGATGCCACCGCCGGCGAAGTGCGGAGCGCGGATCGAGCCCTGACGGGCGCGGCCGGTGCCCTTCTGACGGAACGGCTTCTTACCGCCACCGGAGACCTCGGAACGGGTCTTGGTGGAGTGCGTGCCCTGGCGGGCGGCTGCCAGCTGGGCGTTGACGACCTGGTGCATCAGAGCGATGGACACCTCGCGGTCAAAGATCTCGGCCGGCAGGTCCACCTGGCCGTCGGTCGTGCCCTCAGCGGTGTGGACGTCAAGCTTCAGAGTGGTCATGCGTGTGCACCGCCCTTCACTGCGGTCTTAACGGTCACGACGCCACCGCGCGCACCCGGGATGGCACCCTTGATGAGCAGCAGGTTGGAGTCGGCGTCAACCTTCTGAACCTTGAGGTTCTGGGTGGTGACGCGGTCATTACCCATACGCCCGGCCATCTTCTTACCCTTGAAGATGCGGCCCGGGGTAGCGGCAGCGCCGATACCACCGACGCGGCGGTGGGCGGCCTGGTTACCGTGGGCGGCACCCTGGCCGGCGAAGCCGTGGCGCTTCATGCCGCCGGCGTAGCCCTTGCCCTTGGACTGACCGGTGACGTCGACGAACGTGATGCCGTCGAAGATCTCCACGGTGATGTCCTGACCGACCTCGTAGGCGGAGACGTCGTCCATGCGAATCTCAGCCACGTGGCGGCGGGGGGTAACGCCGGCCTTCTTGAAGTGACCCTGCTGCGGCTTCTTGGCCTTGCGGGGGTCGATGTCGCCGTAGGCGATCTGGATGGCGTTGTAGCCATCGGTTTCCTTGGTACGAATCTGGGTGACCACGCACGGCCCAGCCTCGACGACGGTGACCGGGATGACTCGGTTGTCCTCGTCGAAGATCTGGGTCATGCCGAGCTTGGTGCCCAGAATGCCCTTGATCTCGTTTTCACTCATTAGTTAGTTCTCCGCTGCCAAAGTTTCCGTCGATCACTGAATGTTCACGTCGACGCTGGCCGGAAGGTCGATGCGCATGAGGGCATCAACCGTCTTCGGCGTCGGGTCGAGGATGTCGATCAGGCGCTTGTGGGTGCGCATCTCGAAGTGCTCGCGAGAATCCTTGTACTTGTGGGGAGAACGAATAACGGCGTACACGTTCTTTTCGGTGGGCAACGGCACCGGACCGACGACGCGGGCACCCGTGCGGGTGACAGTCTCCACGATCTTGCGTGCAGACGCGTCGATCGCTTCGTGGTCGTAGGCCTTGAGCCGAATGCGGATCTTCTGTCCCGCCACGCTTATCCTCTTCCTCGCTTGTCCCACTTCCGCGATGGAGCGGTGGGAATTCGCTTCTCGATTTCTCTATAACGTTGTCCGGGCTGAGGGCCTGGGCGCAACGCCAGTGTCTTACCTGACTGCCATGACTGGCCGGGAGATGTCGGACGTGGAATAAACACACGTCCAGTGCTCCTGACGGGGTACAAGACCCGTGAGTCAAGTTCGGAAGGGACCGTATATCTCGCGATAAGCGTGGCCCTCACGTACTGCCGCTGTTTATTTGCCATGCCCCTTCTCCGGTCCCCGCGCTCGGGAGTGTCGCTTTGGCGACCCTGCCCGAATACAGAGCCTTCCCCTGACCTGACGGACATGGATGAAGGTGTCATGTTTGCCTCACCAGCGACGGTCTTGCCTGCGCGGTGCCCCTGGTCCCCGGCGACCGGGCCTGGCGGCGGTGCGCGGACGCACGTCGTGTTAAAGCAACCCATGTATTTAAGCACACGACCCGCCCGGAACACAAGCCCCCGGTTCGGGTGGGTTCGTCGCGGTTTCTCCCTGTGAGGACCGCCACGCAGCGGTTTCCTCACCTACGATGGGACCATCCCGAATGGTTCGTCGTTGAGGAGCCCACACCATGGCCGAGCAGGATCCCACCGCCGAGAAGACCGCGGGGACTCTCCCGACCGATCCGCTGACCGCCTCCACCACCCGCGGCGTCACCCGCATCGAGGACGTCGTCGTCGCCAAGATCGCGGGGCTGGCCACCCGTGAGGTCTCCGGCGTCCACTCCCTCGGCGGCCCCGCCCGCGCCGTCGGGGCCCTGCGCGACACCCTCACCGGCACCGCCGTCAACCTCCAGCGGGGTGTGTCCGTGGAGGTCGGCGAGCACCAGGCCGCGGTCGACGTCGACATCGTCGCCGAGTACGGCGTGGCCATCCACGAGCTCGCCGAGGCGATCCGGCGCAACATCATCACCGCCATTGAGCGCATGACCGGCCTCGAGGTCACTGAGGTCAACGTCACCGTCCACGACGTCCACCTGGACCTAGGCGACGAGGAGCCGGAGCCGGCGGCCGCCGAGAGCGCTCCCCGGGTCCAGTAGCGGAAAGGCCCCGACCCGTGCCCGCCACCTCGACGCCCCGAGCCGCCCCGCCCCTCGATCCCGTCCCCGCCCGCCGGGCCATGGCGCTGGCGCGGGCGCTCCTGGGCGTCGACGGCATCGCCGCCCTGCACCCCGGCCTGTTCGGGGAGGTTGCACTGCTCTATCCGCGTGGGCGCGTGCCGGGGCTGCGGGTGACGCCGGGGCCGGCTCCGCGCCTCGAGGTGCACGTCGTCGTGGATTTCTCCGCTTACCGACGCCCGCTCTCCGGGCTCGCCGCCACGGTGCGCGACGTCGTCAGGGAGTCCGGGGTGGACCTGCCGGTCGACGTCGTCTTCGCCGACGGCACCGAATCCCCTGTCACGAGGAGGCCGCCGCGGTGAGCAACCACACTCTGACCGGCATCATCCTGGGGTTGGCCCTGGCCTTCGCCATCATCCTGGGCGGCTGGACCGGTCTGCTCTACGCACTGGTCTTCGCCCTGGTGGGCGGTGTCATCGGCGCCCACCTCGACGGCCGAATCGACCTGCGGACCTTCTTCGACAACTTCGGGCCGTCCGGGAGAGGGGGCCGGGGCTGATGGACTCGACCACCGCCACCGGGCGAGTGCGCATCTCCGAACGCGCTCTGGGCCGCATCGTCGCCGCCGCGGCCGCCTCTGTCCCGGGCACCACGACACTCGGCCGCAGTCTGGAGCGTATCGCCGGGCGCATCTACCCGCGCTATGACGTGCTCATCGACGACGCCGCCGGCACCGCGAGCGTCGAGGCGTTCATCGCCGTGACCTGGCCGTCGCCGGTGACCGGAGTGGCGGAGGCGGTGCGTGCCACGGTGATCGACCGGGTGCGGGGCCTGACAGGCCTGACCGTCACCCACGTCAACGTGGTCGTCGGGCCGGTCGTCGCCGGTGAGCACTCCCGGCGGGTCACGCAGGCGCAGATCGACGCCCGCCCGCGCCTGCCCAGGCTCAGCCCCATCGGGGCCCCTGCCCTGCGGGTGCAGCATCCGCGCACGGAACCTTCCGCGGCCCTGACCCCGGTGCGGGCACCGGCACCCGCCCCGCTCACCCCGGTGGTGGTGCCGACCCCGCCGAGCCTGAAGCCGGTGCGGGTGATCCCCTTGCACCCGGCCAGCCCATCCGTCCGGTCCGGGGGAGGTCGCGATGTCCGCTGAACCGAACATCGGCCCCACGCGGCGGACACCGGAGCCGAAGGCCCAACCGGTGGCGCGCTACGTGGCGATGGTCATCGGGCTGGCTCTGCTGGCCGTCGCGGTCATCTGCGCGCGCGAGCTGTGGCTGCGCAACTCCGCGGACGTCGCCTGGGACAGCTGGGTCGACCCGGTGGTGCTCACCGTCGGCTCGGCCACTTTCGAGCCCTGGATGCTGCCCGTCGGCATACTCGCCGTGGTGCTCGGCGCGCTGCTCATGTGGATCGGCGTGCGCCCACGCACCCGCACCCACCGTCGGCTGGGTTCGCCGGCCCCGTTGTGGATGCGCCCGACGGACATCGCCCGCATGACCTCCGCGCAGACGCGGCGGGTCGCGGGGGTATTGTCCGCGCACAGCCAGGTCAGCGGAAAGACTCTGACCGTGACCGTCAGCGGTGGTGCCGAGGACAGCGGCCTCGCCGCCCGCGTGGAGGAGGAGGTGGTGTCCCTGCTGGAGGAGCTGGGGCTCACCGCCCTGTCGCCGCGGGTGCGCGTCCGGCCGCACACGGAGGTGACGCGGTGACCACCCGGCTCGCGGTCTTCGACCGGATCGTCGTGTTCGTCCTCGGGCTGCTCATCCTGCTCGGCGGGGCCTGGGCCGTGGGCCTGTACCTCGATGTCCCACTCGCCCAACGCATGGCGGACCTCATCCACTTCCCCGCGTGGCTCTCGGCACCGGCCGCCGAGTGGTATGACCTGGCCATCGCCGCGGTCATGCTGTTCAGCCTGGTTATCGGCGGCTGGTTGATCGCCCTGAATCTGCGCCGCCGCCGGTTCAACCGCATGCGTTCCCCGGCCACCGACGCCACGGGCAGCATCGACCTCGACATCCTCCCGCTGGCCACCGCACTCGCCCGGGACATCGGGGAACTACCCCGCGTGGAGGGGGTCCGGCCCGTCCTGGGCATGAACCGCAGCCGTCCGGCCGTCACCTTCCTCGTCCGGGCCCGGGCCGGGGTGGACGTGCCCGCACTGCGCGGGGTCCTCGAGCAGGCCGAGACAGATTTCCGGGAGGCCGTGCGCGACATCGACGTCGACACCACCTACCTCATCCACCTGCTGCCGGTGGACGCCTGATCGCCACACATGCGCCTTCCGGCTAGTCGGCCGGCGCGTCCTCCACCACGAGAATGTCCTCGACCGGTGCGAGACGGATCGGCGCTCCCCCGCCGGGCCGCGACACGAGAAGTTCCTCTCCCAGGCGGCAGGTGAGCAGCTCCTCCCATTTCCCCGCCCGCCGCTCGAGGCTGCGCCGACCGGGGATGAACCGTTCCAGGCCGTGGTCGAGCAGGACCGTCTCCCCGTCCGCCAGCCGGATGAGGTGGACCGCGTCGCCGACGTCGCGGCGGCGCAGACCCGACAGGTCGGTGACCTCGGCTGCAGGGGACTCGTCGAGCAGCGTGATCCGCGTGACGACGCCGAGGCGGTGCTCGATGCCGCCGGTGTCGGCGACGACCAGCGGCGAGCCCGGGGACGCCGGGCGGATGGTCCGGTAGTCCCACGACCCGGGCTGGGTGGCGTGTCCGGCGTCGGTGATGCGGCGGACCACGACCCGCCAGGGGTCGACGGTGACCCGGTGGGCGGGCGCCTCGGTGACGATGAGGTAGCGGGCGGTGACGCGGGCGTCGACACGCGGCAGCTGCCCGGGGTGGATGCGTGCCAGGGCGGCGAGCGCGGCGATGAGTTCCCCGTCCGTGCTGCCCCAGCCGATGCCGCGGTTGTTCAGCATGCCGAACAGTGTGGCCAGCGGCAGGTCGGGCTGGCCTTCCCAGGTGCGGCGCAGGGCGTCGAGCACGCCGGGCAGGCGGGTCGGATCCATCATGGCACCCGATCTTACGGTGGCCCTGAGAAGCAGAAAACCACCGCCCGAATGGACGGTGGTTGACTGTGCGAACCCTAGCGGGTCAGCAGATCATTACTTGATGATCTTGGTGACACGGCCAGCGCCGACGGTGCGGGAGCCCTCGCGGATGGCGAAGCGCAGACCCTCATCCATGGCGACCGGCTGGATCAGCTCGACGGACATCTCGACGTTGTCGCCCGGCATGACCATCTCGGTGCCCTCCGGCAGCTTCACGACGCCGGTGACGTCGGTGGTGCGGAAGTAGAACTGCGGACGGTAGTTGTCGAAGAACGGGGTGTGGCGACCGCCCTCATCCTTGGACAGGACGTAGACGGAGCCCTCGAACTGGGTGTGCGGGGTGTAGGCGCCCGGCTTGATGATGACCTGGCCGCGCTCGACATCCTCGCGCTTGATGCCGCGGAGCAGCAGACCACAGTTGTCGCCGGCCTCGGTGTAGTCGAGAAGCTTACGGAACATCTCGATACCGGTGACGGTGGTGTTGGTGGACTTCTCCTTGATGCCGATGATCTCGACATCCTCGTTCACCTTCAGGGAGCCACGCTCGACACGGCCGGTGACGACGGTGCCGCGGCCGGTGATGGTGAAGATGTCCTCGATCGGCATCAGGAACGGCTGATCGGTGGCGCGCTGCGGATCCGGGATGGAGTCGTCGCAGGCCTGCATGAGCTCCAGGATGGACTGGGCCCACTTCTCGTCACCCTCGAGGGCCTTCAGAGCGGAGATGTGGACGATCGGGGCATCCTCGTCGTAGTCCTGCTCGGCCAGCAGCTCGCGGACCTCCATCTCGACGAGCTCGATGATCTCCTCATCGTCGACCATGTCGCACTTGTTCAGGGCGACGAGGATGTAGGGGACGCCGACCTGGCGGGCCAGGAGAACGTGCTCACGGGTCTGCGGCATCGGGCCGTCGGTGGCGGCGACCACGAGGATGGCGCCGTCCATCTGAGCGGCACCGGTGATCATGTTCTTGATGTAGTCGGCGTGACCCGGGGCGTCAACGTGGGCGTAGTGGCGCTTCTCGGTCTGGTACTCGACGTGGGAGATGTTGATCGTGATGCCACGCTCCTTCTCCTCCGGCGCCTTGTCGATGGCGTCGAAGGCGAAGGACTCGTTCAGATCCGGGAAAGCGTCAGCCAGCACCTTGGTGATGGCAGCCGTGGTGGTGGTCTTGCCGTGGTCGACGTGACCGATGGTGCCGATGTTGACGTGCGGCTTCGTACGCTCGAACTTCGCCTTTGCCACTGTATGTCCTCCTGGACTTCATGGTGGCTACGACTTTCGCAGCCACGTGGTTGACAGTGCCATCTTCGCTGAAAACACGCAGGTATCCAGCATGATGACGGTTTCACAATGTGCCAGTTACATGATCCTAGGTTTATGCCGCCCGATTTTCAAACCGTGACACTGGGCCACAACTGGATCAGGCTGCAAGAATCCGGGATCTCCGGAGGGTAACGGCCGGCTCAGCGACCACCAGATTCTGGTGGCCACCCAGCGCGGCCGCTACCCCACGGGGCGGTCCGGGGCGGAGCGGCGCCGGCACAGGCGCCGCTCCGTTATCCCCCGGTCCAGGGGCCTTACCTAGGCGCCGGTGCGCTCGGCGATGATGTCCTGGGCGACGCTGCTCGGGACCTCGGCGTAGGAGTCGAAGACCATGGAGTAGTTCGCACGACCCTGGGTCTTGGAACGCAGGTCACCGACGTAGCCGAACATCTGGGACAGCGGAACCTTGGCCTTGACCAGCTTGGCGCCGGCGCGGTCCTCCATGGCCGAGACCTGGCCACGGCGGGAGTTGATGTCGCCGATGACCTCGCCCATGTACTCCTCCGGAGTGGTGACCTCGACGGCCATGACCGGCTCGAGCAGAACCGGCTTGGCCTTGGCCACGGCCTCCTTCAGCGCCTGGGAACCGGCGATCTTGAAGGCCATCTCAGAGGAGTCGACGTCGTGATAGGCGCCGTCGAGCAGGGTAGCCTTGATGTTGACCAGCGGGTAACCGGCCAGGTAGCCGTACTGCATGGCGTCCTGGATACCGGCGTCGACGGACGGGATGTACTCCTTCGGCACGCGGCCGCCGGTGACGGCGTCCTTGAAAGCGTACAGCGGGGACTGGCCCTCCTCGAGCTCATCCTCGGACGGGGCGTAGGGCTCGAGCGCGATGATGACCTTCGCGAACTGACCGGAACCACCGGTCTGCTTCTTGTGGGTGAACTCGAGCTTCTCGACAGGCTTGCGGATGGTCTCGCGGTAGGCGACCTGCGGGTTACCGATGTTCGCCTCGACCTTGAACTCGCGCTTCATGCGGTCGACCAGGACGTCGAGGTGGAGCTCGCCCATGCCGCCGATGACGGTCTGACCGGACTCCTCGTCCAGACGGACGGTGAAGGTCGGATCCTCCTCCGCCAGCTTCTGGATGGCGGTGCCCAGCTTCTCCTGGTCGGACTTGGTCTTCGGCTCGATGGCGACCTGGATGACCGGATCCGGGAAGTCCATGGACTCCAGGATGATCTGCTCGTTGGGGTCGCAGAGGGTGTCACCGGTGGTGGTGTCCTTCAGGCCGACGACGGCGAAGATGTTGCCGGCGCGGGCCTCCTCCACCGGGTTCTCCTTGTTGGAGTGCATCTGGAAGATCTTGCCGATGCGCTCCTTCTTGCCCTTGGTGGAGTTCATGACCTGCTGGCCCGGCTCGGTGCGGCCCGAGTAGACGCGGATATAGGTCAGCTTGCCGAAGAACGGGTGGACGGCGATCTTGAAGGCCAGCGCGGAGAACGGGGAATCGGCGCTCGGCTTACGGGTCAGGTCGACGGACTCGTCGCCGACCTTGTGGCCGTGGACCTCGCCGACGTCCAGCGGGTTCGGCAGGTAGTCGACGATGGCGTCGAGCACCGGCTGGATGCCCTTGTTCTTGTAGGCGGTGCCGCAGAAGACCGGGTAGATCTCGGAGGCGACGGTCATCTTGCGGATGGCGGTCTTGATCTCCTCGACGGTGAGCTCCTCGCCGCCGAAGTACTTCTCCATGAGCTCTTCGTCGGACTCGGCGACGGCCTCGAGCAGCTTCTCGCGGTACTCCTCGGCACGCTCCTGCAGGTCCGCCGGGATCTCCTCGACGGTGGCCTCGGTGCCGATGTCGGTCTTGCCCGGCCACATCAGGGCCTTCATGCTGATCAGGTCCACGACGCCGTCGAAGTCGTCCTCGGCGCCGATCGGCAACTGCATGACCAGCGGCTTGGCGCCGAGACGGTCGACGATGGTGCCGACGGTGTAGTAGAAGTCGGCGCCCAGCTTGTCCATCTTGTTGACGAAGCAGATGCGCGGGACGTCGTACTTGGCGGCCTGACGCCAGACCTGCTCGGACTGGGGCTCGACGCCCTCCTTGCCGTCGAAGACTGCGACGGCGCCATCCAGGACGCGCAGGGAGCGCTCGACCTCGACGGTGAAGTCGACGTGACCGGGGGTGTCGATGATGTTGATCTGGTTCTTTTCCCAGAAACAGGTGACGGCGGCGGAGGTGATCGTGATGCCACGCTCCTTCTCCTGCTCCATCCAGTCGGTGGTGGAGGCACCGTCGTGGGTCTCGCCGACCTTGCGGTTGATACCCGTGTAGAACAGGATGCGCTCGGTGGTGGTGGTCTTACCGGCATCGATGTGGGCCATGATGCCGATGTTGCGGACCTTGCTCAGGTCCTTAAGCACTTCTTGTGCCACAGTCTTACCCCAACTTGTTGTTCGTGGACGTCATGGTTCAGGCACCAGGAACGCCGTCTGTGGATAGTTCTCGTTCAATCTTGCCATTACTTGGCCGCACCGGCAGTACCGGAAAGGAAAATCCCCGGCCAGGCCGTACGGCACCGCGCCGCACCTTCCGCCGTCAGGCCCCGGAGGCCGGGACCCTGCCGAGCGGAGAGGGTACGGAAGAACAATGGCCCAATCGACGCCGCCGCGCACCCGCCACCGCACTGCTGCGGGGGACGGGGTGGCACAACAGGTTCATCGAGTGGGCCATGGGCATCGGGCGGACTACCAGCGGTAGTGGGCGAAGGCGCGGTTGGCCTCGGCCATCTTGTGGGTGTCCTCGCGACGCTTCACGGAGGCACCGAGACCGTTAGAGGCATCCAGGATCTCGTTGGCGAGGCGCTCGATCATGGTGTTCTCGCGACGCTGGCGGGTGTAGGTGACCATCCAACGCAGAGCCAGGGTGGTGGAGCGGCCCGGGCGGACCTCGACCGGAACCTGGTAGGTGGCGCCACCGACACGGCGGGAGCGGACCTCGAGGTCCGGGCGGATGTTGCCCAGGGCCTTCTCGAGGGTTCCGACCGGCTCGGTGCCGGTCTTCTCGCGGCACTTCTCGAGGGCACCGTAGACGATGCGCTCGGCGGTGGACTTCTTGCCGTCGAGGAGGACCTTGTTGACCAGCTGGGTCACGAGCTCGGAGCCGTAGACCGGATCCTTGACGACGGGACGCTTCGGAGCTGCAGACTTACGCATTGATTACTGTCCCTTCTTGGCGCCGTAGCGGGAACGGGCCTGCTTGCGGTCCTTGACACCCTGGGTGTCGAGGGCGCCGCGGACGATCTTGTAGCGGACACCCGGGAGGTCCTTCACACGACCGCCGCGGACGAGCACCATGGAGTGCTCCTGCAGGTTGTGACCCTCGCCCGGGATGTAGGCGGAGACCTCGATGCCGGTGGTCAGGCGCACACGGGCGACCTTACGCAGGGCGGAGTTCGGCTTCTTCGGGGTGGTGGTGTAGACACGGGTGCACACGCCACGACGCTGGGGGGAACCCTTCAGCGCCGCGGTGGACACGCCGGCCTTCTTCGAGTGGCGGCCCTTACGGACCAGCTGCTGAATAGTGGGCATGAACCGTCTTTCTGTGTTGATCGGCATATCCGGCCGGATGTGCCGACCGAGAAAACTTACGCATTCCTCGCCTGCTTTTTCATGCGACACCGTGATTTGCTTTTAAACAGGTGAAACCCAGTCAGCCGCTCTCGCTGGCCTACCGGGGAAAAAGTCAGACTCCCACCATGGAGACGTGGGACTAGAGAGGAATGCTACAGCAGGGACGCCGATACACCAAAATCCCGTTCGATGGCCAATCGGGCGGCCGCCGCGCTCCCCTGCCCCGCACCGTCCGGGAGCCGGAGTGAACGCGAACCGGAAGGCGGCGCGCAGACGGGGACGCCGTCGTAGGATCGGGGCCATGAGCGACGGTGGAACCCCGAGGCTGCGCGCGAGCGACGACGATCGCCGCCGCGTCGCTGCCGCGTTGAGCGACGCCTTCGCCCGCGGCCAGCTCGACTACGGGGAGCTCGACGCCCGCACGGAGCAGGTGTGGTCCGCCAGGTACCGGGACGAGCTGTTCGCCCCGCTCAGCGACCTGCTGCCCGACCCGGCCCGCATCCTCGAGGACCGCGCGCCGGCACCCCGCCCGCGGACCGCTCCCCGGTCGCCCCGGGCAGGCGCGGAAACCGCCCGCCAGCAGGTTACCGGCGAACCGGGAGGGCAATCACTCACCTTCTCCCTGCTGGGCATGTCCCAGAAGCGCGGTGACTGGCTGTGCTCCCCCACGCACCACACGACGGCGATGCTGGGCAGCACCGTGATCGACCTGCGGCTCGCCCGTCTGACCTGCGCGGAGACCACCATCAACGCGTTCGGCGTGCTGGGGGCGGTGGAGATCCTCGTCCCGGAGGATGTCCTCGTCATCGGCGACGGGTACGGGGTACTCGGTGCCTTCGAGGTCACCGAGGACAAGAAGGTCACCGTCGCCCAACGTGATCTGCCCGCAGACGCCCCCGTGGTCCGGGTACGTGGACTGGGCCTGTTGGGATCCGTGGGCATCCGACGGGTCCCCCGTGAATCCGGGGATTAGTCGGGGCCGGGGGCGCTGAAACAGCCCACGCCCCGGCATGGGGCTGCGTAGAATCGGGGCCATGAGCGACGGTGCCCCTCCCCCGATGCGCGCCAGTGACGACGACCGCCACCGCGTCGCCGCCGCCCTGAGCGACGCCTTCGCGCGCGGCCAGCTCGACTACGGGGAATTCGACGAACGCACGAAGCGGGTGTGGGTGGCCAAACACCACGACGAGCTGCTCGACCCGTTGATTGACCTGATGCCCGACCCCGCCCGCGTCCTCGCCGCCCCACCACCGGCGGTGCGCCCCGAGCGCACTCCGGAACCCGGACGGTATCCGCCCGACACCGGGACGGACACCGCCAGCCGGCAGGTCACCGGCGAACCCGGTGGCCAGTCCTTCACCCTCGCGCTGATGGGCGGCAGCGGCAAGCGCGGCGACTGGCTGTGCGCACCCCATCACGTCAGCATCGCGGTAATGGGTGGAACGGATCTGGACCTGCGCCGGGCCCGTTTCCACGCCCACGAGACGACCATCACCGCGGTTGCCCTCATGGGCGGCACGGACATCATCGTCCCCCACGATGTCCGCGTCATCAACGACGGCGTCGGCGTCATGGGCGCCTTTGACATTGAGGAGGACGAGGACGTGCTCGACTCCATGGAAGAACTGCCGACCAACGCCCCGGTCATCCGGATCAACGGTCTCGGACTGATGGGCGCCGTGACGATGCGGCGCGCCCGTCGGGAATCGACCGATTAGATCCCCTTTCCGGACGCCCCATTATGGGACCCGCCCATAATGGAACGCCCCTGCAAAACGAAAGCCCGCCCCCGGCTTCATTGCCGGGGGCGGGCTCGGTGATGAGGATTCCCCCTCACCGGGGGTCGGCTCTTAGAGACCGAACTCCTCGTCCAGCGGCACCGAGGCGCCGGTGAACTCGGCGTAGCCGTCGTCGCCGTAGATCGAGTCCCCGTAGGTGGGGATCGAGTAGGCGGCGTTGCGGGCGGCCTCGGTCGGCTTCACGGAGATGTTGCGGTAACGGGAGATACCGGTACCGGCCGGAATCAGCTTACCGATGATCACGTTCTCCTTGAGACCGATCAGCTTGTCGGAGCGCTTGTTGATCGCGGCATCGGTCAGGACGCGGGTCGTCTCCTGGAAGGAGGCGGCCGACAGCCAGGACTCAGTGGCCAGGGAGGCCTTGGTGATGCCCATGATCTCGGAGCGCAGCTCCGCCGGCTGACCGCTCTCGGCGATGGCGGCCGAGTTGGCCTGCTTCGCCTCGGACAGGTCCACCAGGGTGCCCGGGAGGAACTCGGTGGAGCCGGCGTCGATGACGGTGCCACGACGCAGCATCTGACGGATGATGATCTCGATGTGCTTGTCGTGGATGGCCACACCCTGGGTCCGGTAGACGGCCTGGACCTCGTCGATCAGGTGCTTCTCCACGCCACGGCGTCCGAGGACCTCGAGCACGTCGTGCGGGTCGGCCGGGCCACGCAGGAGGCGGTCGCCCACCTCGACGTGGTCGCCCTCGCGCAGGGTGCGCTCGATCATCGCCGACGGGTTGTTCTCCATCGGACGGCGGACCTGGGCCAGACCCTGGCGCTTGGACAGCTTCTCGTAGACCACGTCGTCACCGCCGTCATCCGGGGTGACGGTCAGGGTCCAGAAGTTGCCCTCGTCCTCCAGGTGGACGGTACCGGCGACCGAGGCGATCGGGGCACGGTTCTTCGGAACGCGGGCCTCGAACAGCTCCTGGACACGCGGCAGACCGCCGGTGATGTCGCCACCGACACCACCCTGGTGGAAGGTACGCATGGTCAGCTGGGTACCCGGCTCACCGATCGACTGGGCGGCGACGATGCCGACGGCCTCGCCGATGTCGACCAGGTGGCCGGAGGCCATGGACTTGCCGTAGCACTTGGCGCAGACACCGGCCGGGGTCTGGCAGGTCAGCACGGAGCGGACCTTGACCTGGGTGATGCCCCGCTCGACGAGGACGTCGATACGCGCCTCGGTGAGATCGGTGCCGGCCTCGAAGATGATCTCGCCCTCGTCGTCCTTGAGGTCGCCGGCCAGCACGCGGCCGGAGACGGAGGTCTCGACCAGGCTGTGGCGGGCGTGGCCGGAGACGTTGCCCTCGGCGTCGAGCAGCTCCTCGGAGACCGGGACGCGCACGCCCTGGCGGGTGCCGCAGTCGTCCTCACGGACGATGACGTCCTGCGCGACGTCGACGAGACGACGCGTGAGGTAACCGGAGTCGGCGGTACGCAGAGCGGTGTCGGCCAGGCCCTTACGGGAACCGTGGGAGTTGTTGAAGTACTCGAGCACGGACAGTCCCTCGCGGAAGGAGGTCTTGATCGGTCGGGTGATGTAGTCACCCTTGGAGTTCACGACCATGCCCTTCATGCCGGCCAGGGTCCAGATCTGGCGCATGTTACCGGCGGCGCCCGACTTCACGATCATCGGAATCGGGTTGTCGTCCGGGTACATGTCCTCGACGGCCTGGCCGACGGTGTCGGTGGCGTCCTTCCACAGCTCGACCAGGCGGTCGTAGCGCTCACGCTCGGTCAGGGCGCCCTGCACCCAGAACTTGCGCTCGATCTCACGGGCCTCGGCCTCGTAGCGCTCGAGGATCTCCTCCTTGTTCGGCAGAACCAGAACGTCGGACATGGAGATGGTCACGCCGGAGCGGGTGGACCAGTAGAAACCGGCGTCCTTCATCTTGTCCATCGTCTGCGCGACGGTGATCATCGGGTACTTGGCCGACAGGTCGGTGATGACGTCGCCCAGCAGGATCTTGCCGGAGCCGCCGCCCTTACGGACCATGACTCCCTCGAGGTACGGGTAGTTCCACGGCAGGAGCTCGTTGAACATGACGCGCCCCAGGGTGGTCTCGGCGAGCCAGGTCTGGCCCTGCTCCCAGCCGTCCGGGAACTGCTCGGCCTCGATGTCGGCCGGCGGACGCAGGTGCGAGATACGCACGTGGATCGGGGCCTGCAGGCCGAGCACACCGCGGTCACGGGCCATGATGGCCTCCGCCACGGAGGAGTACACGCCCTGGGCCGGACCGTTCTCGTCGCCCGGGACGTAGCGGCCCTGGCCGCCGAACTCGTCCTCGGACTTATCCATGGTCAGGAAGTACAGACCCGTGACCATGTCCAGACGCGGCATGGCCAGCGGCTTGCCGGACGCCGGGGACAGGATGTTGTTCGAGGCGAGCATCAGCACGCGGGCCTCGGCCTGCGCCTCCGCGGACAGCGGCAGGTGCACGGCCATCTGGTCACCGTCGAAGTCGGCGTTGAAGGCCTCACAGGCCAGCGGGTGCAGCTGGATGGCCTTACCCTCGACCAGCTTCGGCTCGAAGGCCTGGATGCCCAGGCGGTGCAGGGTCGGTGCACGGTTGAGCATGACCGGGTGCTCGGAGATGGCCTCCTCGAGCACGTCCCACACCTCGGGGCGCTGGCGCTCGACCATGCGCTTGGCGGACTTGATGTTCTGCGCGTAGTCGTTCTCGACCAGGCGCTTCATGACGAACGGCTTGAACAGCTCGAGCGCCATGAGCTTCGGCAGGCCGCACTCGTGGAGCTTGAGCTGCGGGCCGACGATGATCACGGAACGGCCGGAGTAGTCCACACGCTTGCCCAGCAGGTTCTGGCGGAAGCGGCCCTGCTTGCCCTTGAGCAGGTCGGACAGGGACTTCAGCGGGCGGTTGCCCGGGCCGGTGACCGGACGGCCGCGACGGCCGTTGTCGAACAGCGCGTCGACGGACTCCTGCAGCATGCGCTTCTCGTTGTTCACGATGATCTCGGGGGCGCCGAGATCGATCATGCGCTTGAGGCGGTTGTTGCGGTTGATCACGCGGCGGTACAGGTCGTTCAGGTCGGAGGTGGCGAAGCGGCCACCGTCGAGCTGGACCATCGGACGCAGCTCCGGCGGGATCACCGGGATGCAGTCCAGGACCATGCCGGCCGGGTCGTTGCCGGAGCGCTGGAACGCGGCGACGACCTTCAGGCGCTTGA
The DNA here is from genome assembly GCF_000341345.1 of Corynebacterium halotolerans YIM 70093 = DSM 44683. Taxonomy (NCBI): domain Bacteria; kingdom Bacillati; phylum Actinomycetota; class Actinomycetes; order Mycobacteriales; family Corynebacteriaceae; genus Corynebacterium; species Corynebacterium halotolerans. The sequence continues at coordinate 519,363 of NC_020302.1, read as the reverse complement.
GGGCACGCATCTTCTTCTGGCCCTTGCCGCTGTTGATGATCTCGCGCAGCTCCTCGGCCTCGGCGTCGAGGTCGAAGTTGCGGATCAGCGTCTGGATGGCCTCGGCGCCCATGCCGCCGGTGAAGTAGTCCTCGTAGCGGTCGACGAGCTCCTCGTAGATGGTCTCGTCGATGATCATCTGCTTCGGGGCCAGCTTGATGAAGGTCTGCCAGATCTCCTCGAGACGGTCGATCTCACGCTCCGCGCGCTCGCGGATGTGCTGCATCTCCTTGTCGGCGGCGTTCTGCACCTTGCGGCGGGCGTCGGCCTTGGCGCCGGCGGCCTCGAGCTCGGCGAGGTCCTCCTCCAGCTTCTGGGCGCGCTCGGCGATGTCGGACTCGGCGTCGGACTCGACGTCCTTCTTCTCGAGCAGCATCTCGGCCTCGAGGGTGGACTGGTCGTTGTGCCGGGCCTCCTCGTCGACGGAGGTGATGATGTTGGCGGCGAAGTAGATGATCCGCTCGAGATCCTTCGGCGCCAGGTCCAACAGGTAGCCCAGACGGGACGGCACGCCCTTGAAGTACCAGATGTGGGTGACCGGGGCGGCCAGCTCGATGTGGCCCATGCGCTCACGGCGGACCTTGGACTTGGTCACCTCGACGCCGCAGCGCTCACAGATGATGCCCTTGTAGCGGACGCGCTTGTACTTGCCGCAGGCGCACTCCCAGTCCCGGGTGGGACCGAAGATACGCTCGCAGAACAGGCCGTCCTTCTCCGGCTTCAGGGTGCGGTAGTTGATGGTCTCCGGCTTCTTGACCTCGCCCTTGGACCAGCGGCGGATGTCGTCGGCGGTGGCCAGGCCGATGCGGAGCTCGTCGAAGAGGTTTACGTCGAACACGTAACTCCCTTTCCCCTCCGGTGAGGGAGGGATTGAATGGCGTATATCAGGGTTAGCTAGTTGGTTCGCCCGACGGCGGGTGTCGCTTGGCGACGCCCGCGTCGAACCTGGCGGCTAGGCGATGTCGGCGTCGGAGCGCTCGTCGCGGGACAGGTTGATGCCCAGCGAGGAACCGGCGGCGTCGTCATCGTCGTCGGAGCCGGACAGTTCCATCGGCGTGCCGTCGGTGGAGAGGACCTCCACGTTCAGGCACAGGGACTGCAGCTCCTTGAGCAGAACCTTGAAGGACTCCGGGATACCCGGGTCCGGGATGTTCTCACCCTTGACGATGGCCTCGTAGACCTTCACGCGGCCGACCACGTCATCGGACTTGATCGTCAGCAGCTCCTGCAGGGTGTAGGCGGCGCCGTATGCCTGCATCGCCCACACCTCCATCTCGCCGAAGCGCTGGCCACCGAACTGGGCCTTACCGCCCAGCGGCTGCTGGGTGATCATGGAGTACGGGCCGGTGGAACGGGCGTGGATCTTCTCGTCGACCAGGTGGTGGAGCTTGAGCATGTACATGTAGCCCACCGAGACCGGGTACGGGAAGGGCTCGCCGGAGCGGCCGTCGAAGAGCGTGGCCTTGCCGTGCTCGTCGACCATGACCTCGCCGTCGCGGTTCGGACGGGAGTTGGCCAGCAGGCCGGACAGCTCCTCGTTGGAGGCACCGTCGAACACCGGCGTGGCGGTCAGCGAGCCGGCCGGCACGTTGTAGAGCTCCTCGGGCAGGGTCTTGAGCAGCTCGGCGTTCTTGACGTCCTCCGGGTCCACCTGCCAACCGGCGGCGGCCAGCCAGCCCAGGTGGATCTCCAGGACCTGGCCGATGTTCATACGACGCGGGACACCGTGGGTGTTCAGGATGATGTCCACCGGGGTGCCGTCCGGCATGAACGGCATGTCCTCCGGCGCCAGGATCTTGCCCACGACGCCCTTGTTGCCGTGGCGGCCGGCGAGCTTGTCGCCGTCCTGGATCTTGCGCTTCTGGGCGACGTAGACGCGGATCATCTCGTTGACGCCCGGGGCCAGATCGTCGTCGTCCTCGCGGGAGAAGCGGCGCACGCCGATGACCTTGCCGGTCTCACCGTGCGGCACGCGCATGGAGGTGTCGCGCACCTCGCGGGCCTTCTCGCCGAAGATGGCGCGCAGCAGGCGCTCCTCCGGGGTCAGCTCGGTCTCGCCCTTCGGGGTGACCTTGCCGACCAGGATGTCGCCGTCGCGGACGTCGGCACCGATGCGGATGATGCCGCGGTCGTCGAGGTCCTTGAGCACGTCCTCGGAGACGTTCGGGATCTCCCGGGTGATCTCCTCGGCGCCGAGCTTGGTGTCGCGGGCGTCGATCTCGTGCTCCTCGATGTGGATCGAGGTGAGCACGTCCTCCTCCACGATGCGCTGGGAGAGGATGATCGCGTCCTCGTAGTTGTGGCCCTCCCACGGCATGAAGGCGACCAGCAGGTTGCGGCCGAGCGACATCTCGCCGTTGTGGGTGCCCGGGCCGTCGGCCAGCACCTGGCCGGCCTCGACGCGGTCGCCGATGTTGACCAGCGGGGTCTGGTTGTAGCAGGTGCCCTGGTTGGTGCGCTCGAACTTGCGCAGCAGGTAGGTGTCGCGGATGCCCTCGTCGTCCATCACGGTGATGAAGTCGGCGGACATGTTCTCCACGACGCCGGCCTTCGGGCTGATGACCATGTCACCGGCGTCGTAGGCGGAGCGCAGCTCCATGCCGGTGCCCACGTAGGGTGCCTCGGCGCGGATCAGCGGGACGGCCTGCTTCTGCATGTTCGCGCCCATGAGGGCACGGTTGGCGTCGTCGTGCTCGAGGAACGGAATCATCGCCGTGCCGACGGAGACCATCTGGCGCGGGGAGACGTCCATGTAGTTCACGCCCTGGGCGTTGGTGACCTGGATGTCACCGTCCTTGACGCGGACCTCGATGCGCTGGTCGTCGGAGATGTTGCCGTCGGCGTCGACGATGATGGACGCCTGCGCAATGGCGTAGCGGTCCTCCTCGTCGGCGGTCAGGTAGTGGATCTCGTCGGTCAGCTTGCCGTCAACGACCTTGCGGTACGGGGTCTCGATGAAACCGAACGCATTGACGCGGGCGTAGGAGGACAGCGAACCGATCAGACCGATGTTCGGCCCCTCAGGGGTCTCGATCGGGCACATGCGGCCGTAGTGCGACGGGTGGACGTCACGGACCTCGATGCCGGCGCGCTCACGGGACAGACCACCCGGGCCGAGGGCGGACAGACGACGCTTGTGGGTCAGGCCCGACAGCGAGTTGTTCTGGTCCATGAACTGGGACAGCTGCGAGGTGCCGAAGAACTCGCGGATCGCCGCGGAGACCGGGCGGACGTTGATCAGCGAGGTCGGGGTGATCGACTCGGCGTCCTGGGTGGTCATGCGCTCGCGGACGACGCGCTCCATACGGGACAGGCCCACGCGGACCTGGTTCTGGATGAGCTCGCCGACGGTGCGCAGACGACGGTTGCCGAAGTGGTCGATGTCGTCGGTGGAGACCGGGATGGTCTCGCCGGTCGGGGAGGTCATGGTGCGCTCGCCGACGTGGAGGCGGACGAGGTACTCCAGGGTGGTGGCGATGTCCTCCTCCGTCAGGGTCATCAGCCCCTCGTCGTCACCGCCCAGACCGAGCTTGCGGTTGACCTTGTAGCGACCGACCTTGGCCAGGTCGTAGCGCTTCGGACGGAAGAAGGCGTTGTCGAGCAGGGACTGCGCGAGATCGCGGGTCGGCTGCTCGCCCGGGCGCTGCTTGCGGTAGATCTCCAGCAGGGCCTCGTCGGTGTTGGCCACGCCGTCGGACTCCAGGGTGGACATCATGAGCTCGGAGAACCCGAAGCGCTCGGTGATCTGCTCGGCGGTCCAGCCCAGCGCCTTCAGCAGGACGGTGACCGGCTGGCGGCGCTTGCGGTCGATGCGGACACCGACGGTGTCGCGCTTGTCGACGTCGAACTCGAGCCACGCACCGCGGGAGGGGATGACCTTCACGGAGTGCAGCGGACGCTCGGTCGACTTGTCGATCGTCTGGTCGAAGTAGACGCCCGGGGAACGCACGAGCTGAGAGACGACGACTCGCTCGGTGCCGTTGACGATGAACGTGCCCTTGTCGGTCATCATCGGGAAATCGCCGATGAAGACGGTCTGGGACTTGATCTCCTGGGTGTCGTTGTTGATGAACTCCGCGGTCACATAGAGTGGGGCGGAGTAGTTGATGTCCTTGTCCTTGCACTCGTCGATCGTGTTCTTCACGGGCTCGAAGCGCGGCTCGGACAGGGACAGCGACATGTTCCCCGAGTAGTCCTGAATCGGGGAGAGTTCGTCGAGGATGTCCTCGAGACCACTGGTGACACGGGTCTCGGGACCGCGCTCCTCCTGCTGGCGGGCGCGCCACTCGGACGAGCCGATCAGCCACGCGAAGGAGTCGCGCTGCAGGTCAAGGAGACCCGGCACCTCGATGGGCTCGGAGAGCTTCGCGAAGGAGTAACGCTTCGCCGCCCCGGGGATGTCGGCCACTGACTTGGTCTGGCGGGAGACTGCCAAGATGGGTCCTTCCAGCACCTCACGCGGACGGCGACTGCTCTGGCATACAATCGTCGAAACCGCTGGTATTTTTAGCATTCGGTCTGCTGTGGAATTACCGTCCCCAGATAGCACAAAATCACCTTGTCAAGTCGGTGTTTTCAGGACCGGGCGGACAAGGTTTCTGTGTTGCCAGAGACGAATTCCAGCGCAACGAAGTAGCCTATATCATTGCGCACCAAATGTAAAGGGAAGAAGGAATCCCGGGTTGGCGGGGACTCTATCACGCCACCCTGTGGGACATGCAACAACGGAACGCTAGTCGGTGGTGGAGCCCGCCTTCCGACGCCCACCGAAGGCACCGAAGGCACCGGCGAGACCGATCAGGGCGAGTACCGCGCCGATTCCCACGATAACCCACCGGATGGTCTGCGAGACCGTCACGTCACTGATACTCGCCGCCTGGTCCAGCAGAGCGTCGATCTGCTCCTGCGGCATCCCGCCGTCGAAGGCCAGCACCTGCTCACGCTTCTCGCCGTCGGCGGTGCCGTAGTAGTCGTCGATGCTCGCGCGGATCTCGACGACCATGCCGGAGACCTGATCCACGAAGATATCGCGGCTGGCGGAGTGAAACAGGTAGCCCTGGGTGGTCGAACCGTCCTCCTCGGAGAGGATCGTGGTGTTGCCGAGGCCAGCGTAGAGCTGGGCCACGTTGGTCGGCTCGATCTCCTGGTGGTAGCGGTAGACGGTGCGCCCGTCCATCTCGAGCTCCTCGGCGAAGACGGCCGGCCGGGATTCACGCAGGAGGGGATCGAATACGTCGTAGGTGGTCTGCTCGGCGTTCGTGGGGAACTTCAGCCACAGACCGTCGACGTCGACCTCGGCGGTGGGGGCGGCCAGCTGGTCGGTCAGCGTCGCCGGGGAGGTCGCCTCGCCGGTGACTCGGTCGATGCGGTAGTTCCACACCGCCGCAGAGATCAGCCGGTCCAGTTCGTCCTGCCGACTCTCACGCATGGTGGTCTCGCCGATGCGCACGGTCGTCTCTTCCTCGTCGGCGGGGGCCTGGACCTCCAGGTGCAGCTGACGGGTGACGGGCACGTCGAGCACCCGGCCATCGACGTTGAGCCGGCTCTGGGCCTCCGGATCCTCCAGCGTCCAGGTGGTGGCCTCCAGATCCAGCGGCAGGCGGCCGTCGGCATGGAAGAACCGGGGTGCCACCAGTCCCGCCACCAGCAACGCGACACCGAGGCCGAGCAGGAGGCTTGAGAAGATGCGGGACTTGGGCAGCATGGCAGCGAGTTTACCTGTGCTTACCGACGCCCCGACACCCAACCCGCCCACCGCACGGCCCCGCATGTTTCCCGGGTTGCGGGCCGGCCGCCGGGGAGCACCACGTCCGTTCCTCCACACGACCGATGCCCTGCCGGCGGCGCTTGGGCCCGACCGTGTGCAGGAAGCGACACCTCTGCCCAGCCCACGTCCCAGGCGTCCGTTCATCCACACACTCGACACCCGAACAGCGGCAACCAACCCCGACCGTGTGCAGGAAGCGACACCTCTGCCCAGCCCACGCCCCAGGCGTCCGTTCATCCACACACTCGACACCCGAACAGCGGCAACCAACCCCGACCGTGCGGAGAAAAATCCACCCGGCCCAGACGCCCCCCCCCGACCCACCAACGCAAAAGACCCCGCTCCCCCACCGCGGATGCGGCAGGAGTGCGGGGTTTTCGTCAACTCGGCGCCGTCAGGCGACGAGTCGGATCTTACTTGAGGTTGACGGTGGCGCCGGCCTCTTCGAGCTTGGCCTTGGCAGCCTCGGCGTCGTCCTTGGAGGCACCCTCGAGGATGGCCTTCGGGGCACCCTCGACGAGCTCCTTGGCCTCCTTCAGGCCCAGGCCGGAGACGAGCTCGCGGACAGCCTTGATCACGCCGATCTTCTTGGCGCCGGCATCCTCGAGAACAACGTCGAACTCGGTCTGCTCCTCAGCGGCAGCAGCCTCGCCGCCGGCGGCACCCGGGGCAGCAGCGGCGACCGGGGCGGCAGCGGTGACGTCGAAGACCTCCTCGAACTCCTTGACGAACTCGGAGAGCTCGATCAGGGTCATCTCCTTGAAGGCCTCAATGAGCTCGTCCTTGGTGAGCTTAGCCATGGTGGCATCCTTTCTGTGTGGGACCGGTTCCCCGGTCCCGGAAGTGTGGGGTTAAAGCTTTGCGGGGTGCGTACGCCGGTGACGGCGGTACGTCTTAGGCTTCCTTCTTCTCCTGGAGCGCAGCCGAGAGGCGTGCGACCTGGGAAGCGGGAGCGTTGAACAGGCCTGCGGCCTTTGCCAGAGAGCCCTTCATGGCACCGGCCAGCTTCGCGAGAGTGGTCTCGCGGTTGTCCAGCTCGGCGATGGCCTTAACCTGGTCGGCAGACAGAGCGTTGCCGTCCATGTAGCCACCCTTGACGATGAACGCCTCGTTGTCCGAGGCGAACTTCTTCATCACCTTGGCGGCGTCGACCGCTGCCTCGCCCTTGATGAAGGCGACGGCGGTCGGGCCGGTGAGGTGCTCGTCAAGACCCTCGATGCCCTTTTCCTGGGCAGCGAGCTTGATCAGGGTGTTCTTGGCGACGGAGTACTGGACATCGAAGCCGAGGGCCTCACGCAGCTCAGTGATCTGAGCGACGGACAGGCCGCGGTACTCGGTGAGGAAGACAGAGGATGCCTCCTCGAACTTGCCCTTGAGCTCTGCGAGCTCGGCCTGGTTCTTCGGGTTTGCCATTACTACGCCTCCTTCCAATTACGTGTCGTTTTGATCCGCCGGAGCCTTCCTGTCGTTCCCAACAGAAAAGCCCCGTGCAAGAGCACAGGGCGCATCATCTCCACAAGGAGGTGGTGGCTCGAAAGTGTCTCCTGCGTGGGCCGTCCCGATGGTGCGGGAACCTTCGATCCTCTCGGATGACCGACGGTCTTCGGTGAAACTTGAGCTCGGCCGGAAACGGCCGTTCAAACTTCGGGTTGAATGTTAGTGCAGAGTTCGCGCCTGTACCAAATCGCCGCGTGGCGACGCTCGCGGGGGCCGCCGTGGGGGCGGCGGTTGCGGGCCAACACCCCACTACTCCTCCCCTTCCCCTGATGGGACTGAAAGCGGTAACGGTTCGGAGACATTGGTACCTGTTGATACATCTGTTTCGCCCACGAAAGGGTAACGTGCGGGGTACACACCCTCCGGGTGGGCCGGAACCGGTGTGTTCCCCTGAAGGGAGGAAATCATCGTGATGCTCGGCCGACTGACCTTCTACCCCACCATGCTCATCTGCGACCGCCTCATCGGCACCGCCCACGTCCGGACGGAAGAGGAGGAGTGGCCACCGGCCGAGGAACCCTCCCCGTTCCCGGCCACGGAGGAGGAGATCTACTGACCGGTCAGCCGGCGAAATCCACCTCGAACTCGGCGGTCACCGCCGCCGTCAGCTCGATCCGCTCCGGCTCCAGGTCCAGCTCCAGGGTCCGTTCGGGCAGATTTCCCGCCGCCCCGTCCGGGAGGAGGCCGGCCGCCGCCGTCTGTTCGATGCGCCAGTCCCCCGCATCATCCCGGTCGGTCACGTAGAGCAGACGGCCGACGGTACCGCCGAGAGCGTCGGCAAGCACCTCCGCCTCGGCGCGGGCGGTGCGCGCGGCGTCGGCCAGCAGTTCCCGCCGCACCTGCGCCCGCAACGCCGGGGAGAGCTGCCAGTCGGGTCCGTCGACGCCGATGTCCTCCACGGCGGCCAGGCGGGCGATGACCTCTCGCAGTTCCCCGCGGTCCCCGGCGGCACCCGTCACGGTCACGCCCCAGGAGGCGACGGTGGCCCCCTCGCGGTGGGAGGTGGATTCGTCGAGGCGTTCGCCCTCCACGCGGAGGCTGCCGAGGGTGCCGAGCACCTGCCGGACGACGTCGACGCCCTCCTTCCGGAGCCGGTAGGCGCGATCGGCGAGCCGGTGCTCGCTGCGCACCCGCAGCCGGATGGAGCACATGTCGGCGGGCACGTACCGCCCGGCTTCGCCGCGGACCTCGACGATCGGTTGCTGCGGGCCGGGAAGCGAGCGGGGCATGATGCCTCCTTCGGTGGGGCGGGACCTGCCAGCCCCATCATGCCGCAATCCCCGGTCCGGCGGCAGGTCGTGCCCGACCCGCGGTCAGGCGGTGCGCACGTCCTTCAGTGCGGCCCGTGCCGCCCAGGCTCCGGGCATGCCGTGCACGCCGGCGCCGGGCGGGGTCGCCCCGGAGCACAGGTACAGCCCGCTGTCGCGCAGCCGGTAGGGGTCGGTGGTCAGTCCGGGGCGCAGCAGTGACTGCAGGCCGGTCATCCCTCCCCCGGCGACGTCGCCGCCGATGAGGTTCGGGTTCCAGGCCTCCAGGTCGTCCGGGCTGTGCTGCTCGCGGTGGACGATGCGGTCGCGGAAGCCCGGGGCGAAGCGCTCGATCTGGGACTCGATGCGCTCGGCGATGAAACCGGGGCGCGGCTCCCGGTAGCCGTGGGGGACGTGCGCGTAGGTCCACAGCACCTGCCCGCCCTCGGCCGGGCCGGTGGCCCGCGAGGGGTCGGCGGCCTGCTGCTGGCAGACCATGACGAAGGGGCGGTCGGGCAGACGACCGCGGGCGGCCTCGGCCTCGGCGTGCTGGATCTCGGCGACCTCGCCGGCGACGTGGACGGTGGTGGACTCCTGCACGCGCTCATCGGTCCAGGGCACCGGCCCGTCGAGCAGGTAGTCGACCTTGAACACGCCCGAGCCGTAGGTCCAGCCGGCCAGCCGGCGGCGCACCCGGGAGGGCATGTCGACGTGCTTGAGCCGCAACACCTGCGCCGGGGTGAGGTTGAGGATCGTGGCGTCGGTCTCCGGCAGGGCCCGCAGGTCCGTGACCTCCGCGCCGGTGTGGATGCGCCCGCCGTGGCTGGTGACGGCGGAGACCAGGGCCTCGATGACCGCCTGGGATCCGCCCCGGGCCACCGGCCAGCCGCGCGTCATCCCCAGGGAGCCGAAGAGCATCCCGAAGGCGGCGGTGAAGGGGCGGGCCGGTGGGGTGATCGCGTGCACCGCCGAGCCGGCGAACAGCGCCCGGGTGGACTCCTGCTCGAAGAACGTCCTGGCCACCAGGGCGGCCGGCAGGCCCGCGAGGGCACCGAAGCGGGCCATGCGCACCGGGTGCTTCGGCCAGCGCAGCATGGGGCCCAGCAGGTTCTCCAGGTGCTCATCGATGTGGTCGACGACGTAACCGTGCACCCGTCGCCACGCGGCGCCGTCCTCCCCGAGCTCCGTGGCGGTCGCCTCCAGGCTGCGGTGCAGCAGCGCGGCCGGCCGGCCCTCCAGCGGATGGGCCGTCGGGTAACGCGAGTGCAGCCACTCCAGGCCGTGCTTCTCCAGCTCGAGCTCGCGGAAGGCCGGGCTGGCGGCGCCGAAGGGGTGGGCGGCGGCCCCCAGGTCGACGATCGTCCCCTCGCCGAGGACCGCGGCGGAGGCGGCCGCCCCGCCAGGGTGGTCATTGCGCTCGTACACGTCGACCTCCCAGCCCGCGCGGGCCAGGTAGGCGGCCGCGGTCAGGCCGTTGGGCCCCGAGCCGACGATGACGGCGCGGGGCGGGCGGGAGCCGGCGGGCGGGGTGGGGGTCATGGCGGCACACTCCTTCGGGCGGGGCGGGGAACAGAAACGGGCTCACCCACCATGATGCGCATTCCCCCGCGTTTGCGCAGAAAGCCCGGCCCCGACCCGGAAATGCGGAACACCCCGCCTTCCGGAAAGGAAGGCGGGGCGTCGTCAAGCAGCTGTCAAGCGGCGTGGGAGGTCTACTCCTCGCCGGCGTAGTTCTTCTGCACCGACGGGTCGACCGGGATGCCCGGGCCGGTGGTGGAGGAGATGGTGATCTTCTTCAGGTAGATGCCCTTGGAGGAGGACGGCTTGATGCGGTTCAGCTCGTCGATGAGGGCGCCGTAGTTCTCGGCGAGGGCCTTCGGCTCGAAGGACGCCTTGCCGATGTTGGCGTGGAGGTTGGAGGCCTTGTCCACGCGGAAGGAGATCTTGCCGCCCTTGACCTCGGTGATGGCCTTGGCGACGTCGGTGGTGACGGTGCCGGTCTTCGGGTTCGGCATCAGGCCACGGGGGCCCAGGACACGCGCGACGCGGCCGACCTTGGCCATCTGGTCCGGGGTGGCGATGGCGACGTCGAAGTTGATGTTGCCGGCGGTGATCTGCTCGATCAGCTCGTCGGTGCCCACGATGTCGGCGCCGGCCTGCTCGGCCTCGGTGGCCTTCTCGCCGGCGGCGAAGACGGCGACGCGGACGGTCTTGCCGGTGCCGTTCGGCAGGTTGACGGTGCCGCGGACCAGCTGGTCGGCCTTGCGCGGGTCGACGCCGAGGCGGATGGCGACATCCACGGTGGCGTCGTAGTTCTTGGAGGAGGTGTCCTTGACCAGGGACGTGGCCTCGATCGGGGAGTACAGGCGGTTCTGGTCGACCAGCTCAGCGGCTGCCCGGAAAGCCTTGGACTTCTTGCTCATGATGTGAATCCTTCACTGGGGATTGTGTGGTGAACGGGCCGAGCCGGCCCTCCCACGGTGTGTACGGTGCCTTGCGGCGGGGAAGACTAGTCCTCGACGGTGATGCCCATGGAGCGGGCGGTGCCGGCGATGACCTTCACGGCGGCGTCGATGTCGCGCGCGTTGAGGTCTTCCTTCTTGGTCTCGGCGATCTCCCGGAGCTGGTCGAGGGAGACCTTGCCCACCTTGTCGGTGTGCGGGACGCCGGAGCCCTTCTGCAGGCCGGCGGCCTTGAGCAGGAGCTTCGCGGCCGGCGGGGTCTTCAGCTTGAAGTCGAAGCTGCGGTCCTCGTAGACGGTGATCTCGACCGGGATGACATTGCCGCGCTGGGACTCGGTGGCGGCGTTGTAGGCCTTGCAGAACTCCATGATGTTGACACCATGGGCACCCAGGGCCGGGCCGACCGGGGGAGCCGGGTTGGCGGCGCCCGCCTCGATCTGCAGCTTGATGAAGCCGGTGACCTTCTTCTTCGGAGCCATCGAATTACCTCGTTCCTTGGTACCGGGGCACCCGTCACGATGATGACGGCCCCGTCCGGATGCCGGGCCCCGCTGCCAACGCAGATGCTGATCACGCTGGGTCTGCACGTATCCCGGCCACCGGGGATGAATAAGTTGTCTCGCGCGCGACCGGGCCCTGAACGGCATGCCGGACACGCGGGGGTCAATCCTACGGCACAGCCCGCCACCAGCCCAAATCGCGTCTCGCGCGCTCGGGCCGGGGCGGGCTGCCTCGACAGGATGCGGGGTTTCCCGCTGATCGTGCTAGCTGATCTTCTCGACCTGGTCGGCGGTGAGCTCGACCGGGGTCTCACGACCGAAGATGGAGACCAGGGCCTGGATCTTGCCGGTCTCGTGGTCGATCTCGGAGATCGTGGCGGAGACGGAGGCCAGGGCGCCGGTGAGGATGGTGACGGCCTCGCCGACCTCGAAGTCGACGGAGACCTTCGGCTTGTCCTGCTCCTCCGGCATGGCGATGACCTGCTCGCCCTCGGCGGTGGTCTTCGCGGCCTCGCCCTCGGCCGGGGCCTCCTTCGGCAGCAGGAACTTGGCGACCTCGCGGTGCTTGACCGGGGTGGCGTTGCCCTCGTTGCCGACGAAGCTGGTGACACCCGGGGTGTCGCGCACGACGGACCAGGCCTTGTCGTTGATGTCCATGCGCACCAGGACGTAGCCCGGCAGCAGCTTGCGCTTGACCGGCTTGCGCTTGCCGTCCTTGATCTCGATGGCCTGCTCGATCGGGACCACGACGTCGTAGATGGCGTCCTCGACCTCGAGGGTCTGGATGCGCATGTCCAGGTTGGTCTTCACCTTGTTCTCGTAGCCCGAGTAGCACTGGATGATGTACCACTGGCCCGGCTGCTTCTTCAGCTCGCGGGTGTAGTCGCGCAGACGCTTGCGGTAGGCGGCCTCGGAGTCCTCCTCCTGGGTGTCGCCCAGGGCCGCGGCAGCGGCGGCGAAGGGGTCCTGCTCGGTGGCGGGGGCGTCGTCGGCCGGGGCGTCCCCATCGGCCTCGGCGGGGTTCGCGACACCCGTGTCAACGTCCTCCAGGGCGGCGTCGGCGGTGGGATCCTCGAAGGCGTCGGTGACGGCGTCCGGGGTCTCGGCGGCGGTGGGGCTGGCCGCGCCGGCGGCGTCCTCGGCGACACCTCCCTGGATGTCCTGGTCGAAGGTGTTCTCGTCGTTCATGGTGTGCTCCAAAACGTGATCGTCGGTCATGCTTCCCTCCCGACCACGGGAAGGCGTCGGCCTGCTGTCCGGGTCAATCCTACCTGCGGGGAAGGCAATAAATTATCCCGCCGGCCCTGCGGGCCCGACGGGATGAAATCTGATGGTGGTGATTCTAGCTAAGGCGTGAGGACCTTCTCAACTCCGAGGCCCACGACGAAGTCCACGCCGGAAACGAGGGCGGTGACGATGATGAGGAAGGCGAAGACCACCACGGTGTAGGTGACCATCTGGCGCGCGGTGGGCCAGATGACCTTGCGCATCTCGGAGACGACCTCCGGAACGAAGGCCACCGGTCCGCCGCCGGGCTTCTCGTCCCCGGGCGTGGGCCTGGTGACCTTCTTGGCCTCGTAGGAGGCGGTGGAGGTGGTGCTGACTCCGGCCAGCTGACGCTTACCGGTCGGGCGAGCTCCGCCGGACTGGTTCGGCTGATCTTCGCTCACAGCACTCCTCGCGATAGAAAACTTTGCAGGGGCGACAGGACTCGAACCTGCAACCTACGGTTTTGGAGACCGTTGCTCTACCAATTGAACTACGCCCCTTGGTGTGCAGTCGTGATGACAGCACGCACTACCTTATCAGAACGTCGCCTCCCGTGGGGAACCGACTTCCTGCGGAGTTCGGGAACAGGCACCGCGTGCGGTGCCCTCACCCGGTAGCGATGGCGGGAATTGAACCCGCGACACAGCGATTATGAGTCGCTTGCTCTACCACTGAGCTACACCGCCTGATGGCCGTTCACCCCCACGGTCACCCCAGTGACTGCGGGAGAAAAACAACAGAGCCCCCTGTCAGAATCGAACTGACGACCTTTTCCTTACCATGGAAACGCTCTGCCGACTGAGCTAAGGGGGCACAGCCTCTTGGACGGGGCCTGATCTCTCTGACCCGCTCCGTTGAAGCCTCACAAAGATTAACCCGATGCTCCCAAAGAACACAAATCAGCAGTTCAGTACATCTTTTCCCACCTCTGCGAGAGGTCGATTCCCGAGGGTGCGCACCAAGGCGCGCGAAAGGAGCCGACGGACTGCCGGCGGACCACCTGCGGGCGGCCGGGGGCAGTGGCCGCGCAGCGACCGGTCCGGTGGGTGGGGACGGCCGCCGCTACCCCACACGGGAGTTCGTCGGTGCCAGTCCCGTGAGGTCGGGGCGCCCACCCAGACGCTGGACGGCGGAGTCCCGGCATGCCGCCGCGAGTTCCCCGGCCTCCCCCGGCGCACAGCCCGCCCGCAGCCCGACCACCAGCCCGGCGAGGAAGGCGTCCCCGCCTCCCGTCACGTCGGCCTTCCCCTGCCCGAAGGGGAAGAACCGGTGTCCGCCGTCCCAGGCCACGATGTCCCCGACCCCCTCGACACCGAAGGCGACGACCTCGACGCCCCCGTCGATGAGGCTCCGGGCCGTATTCACGGCGGCCCCGGAGTCCCTCATGGCGACGCCCGTGAGCAGCTGCGCCTCGTGCGCGTCCGCCCGGACGACCGAGGCGGCGGACAACAGCCCCTGTTTCTCCGGATCGGTCACCGCGCCGTCGAGGACGACCCGCGCGCCGGCGTCCACGGCGAGGCGGGCCGCCTCGAGCAGAGTGGCGGCTGGCTGCTGCAGCTGCAGGCAGACGGTGTCGGCCGCGCGGAAGGCCTCCTCCGCACCGCGCACGTCGTCGACGCCCAGCAGCGACTCATCCGGCACGTGCTCGAGCAGTCGGCGCTCCCCGTCGGCGTCGACCACATCGAGGAGAAGTGCGCTGACGCCGCGGCGGACCACCCACTCCGCGCCGATGCCGTCGTCTCGGAGGGACCGGAGGAGCCCCTCGCCCGCCGGGTCCGCGCCCGTGACCCCCAGGAGTGTCACCGGGGCCCCCAGCTGCACCATGCCGACCGCCTGATTGACACCCTTGCCACCCAGGATCTCGTGGCGCGTGCCGACGTCCACGCTGCCGCCCGCGCCCGGGAACTGTTCGACGGTGAGGATGAGATCGCGACCGATCTGCCCCATGACGAGGATAGTGCTGTCGACCATGACCCCGGTCTATCACAGCTTTCGGGCGACGGCCCGTCGTCCCGGAACCGAAAAACCCACCTGCGGGATTTCTCCCGCAGGTGGGTCTCAGATGGTGCCAGGTAGAAGATTCGAACTTCTGAAGGCAATGCCGGCGGATTTACAGTCCGCTCCCTTTGGCCGCTCGGGCAACCTGGCGTGCACCGTTGCGGTGCGTTGAACACTCTACTACGCACTCCCCGATCAACTGCAAACTAGCTGGTCAAAGCCCCCGAAAAAGCTATCCGACGCGTCGGACGGTGTAGCCGGCGAGCTGACCCAGGGCACGGGTGACCTCGTTGTCGGGCAACCGGCTGACCTGTTCCTCGGCCTCGGCGAGGTAACGGTGGACGTCGGCGAGCGCCTTCTCCCGCCCCGTGGAACGTGCCAGCAGCTCGAGGGCGCGTTCGACGGACGCGTCGTCGGTGAGCGGGCCGGTGAGCAGGCCGCGCAGCTCCTCGCCCACCTCGGTGTCCTCCTGCAGCGCGTGGAGGACCGGCAGGGTGAACACACCCTCCCGCAGGTCGGTGCCCGGCGTCTTCCCGGATTCATCGGGGTCGGAGTAGATGTCGATGATGTCGTCGACGATCTGGAAGACGATGCCGATGGCCTCACCCAGGCGCTTCAGCGCGTCGATGTGCTCGTCGCTGGCACCGCCGTGCAGCGCTCCGAGATAGCCGGCGGAGGCGATGAGCACGCCGGTCTTCTCCCGGATGACCTTGGTGTAGTGCTCGATCGGATCCGAGTCGCCGGGTCCGACGGTTTCGCGCATCTGGCCCGTGACCAGGTCACCGAAGGTCTCGGCGAAGTGGAAGACGGTCTCCCTGCCCAGCCCACTCATCAGCCGCGAGGCGTGGGCCAGCAGGATGTCGCCGGCGAGGATGGCGACGGAGTTGTCCCAGCGCGAATTCGCGGATTCAACCCCCCGGCGCAGCTCGGCCTCGTCCATGACGTCGTCGTGGTAGAGGGTGGCGAGGTGGGTGATCTCGACGACCGCGGCGGCCCTGATGACCTCATCCGACCCGGCCTTCGGTCCGTATTCGGAGGCCAGCAGCGCCATCATCGGGCGGAATCGTTTCCCGCCGGCCCGGATGAGGTGAAGGACCTTGTCGACGAGGAAGTCCTCGCCCTTGGACAGCTCGTCGTGCAGCAGCTTCTCGACGGCCGCGAGACCGTCGGCGATGCGCGCATTGAGATCGGCGTCCCCCAGATCCACGTACCCGGCGGAACGGGGCGGTTGGGTCGGGCCGTGGGTCATGGTGGGAAGTCCTTGCAACAATCAGTCCCCCACGCCAGGCGAGGGAAATTTGGGTCGAAAGCTCGCACTTAACCGTAGTCCAAACCCGCCTCCCGCCACACCCCGGGGTATGCGGTGCCGGCCCGCTCTGCCACAATGGGCGACGTGAGCGAGAAGTTGGAGCATGTCGACGTCCTCGTGGTCGGGGCGGGCCCCGCGGGCAGCGCCGCAGCGGTCCACTCCGCGGAGGCGGGGCACTCCGTGCTGCTCGTCGACGCCGCCTCCTTCCCCCGCGACAAGACCTGCGGCGACGGCCTGACCCCGCGGGCCATCCACCAGCTGCGCCGGCTCGGCGTGGCGGAGAAGGTCACCGACGGCTACGTCAACCGCGGCCTCAAGTTGCACGGCTTCGGCGGCTCCGTCACCGCCCCCTGGCCCGACGGCCACTTCGGTACCGTCGGCTCCGCCATGCCGCGTATGCGTTTCGACGCCCTCCTGGCCGAGACCGCCGTCGAGCGCGGGGCCGTTCTCTGGGAGGACGCCCCGGCCGTCGGGGCCGAATTCGACGGTTCCCGCCTGTCGCGGGTGACGGTGCGTCACGCGGGCGTCGACAGGCAGGTCGCCCCGAAGTGGGTCATCGTGGCCGACGGCGTGCGCTCCCCCTTCGGCAAGCTGCTGGGACGCACCTGGCACCGCGGCGAGGTCTACGGCATCGCGGCACGGTCCTACTGTGATTCCCCATTCGCGGACGAGCCGTGGATCCATTCTCACGTGGAGCTCAAGGACAGCGACGGGGTGGTCCAGCCCGGCTACGGCTGGATCTTCCCGCTCGGCGACGGCACCGTGAACCTCGGCTGCGGTGCGCTGTCCACCGACGCGCGGCCGGCGAAGGTCAACACCAAGAAGCTCCTCGACTTCTACGCCTCGCAGCAGCGTGAAGAATGGGGTCTCGGGGTACCGCGGGACGTGGCCTCGGCGATGCTGCCGATGGGCGGGGCGGTGTCCAATGTCGCCGGCCGCAACTGGATGCTCATCGGCGACGCCGCCGCCTGCGTGAACCCGCTGAACGGCGAGGGCATCGACTACGGGCTGGAGACCGCCGAGATGGCCGTCGAACTGCTCGGCGCGGAGGGCAGGGATCTGACCCTGGTGTGGCCGCACGTGCTGCGCGGACACTACGGCGAGGCCTTCCTCCTGGCCCGCACCGCCGCCCGCCTGCTGACCTACCCGCAGTTCCTGCCCGTGGTCGGGCCGCTGGGCCTGCGCGGGCCGGTCGGCGCGGTGCTCATGCCCGCCGCCGCCCGGCTGATGGGCAACCTCGTGGTTGATGAGGACCGGGACCTGCTGGCCCGGGTGTGGCGCACGGCGGGGCGCGGGGTGTCGATGGCCCGGTCCGGTTCCCCGCTGTGGTCCACGGAGGCCGCGTAGAGGCACTGCTCTCCTCCCGGAGACTGCGGGCGAGATGCGCTGTCACCAGCGTGTGGTGGAAGGAACGCATCTTCCGACCTGTGCACGTTTCTCCACACGGTGGACGGACCGGACGCCCCCGCCGCCTCCGAGCGTGCGGTGGAAGGAGCACGTCTGCGGCCAGGGCCCTTTCCTCCACACAGTCGGCGGGTCTGATGCATGCACTGCCACCAGCGTGTGATGGAAGGAACGCATCTGCCGACCTATGCACGTTTCTCCACACGGTGGACGGACCGGACGCCCCCGCCGCCTCCGAGCGTGTGGGGGAAGGAGCACCCCGCCCCTCAGCGCACGTTCCTCCACACGCCCCAGGACCCCAGCGCCCTCAGCGACCCCAGGCGTGTGGAGAAACAGCCCACCGTGGAAATGAGCGGAGGGAGTGCGTGCCCACGCACTCCCCGACCAGAGCCCCCCCCGAAGTCCTCTACCCCGGCTTGACCGCCGAGTGCATCGCCACGATGCCGAAGGTGAGGTTCTGCCAGCCGCACCCGGTCCACCCGTTGGCGTTGATCACGCTGGCCAGTCCCTCCTGGTCCGGCCAGGCGCGGATGGACTCTGCCAGGTACTCGTAGGCCGCCGGGTTCGAGGACACGAGGCGCGCGATCGCCGGCAGCAGGCGCATGAGGTACTCCTTGTACACCGTGCCGAAGACCGGGACGACCGGGGTGGAGAACTCGTTGACAGTCAGGCGTCCGCCGGGCCGGGTCACGCGCGCCATCTCACGCAGGGCGGCCTCGTGGTCGTGGATGTTGCGCAGCCCGTAGGAGATGGTCACGGCGTCGAAGGTGTCGTCCGCGAACGGCAGGTGCATGCCGTCGCCGACCACCTTGGGCACGTCGCGGTCGCGGCCGGCCGCCAGCATGCCCTGGGAGAAGTCGCAGGCCACGGACCAGGCGCCGGATTTGGCCAGCTCGACGGTGGACACCGCGGTTCCGGCGGCCAGATCGAGGACCTTCTCGCCGGGCTGCAGGTTGAGTCGCTCCCGGGTCCGCCTGCGCCAGTACCGGTCCTGCCCGAAGGACAGGATGGTGTTGGTCAGGTCGTATTTCTCTCCCACGTCGTCGAACATCGTCGCGACGTCGAAGGGTTTCTTCTCCAGGGATGCCTTAGCCACACCCCGAGTCTAGGTGATGGTGCCCCGTGCTCAGGCCACGCGGGCGCCGAGGGCCTTCGCGGCCCATAACGGCAGCTGCGGGCGCGGACCGAAGAAGGTCAGCGGTACACGGCGGGACTCCTCGAGCACCTCCGTGTAGTAGTCCATGAGCTGCCCGCAGAGGGCCTCCCAGGTCTTGTCCTGTACCGAGGCGCGGGCGTTGTGGCGCAGCAGTTCGTGACGCTCGTCGTCGAGCAGCCACTCGGCGGCGCCGGGCAGGTCGTCGGCGAACGTGTCGACGTCGAGGAGCAGGCCGTTGCAGCGCTCCTCGATGAGGTCGACGGGGCCGCCGGCGCGGGGGCCGATGGTCGGCACGCCGGAGGCTTGGGCCTCCTGAATCGCCTGGCAGAAGGTCTCGAACTCACCGGCGTGGACGAACAGGTCGAGCGAGGCGTAGGCCCGTGCCAGTTCATCGCCGTCGAGGGCGCCGGTGAACACCGCGTCGGGCATCCGCGCCTCGAGTTCCGCGCGGGAGGGGCCGTCGCCGACGATGACCAGCTGGATGTCGCGGCGGCCGTGCAGGGAGACCAGGCGGTGCACGCCCTTCTCCGCGGCGAGCCGGCCGACGAAGCCGACGATCTTCTTCCGCCCCGTCGGATCCCAGCTGCGGCGCAGGGCCGTCGATCGCTTCTCCGGGGTGAAGCGGACCGTGTCGACGCCGCGGCCCCAGTGGCGGACGTTGTGGATGCCGCGGGACTCGAGCTCGGAGATGGTCAGCGAGGACGGGGCCAGCGTCAGCTGGCACATGTTGTGGATGGTGCGGGTCCACTCCCACGCGGCGGTCGCCAGCGGGGTGAGGTGGTACTTCGTGGCGAAACCGGCGACGTCGGTCTGGTAGAGGGCGACGGCCGGGATGCGCAGCTGGCGGGCGGCGAAGGCGCCGGCGGCCCCGAGGACGAAGGGGCTGGCGAGGTGGATGAGGTCGGGCCGGAACCCGCGCAGTTCCTCGGCGACGGTGCGGTTGGGCACGCCGACCGGCAGGGAGTCGATCAGCGGGACGCGAACCGTGGGAACCCGGACGATGCCGTAGCCCAGGTACTCGGGGATCTCCTCCTGGAAGTCGCGGGCGCCCGGCGCGATCACCCGGGCCTCGTGTCCCTCACGGTGCAGGTGCTCCAGAATGCGGAGCACCGAATTGGTCACCCCGTTGACATTCGGAAGAAAGGATTCTGCAACGATCGCTACTCGCATGCGTGACATCATCTCCTAGAAAGACTAAGCGACCCTGAGCACCGGATTTACGCCCGGCGAACTGTCGGTTAACTTCCCTCGTCCCGCCTTTCCGCTCGTCGGGTGAAGAAGCTGACTAACCACCAGGATAGTCCCCCGACCACGGCGACCGCGGCGGCCACGCTGAGCGCGGGGATGATCGACAGGGTCCAGGCGCGGTTCTCCACCTTGACCAGGTCCGGGTCCTCCTTGGCGTAGGTGACCCACACGCGCTGGCCCTCCCCCACCCCGGTGGGATAGAGCAGGCCGGTCGGCGGGGAGTGGTAGATGCCCTCCTCGTCCTGGTAGACCACGGTCGTGCGGAACGTGTCGACGGCCGTGACGGTGGCCAGGGTGCGGCCGGGATCGGCGGCGATGGTGCGGTCGTTGATCATGGGGCCGGCCACCATGGCCACGCAGCCGAGGAGGCCGGCGGCGGCCAGCGCCATGATCAGCTGGTGCAGCCGCCGACGCAGGATCGCCGCCGTGTAGTTCGGCACCATGGCGCGTTCGGTCACAGGACGACCCTGCCCCGCAGCTGTTCGTGCAGGGCCCGGCGGGTGACGCGGGTGGTGCGGGCCTCGATGACGGTCAGCCCGGCGGGTACCTCGGTGGTGTCGAGCAGGGCGTCGAGCAGTTCGCGCAGGGTGGTCGCCTCGCGGTGGTTGACGCCGTAGCCGGCGCACAGGGAGGCGATGTCGGCCTCGTGGGGGGTGGCGAAGACGCGCTCGAAGGACGGGCGCAGGCCCTCGGCGCCGATCTCGAGGGTCTCGAAGATGCCGCCGCCGTCGTCGTTGGCCACGACGATGGTGAGGTTCTCCGGGTGGGGCTCGTCCGGGCCGATGAGCAGGCCGCCGATGTCGTGGAGGAAGGTGACGTCGCCGATGAGCGCGACGGTGCGCGGGGCGCGCGGCTCGGCGGCGTGGGCGGCCTGGGTGGCCAGGGCGACACCGATGGCCTGGGAGACCGTGCCGTCGATGCCGGCGGCCCCGCGCGGGGAGTACGTGGCGACGCCGTCGTAGGGCAGGCCGATCAGCGAGGCGTCGCGCACCGGGTTGGAGGCGCCGAGGAACAGGGTGTCACCGGTGCCGAGGGTGTCGGCGACGGCCGCGGCGGCGTGCAGTCCGGTGAAACCGTGGGCGTCGTCGCCCAGGGTCTCGCGCACGGCCTCGGCGGCCAGCTCGGAGGCGGCGTCGCAGATCTTGAGCCATTCGCGGGTCGGCTCGCCGGTGGTCTTCACCCGGCTGGCGCGGACGGTGTCGCGGGCCAGGTCGGTGAAGTCGTCGGTGCGGGACAGGGTGATGACCTTAAGATCCGGGTCCACCAGCAGCGCGAGGACGTCGCGGTGCAGGGTCGGGTGGCCGACGACCACGACCTGCTCGGGGCGGGTGTTGACCACGTAGTCGTTGGCGCTGACCTGCTCGCGACGGAAGATGCCGGCGGCCAGGGGGTGCACCGGGCGGTAGGCGGCCGGGGCGGAGGGTTCGGCGATCGTCGGCACGTCCTCCAGCCCGTCGACGGCCCAGGCCTCGTCGCCGGCGATGACGATGGTGTTCTTCCCCAGGTCGAGGGCGACCTCGCCGTGGTCGGCTGCCCGGGGTCCCGGCGCGGGTGCCCGGTGGGTGGTGGTCGACTGCGGCGGTTCGGGCAGCCGGTCGCCGACGAGCGGGGCGTCGAGGGCGACGTTGACGTGCACCTGGCGCCGGGAGGTGAACTCCTCACCGAGGGCGGCGACGTCATCCAGCGTCTCGATCTGCAGGGTGCGGGCGTAGGTGCCGAAGATGCCCTGCTGGTGGATGGTCTGGCTGGCACCGGTGCCGATCAGCCGGGTCGGCCGGTCGGCGGAGATCACGGCCAGCGGGGTGTGCGAGTGACAGGCCTCGACCATGGCCGGCAGGCAGTTGGCCACCGCGGAACCGGAGGTCATCACCACGCCGACGTGGCGGCGCTGCACACGGGCGAGACCGAGGGCGAGGAAGGCGGCGGAGCGCTCGTCGAGGCGGACGTGGACGCGGATGTCGCCGCGGGCGAGCAGGGCCAGGGACAGCGGGGAGTTCCGGGAACCGGGGCAGATCACGACGTCGCTGAGGTGACGGGAGAGTTGTTCGGCGACGGCGGCGGCCAGGTTCATGGACTCGGGGTACGACATGTCCACCAAGTCTACGGGCGTGCGCCCACCGCGCCTATTGTGCCTACTGGGCCGGTGCGGGCTCCCCGGCCGGGGCCTCGCCGCCGCGGAACTGGTCGAGGAAGCCGTCGATGTCGAACTCCGGCAGTTCCGAGGGAAGTTCCGAGGGCAGCTCGGTCGGCAGGTTGTCCAGCGGGCCGGACTCCTCGGTCACCGTCCCCGTGGCGGTCTGCGTGACCGTCTGGGTCGCGGTCTGCGTCTCGGTGACCGGCGGCGGCGGTTCCTGTTCGGCCTCGCCCGCGGCGGACCGCCACAGCAGGAAGAACACGACCGCGGCGATCGCCGCCAGGCCCAGGAGGATGCCCAGCAGCATGGGTGCGCGGCCGCCCTTCCCGGGTTCCGGTTCCGGTTCGGCGTAGGCGGCCGGGTCGTAGCCGGGCGGCCGGTGCTGCGGCGCCTCGTACCGCGGTTCCTGGTACGGCTGCTGGTCGCGGGTCTCGTAACTCGGGCCGTTCTCGCCCGGGAAGTACTGCCGTGGCCGCTGCGGTTCCTCCTGCCGGCCGATGAAACGGGTCTCGTCGTTGTCGTCGTTGCGTGGGTTCATCGGTGGGGTCCTCCTCATTGAACCGGGATGACTCTAGACGGCGGAGCTGTGGAGAACCCGGCAATCAGATGGCACGTGCCTTCAACGCCCGCCCGGTCGCCGATCCCTCGGTCTCCGCCACCTCGGCCGGGGTTCCGTCGGCGATGATACGCCCGCCGTCGGCGCCCGCCCCCGGCCCGAGGTCGATGACGCGGTCGGCGCGCGCGACCATCGCGAGGTCGTGTTCGACGACGACCACCGTGTCGCCGCCGTCGACGAGGCGCTCCAGCTCCGTCAGCAGCTTATCGACGTCCGCGGGGTGCAGGCCCGTGGTCGGCTCGTCGAGCAGGTGGACGGTGTGGCCGCGCCGGGTGCGCTGCAGCTCGGTGGCCAGTTTGATGCGCTGGGCCTCCCCGCCCGAGAGCTCCGGGGCGCCCTGGCCCAGCCGCAGGTAGCCCAGGCCGACGGCCCGCAGGGCGCGGATGGCGCGGGCGATGGCCGACACGTCGTCGAATACCTCGGCGGCCTCGTCGACGGTCAGGCCCAGCACGTCAGCGACCGTCAGGCCGTGCCAGGTCACCTCGAGGGTCTCGGCGTTGTAGCGGGCGCCGTGGCAGTCGGGGCAGGTGGTGTAGGAACCGGGCAGGAACACCAGCTCCACCTCGATCTGGCCCTCGCCGTTGCAGGTGGGGCACTGGCCCTGTTTGACGTTGTAGGAGAAGCGCGAGACGGTCCACTTCCGCTTTCTCGCCTCGTCGGTCTCGGCGAAGAGCTTGCGGACCTTGTCGAACAGGCCGGTGTAGGTGGCCAGGCAGGACCTCGGCGTACGTCCGATGGGTTTCTGGGTGATCTGCACCAGGCGGGTGATCTGCTCCGCACCCGTGACCTCCCCGACGCGCCAGGAACCCCCGGTGTGGTCGTGGTCGTCGGACCCGTCACCGGCGTCCCCGGCGGTCGTCGTCACGCGCTCGCGCAGCGTCTCGGCGAGCACGTGGCTGATCAGCGTGGACTTGCCGGAGCCGGAGACGCCCGTGACGGCGGTCAGCTGCCCCAGGCCCAGGTCGAGGTCGAGGCCGTCGAGGGTGCGGGCGTGGATGCCGTGCAGGGACAGCGTGCCGGAGGCGACACGGGCGTCGTCACGCGTTGTGGGGGTGAGTGGGCCGACGTTGAGCGCACGGGCGGTGGGCGAATCCTCATCGGCCAGGCCGTCGACGGGGCCCGAGTAGAGGACCTCTCCCCCGCCCTCGCCGGCGGCCGGGCCGACGTCGACTATCCAGTCGGCCCCGGCGACCAGCGACATGTCGTGTTCCACGAGCAGGACGGAGTTGCCGGCGTCGAGAAAGCGGCGCATCAGCCCGGAGACGGCGCGGCGTTCCTCGGGGTGCAGGCCGGCGGACGGCTCATCGAGGACGTAGGCCACCCCGAACAGTCCCGAGCGCAGCTGTGAGGCGAGGCGCAGGCGCTGCAGCTCGCCGGCCGACAGCGTGCGGGCGCCCCGGCCCAGCGAGAGGTGGCCGAGGCCGAGCTCGGTGGTGGACTCCAGAATCGGTGCGACCTGTTCGAGCAGCAGGACCTCGGCGTCGGTGCCGGATCCGAGCTCGTGCAGCCGGGTGGTGAACATCTCGTGGACGCGGGCCAACGGGAGGGCGTTGAGCTCGTCGATGGGCAGCCCGAGGTAGGTCACGGCCAGGGCCTCGGGCATGAGACGACGCCCGCCGCAGGTCGGGCAGGGGGTGGACTCCATGAACGACAACGTGCGCCGGCGGAGGGTGTCCGACTGCGTCTCGGCGAGGGTCTTGCGCAGGTAGGAGGCCACGGAGCGCCACGTGCCCTCGTAAGTCTTCTGCACCTGCTCCGCGCTGCGCACGGGATGGATCGTGACCACGGGGCGTTCCTCGGTGAACAGGATCCAGTCCCGGTCCCGACGCGGAATGTCCCGCCAGGGCGTGTCCATCGGGTAACCGAGTGACTCCAGGATGTCGTGGAAGTTCTTGCCCGCCCACGCGCCCGGCCAGGCGGCGATGGCGCCCCCGTTGATGGTCAGCGCCGGATCCGGGACCATGCTGGCCTCGGTGGGGAGATGCCTGACACCGGTGCCGTGGCAGTCCGGGCACATGCCGGCGGTGGTGTTCGGGGAGAAGGCGTCCGAGTCGAGGCGGTCCGGGAAATTGGGCGGGTAGGTGCCCGAGCGCGAGTACAGCAGGCGCACCGTGTTCGAGATGGTGGAGACGGTGCCCACCGACGAACGCGCCCCGCCCGCCGAGCGGTTCTGCTCCAGGGCGACCGTCGGCGGCAGCCCCTCGACCGATTCGACCTGCGGATCCGTGGCGCTGCCGATGAGCCTCCGGGCGAAGGGGGCGATCGACTCGAGGTAGCGCCGCTGGGCCTCCCCGTGCAGAGTGCCGAAGGCCAGCGAGGACTTCCCCGACCCCGAGACACCGGTGAAGGCGACGAGTCTGTTGCGCGGCAGCTCGACGTCCACGTGCTTCAGGTTGTGCAGGTGCGCTCCGTGGACCCGGATCATTCCGTCATCGGTGAAAGTCATATGGGTCGAGTGTAGGAGCCGGACGGCGGGTTGCAGTGGCGGGGCTTCGGCCCGGTGAAGGAGATGCCGGGCCGGACCGCGGGGTTCCTGACGACCTCGGTGGCACAGTTCCGTCCGGTCCGTGCTCCCTGTGACGAACCCATACCGCCTGCAGCGAAACCATCGACAAAATCCCCCGGGCCGGTAGGTGTTCACCACCATTCCGGGGTGACGAACCCACCGAGGTGACAAACCCATACCGCCTGCAGCGAAACCATCGACAAAATCCCCCACCCCGGTAGATGTTCATCACCATTCCAGGGATCTGATGGCACCCGATGGCAGTCCAATCCAGGTGACCGCACCAGGAAACCGGAAGGCCGCCATGACCAAGCGATGGACGACAAAAGAACTCCACGAACAGGGACTGACGTGGCGCGACATCAACGCGCAACTCGATGAGGGCAAGCTCTACCGCCTCAGCCGCGGGATCTACACCACCGAGAAACCAGACCCGGAGGAAGCGCTGCGCGCACTGCAGCACCGCCATCCGGGAGTTGTCTTCTCCAGCGTCACCGCCGCGGGTGTTTACGGGCTCACCGAGATCACCGCCCCTGCGCTCGGGCTGCTGCCTCACGGCTCCCAGCCGATCACCAACGCCGCCCTGCGCGCCCGTTCCTCCCGTCGACGACGCAGGAGGAGGCTGCGCGGGATCAACGTGGACACGCCGGTGGCCACCGTGGCCGCCTGCCGTGAGCAGCTCGGCTTCTGGAAGGCCGTCCGCTTCCTGGAGACCAGCTACAGCGGCTTACGCGCCTCCGGGGAGTTCGACCGGGACGTCGGCGAACTCGGCCGGGCCGACAGGAAGAGACTCGTTCCGGTCCTCCGGCACACAGTCATCGGGGCATCCTCCCGAATGGAGCGGCTGTTCATCAATGACCTGCACCGGTACGGGCTTGAGCCGATCCCGAACTTCCGGCTCGGCCCCTACCACTGGGACGTGGGGCTGCGGCGCGGGACGACGGTCGTGGATCTCGACAGCCGGAAGTTCCACGCCCCCGATGACGCCGGGCGTCGATACCGGGAGTTCATCGTCGACCGGTGGAAGACCAACCACGCCATCCAGTCGGGGTGGGCGGGACTGCGCTACACCGACGACTGTCTGCGTCTGGTCCGTGACCAGGCCATCGAGCAGATACGGCGCACCGTCGAACACCGCAGCCGACGACCTGGGTTGCGCCGCTCCCCTGCCCCGGTGCCGGGGATGCACGAGAGCGGGATCTGGAGGTTTCATCCGGAGCTCTTCGACTGATCCGCCCCGGGAAATGCGGAACGGGCGTGGCCCCGATTGGAGGCCACGCCCGTCAGATAGAAGCGCTAGAGCGTCTCGACGACCTCATCGAAGGAGAGGCGGGGCAGGCGGTCGTAGAAGGCGCCCTCCGCGGCGGGCTTGCCCATGTTGATGGCGACCAGCACACGGTGACGACCGTCCGGGAAGAACTCCTTGGACAGACCCTCGGCGTCGAGACCGGTCATGGGTCCGGCGGCGAGACCGGCGGCGCGGATGCCGATGATCGCGTAGCCGACCTGCAGGCCGGCGTTGAGCTCGGCCATGCCGACGCGGGAGGCCTCGTCGGCGGCGAACATCTCGCGCATGCCGGCGACGTGCGGGAAGACCTTCGGCAGCTCGTCGTGGAAGTCGATGTCGGCGGCGAGCAGGACGGTGGCCGGCGCGGCGGCGGTCTTCTCCCGGTTGCCCTCGGCCATGTGCGGCAGCAGGCGGGCCTTGGCCTCCTCGGAGCGGATGACCACGACGCGCAGGGGCTGGGCGTTCATGGCGGTCGGGGCCCACTTGACCAGGTCGAAGATCGCGTTGATCTGCTCGTCGGTCACGGGCTCGTCGGTGAAGGCGTTGGCGGTGCGGGCCTCCCGGAACAGGAGGTTCTGGGCCTGCCCGTCGAGGAGCAGCGGGTTCTGGTTCTCAGCGTTGCTAGTCATAATTACTACAACCTTAAACTAAGTCGACCCGTTCCCCAAGCTCCCGTGAGCCCGATCACCCCAGGTAACCGTACGCCTCGCGCACGCGCTCGAACCACCAGTCGCGGCGGTCGGCGGGCGCCGCGAGCGTCGACAGGCGCGCCGGGCCCGGGACCACGGGGGAAACAGACATGCGCCCGTCGACGATCTCGCGGGGTTCGGCGACATCCTCCAGGAACAGGCGCTGCGTGGCCAGTCCGGCGGCGGCCGGGGGCACGTCCATCTCGTCGTCGTCATTCAGTTTCGGCAGCGCCGCGACGGCCGCGAGTCCGGCGTTCATGCCGACGGCCGTGTCGAGCGCGCTGGCCACCGTGACGTCCATGTGCCGCTGCCGCAGGTGCCGCGCGATCTCCAGCAGTCGGCGCACCCCGCCCAGCGGGGCGACCTTGACCACGGCGACGTCGGCGGCCCGCTTCTCGGCGACCAGGTAGGGGTCGTCGGAACGGCGGATGGACTCGTCGGCGGCCACGCGCACGAACAGCCCGGCGCGCATCAGCCGCGTGCGCACCTCGGCGAGTTCGTCGACGGAGTGGCAGGGCTGCTCCAGATAGTCCAGCGGACCGAGGGAGCGGGCGGCCTCCAGCGCCTGGTCGACCGTCCAGCCGCGGTTGGCGTCGACGCGGATCACCGCGCCGGGCCGGGCCTCGCGCACGGCCTGCACCCGCGCGATGTCGTCGGAAAGCGTCTGGCCGGCCTCGGCGACCTTGACCTTGACGGTGCGGCAGCCGGGGTAGCGGGCGAGCACCTCGGGCACCTGCGCGGCGTCGACGGCCGGGATGGTGGCGTTGACCTCCACGGTCTCGCGCAGCGGCTCCGGGAAACCGGTCCACGCGGCCTCGACGCCGGCGGCGAGCCAGGCGGCGGATTCCTGCGCGTCGTACTCGAGGAAGGGGGCGAACTCGCCCCAGCCGGCGGGGCCGTCGATGAGCAGGGCCTCACGCGTGTCGACGCCGCGGAAGCGCACCGCCATCGGCAGGGAGACCACGTGGGCGCGGTCGAGGATGTCGTCCAGGGAAGGGATCATGCCCCAACCCTAGATAAGGCGGGTCCCGGACCCGTCGACGAGCAGGGCCTGGCCGTCACGCAGGAGGAGCAGCGGGAAGTTCTCCCCGTAGCGTTTCACGGTCTCGGCGTAGACGTCGATGGGGAATTCCGGGGCGGTGCCGGAGGCGTGCGGGAGAATCACATGTTCCGTGAGGCGCAGGCCGGTGTAGTCGGTCAGCCCCGGGGCGACGGTGGGCGAATCCAGCAGGGAGACCGGTTCGATGCTGGGGCCGGCGATCACGGATCCGGCGCTGGTGCCGATATAGGGCAGCCCGGCGCGCACGTGCCGGGTGAGGATCTCGTCGGCGCCGGTGGAACGGAGAACATGCAGCAGATCGAAGGTCTCCCCGCCGGCGACGTAGACCCCGTCGACCTCACCGAGGATCCGGTCGATCTCCTCGGGTGGGGTGGAATTCACTGGCAGTTCGACCAGGTTCAGGCCCTGGTCGCGGAGCATGACACGTTCCGTGTCGGCCCAGGGCCGGTCGGCGAAGGAGCGGGCGGCGTCAGGGACGTAGGCGAGCGTGCCGGAGACGAACTCGGGGACGCGGTCATGACCGAAGGAGGTCAGCAGAAGCCTCATGCCCCCCAGCGTAAGGGGAGAATTCCTCCGGCGGGGGTGTTATTCACGGCCATTGTGGCGGAGGATGGGGCCATGAGTGATCCGAAGCAGAAACTGACGCCCCAGCAGATCGAGGACGCCGCGCTGACCGGCTGGCGCCAGGCCGACCAGACCATCCGCGCCGAATTCGACACCGGTGACTTCGCCACCGGCCTGCGGCTGGTCAACCTCATCGGTGAATCCGCGGAGACCGCCAACCACCACCCCGACCTCACCCTGACCTACCCGTCCGTCGCCGTCACCCTGTCGAGCCACGACGTGAACGGCCTGACCAGCCGGGACGTCGACCTGGCGCGCACGATCAACCGGCATGCCGCGGAACTGGGCGTGGAGGCGAAGGAGGGCTGAGACCCGCCGCCCTAAGCTGGTGGCCATGGCATACAGCACAGACAACCCCTTCGACGCCTCTCAGTGGAGGACGGTCGAGGGTTTCGAGGACCTCACCGACATCACCTACCACCGGCACGTGGGCGACGAGCGCGCCGACGGCATGGTGCGCATCGCCTTCGACCGCCCCGAGGTGCGCAACGCGTTCCGCCCGCACACCGTGGACGAGCTCTACCGCACGCTCGACCACGCGCGCCGCACCCCGGACGTCGGCGTGGTGTTGCTGACCGGCAACGGGCCGAGCGGGAAGGACGGCGGCTGGGCGTTCTGCTCCGGTGGCGACCAGCGCATCCGCGGCCGCTCCGGCTACCGCTACGCCGAGGGTGAGACCGCCGAGACCGTCGACGCCGCGCGGGAGAAGGCCGAGGGCGGGCGCCTGCACATCCTCGAGGTCCAGCGCCTGATCCGCACCATGCCGAAAGTAGTCGTCGCGGTGGTCAACGGCTGGGCCGCCGGCGGCGGGCACTCACTGCACGTGGTCTGCGACCTGACGATCGCCTCGCGCCAGGAGGCCCGCTTCAAGCAGACCGACGCCGACGTCGGATCCTTCGACGCCGGCTACGGCTCCGCGTACCTGGCGAAGATGGTCGGCCAGAAGTTCGCCCGCGAGATCTTCTTCCTGGGCCGGACCTACTCCGCCGAGGACATGCACCGCATGGGCGCGGTCAACATCGTCGCCGACCACGGGGAACTCGAAGCCGAGGCCATCCAGGTCGCCCGCGAGATCAACGGCAAGTCCCCGACCGCCCAGCGCATGCTGAAATTCGCGTTCAACCTGACTGACGACGGGCTGATGGGCCAGCAGGTCTTCGCCGGCGAGGCCACCCGCCTGGCCTACATGACCGACGAGGCCGTGGAGGGCAAGGACGCCTTCCTGGAGAAGCGCGACCCGGACTGGTCGCAGTTCCCCTTCTACTACTAGAGCTGCCTGATGAGCTCGCGGGGCGACCACTCCCCCGCCCAGGGTGCGGCGGCGATCCGCCGGATCGCGTGATCGGGAGCTGGGCCGGAGCCCCGGAACGAGGTCCGCACCCCCATCTTCCCCGCCCCCACGCGGATCTCGAGGGAGCCGTCGACCGCGGAGAAGATGTCCTGGTCGATCGCCTCCAGCAGGTCCTCGGAACCGAAGTCGCAGCCGTCGCAGGCGCAGTCGGGATGTCCCGTGAGTTCCACCGGTGGCCGCCCCGCGGAGATCCGCAGGAACGTCGTCCCCTCGTTGTCGAGGACGTCGAAGACCAACGGCACCGCGCCAGGCCGGTGCGGGGTGAGTGTGCGCCGCTCACCCGCCGCCTCGAGTCGCGCCCACCCGCGGTCCAGGAGCACCTTCTCCCAGGCCGCCTCCCGGACGGCGACGATCGCATAGCGCCGGGTATCCGTCAACCGGCCGTAGGCCTCCTCGGGCAGGGGCCCGCCGTCGTGCGGATCCGGCCACCCGGGGGTGTGCGCGCCAGTGACGGCGAATGCCGTCTCGACGTCGTCGAGCAGGGCCACGGCGGCGTCGAGAAGCGGTGTGCCCGCCCCGCGCTCCCGCACCGAGGCGTTGTGCTCTGCCCACCAGGTCGTCATGGTCCGAGACTATCCGGGCGCGCTCATCGACGCCCCCGTCGCGGGCCCCGCGTTCACCCCCGACCAATTACTTTAATCTTTAAATTTTGACGCGTCACCAACCATAAGTTAGTGTTGCTCGCTATGACCGTATTCAACGACATCGCGAAGCTCATTGTCCGCATCATCCTGGGCGTCATCCTCATCGCCCACGGCTGGGACAAGTTCGGCATCACCGGCCTCGAGGGCATCACCGGATTCTTCGACAGCATCGGTGTCCCGGCCGCCGGCCTCGCCGCACCGGTCGTCGCCGTCGTCGAGATCCTCGGCGGCGTCCTGCTCATCCTGGGCGCCGCCACCCGGATCACCGGTGTCGTCGTCGCCCTGCTGATGCTCGGCGCCGCCCTCTTCGCCCACATGGGCGCCGGCATCTTCGTCGCCAACGGTGGCTGGGAGCTCGTCGGTGCGATCGGCGCCGGTTTCCTGGCGCTGGCCGCCGCCGGGGCCGGCCGCTACAGCGTCGACGCCCTCATCGCCCGTCGTCGCGAGCAGCCGCAGACCGCGCGCGAGCCGCAGACCGTTTAACCCCACCCCGGGGCGCCACCTCCCCGTTGAGGTGGCGCCCTTCGTCGTGTCCGCGGCCGCACTACGATCACAGCCATGAGCCGCACCCTCGATCCCCTCGTCGTCGACCCCCACAACCCCGCCGCCATCCTCCCCGACCTCGAGGCCGCCATCGCCGGCCAGCGCACGCTGCTGCCCGTCCCTGCGCAGGATCGGACCCGCACCACACTGCTCGTCAACTCGCAGCGCGCGGGCGGGCCCATCGCCGGGGACGTCGCCCTGGTGGTGGCCACCTCCGGCTCGACCGGCACCCCGAAGGGCGCGCAGCTGACCGCTGCCAACCTCGTCTCGAGCGCCGACGCCACCCACCAGTTCCTCGGCGGCGAGGGACAGTGGCTGCTGGCCATGCCCGCCCACCACATCGCCGGCCTCCAGGTGCTCGTCCGCTCACTGATCGCGGGCATCGAGCCGCTGTGCCTGGATCTCTCCGACGGCTTCGGTGTCCCGGACTTCGCCCGCGCCGCCGGAGAGCTCGCCGGCACCGGCGACCGCCTCTACACCTCCCTGGCCCCCCTGCAGCTGGCCAAGGCCATGGACACCCTCGAGGGCATCGAGGGCCTGCGACTTTTCGACGCCGTGCTGGTCGGCGGCGCCGCGCTCAACCCGCAGGTGCGCCGCGCCGCCGACGAACTCGGCATCCACGTCGTGACCACCTACGGCTCCTCGGAGACCGCCGGCGGCTGCGTCTACGACGCCCGCCCCATCCCCGGCGCGCAGGTCGAGGTCCGCGACGGCCGCATCCACCTCGGCGGGCCGATGATCGCGGCCGGCTACCGCAACCACCCCGACCACGAGGCCTTCGCCGAGCCCGGCTGGTTCGCCACCTCGGACGTCGGTGAGCTGGTCGACGGCCGTCTGACCGTCACCGGCCGGCTCGACGCGGTGATCGACTCCGGCGGGCTCAAGCTCCACCCGGAGGTCCTCGAGCAGGCGATGCTCGGCGTCGAGGGGGTCACCGGCGCCTGTGTGGTCGGGGTCCCCCACCCCCGCCTGGGGCAGGCGATCGTCGCCGCCTACTCGGGCACCGCCAGCCCGAGCGAGGTCATCGAGGGGCTCGACGACCTGCCGCGCTGGCAGCTGCCCAAGGAGCTGCGCCAGGTCGACACCCTGCCGCTCATCGGCCCCGGCAAGGTCGACCGGCAGGCCGTCATGACGATGTTCCGCTGATCAGGCCCCGGCATCGACGGAGACGGTTCCGCGGGCGAACGCCGCGATGATCTTCTGGTGTGTCTGCCGCGGCAGCTGGCGGAAGCCCGGCTCCCCGAAGGGGGTGCCGGGCCGCGCCGGCGCGCGGTCCAGCAGCTCGTCCAGCCCCTCCCGGGTCACCACCAGCAGACCGTGGGTAGCCCGGGTGCAGGCGACGGCCAGGCGGCCGAAGGCGGAGTTGAATTCGTCCAGCCGGGTGGCACCGCTGAGCGGGTGGAAGGCGACGGTGATCGCGTTCGTCTGCCCCTGCCACGAATCGACCGTTGAGGCCAGCAGGTCGCGCTCCCGCAGGCCGTGCCTCTCCCGCAGTCGTGCCACCATGTCGGTGGCGTCGTCGACGGCCTGGTTCCGGGTGGCCAGGATGACCACCAGCGGGTCGCCGTCGTCGGAGCGGTCGGGACCGTCGACAAGCATCTCCCCGGTGGGTGCGCCCGTGCCGTCGTAGTCGCGCGACTCCACCGTGAAACCCGCGGTGAACAGCTCGTCCAGCCATTCCTCCAGCCGGGCCATCAGCGGCAGATCCACGTCGGGGGCCTCGGAATCCGGCAGGCCGGTCACCTCGAGCAGCGTGGGTTGCCCGGTGCCCACCTGCTCCCACAGCGACGCGGACGCCGCACCGGATCCCACACGCACCACGCGGTCCCCCGGCGCCGCCACCGAGTTGAGCTCGCGCCAGTCCGGGTAGAACGCCCGCCACAGCGCCAGCGCCTCCCCCGGCGGGCGCCACACCGTCGGCAGCTCCTCCTCCCGGGTACCCGGCAGACCCGCGTACGCGGTGGGCCACGCCCGGTAGGGGTTGTGCCGCGGATCCCCGCGCCACGGGTTCTCGCCGATCTCCAGCGGCGGCAGCTGGCCGACGTCGCCGACCCCGACCGCCAGCGGCGCCAGCGGGTGGATGGCGTCGAACAGGTGGTGGGGCAGCTGCCACGCCTCGTCGATGAACAGCGCGTCAAACAGCGTGGCGTCCTCCTCCCCCTCGCGCAGCGCGTCGAGCAGGCGGTGCCGCTCACCCGGTGCCTTGAACTTGTGGGCGGTGGCGACGATGACCCGGGCGGTGTCCGGGATGTCCGCGGCGGAGGTCGTCACGGTGACCTGCTCCTCGACGCCGTCCGGCAGCCCGGCGGCGGCCGTCTTCGCCAGGTGCAGGCACA
The DNA here is from genome assembly GCF_000341345.1 of Corynebacterium halotolerans YIM 70093 = DSM 44683. NCBI lineage: Bacteria > Bacillati > Actinomycetota > Actinomycetes > Mycobacteriales > Corynebacteriaceae > Corynebacterium > Corynebacterium halotolerans. Next base: position 485,676 of record NC_020302.1, on the reverse strand, counting down.
CGCGTTCGCGCCCCAGCTGCCTGGCCAACCCCAGCGCCAGCGGCCGGATCTGGTTGTTGGTGAAGGCGGCCACCCCGATGAGGCGGTCCGGGTCCTGCTCCACCGCGGCGGTGATCAGACGCCGCAGGATGAACGACTTGCCGGCGCCGGCCGCGGCCTTGAGCAGCAGGTGGGTGGTGGCGCCGTCGGCATCGGGGGCGTCGGCCAGCGCCTGCAGGAGGGTGGCCTCCGCGGTGTCGGCCACCCGGGCGTTGCCGGCCGCCGCCTCCGTATGGTGCCGGGCCGCCACCGCGGTGTCCACCGGCAGAAATCGGATCTCACTCCAGCTCATCGACGGTCAGTCCTTCCGGGGCGGGGGTGACGGTCACGGTGACGGTGGCCGCCGTGGGTTTGTCGGCCGGGGCGACCTCGAAGCCGTCGGCGTCGCGGAGCGGGGGCCAGGCCTGCGGGTTCAGCTCGTTGCGCCCGCGGCGCAGGGCGAGCTCGTCCGCGAACTCCGCCTCGGCCACCTCGTGGGGCCGGCAGCACCACTGGTGCTCCTCCGGGTTCCCGGCGTAGGACTCCGGTTCACAGTCGGGCTTCGGCGCACCCAGCTCATCCCGGGCGGGACGGGGGATGTTGAACCACTTCTTCTTCGCGTCGAAGAAGTCCAGGTTCACGAGCACCAGCCGGTCGCCGACTGCAAGCTGCGGATCGGTCGCCGGGGACCAGACGAAGACGCGTGACGACGCCGCGTCGCCCACCGCGCTCAGCCCACCCTGCGGGAAGTTCTTCAGCTTCACCGCCCCCTTCATCAGCTCGATCTCCGCGGTGTCCCCCTCCACCCAGGCGGCACCATTGCGGCTGACCATGACCACCCCGGTGCCGTCGGTGAAGCGGCGGGAGGCGACCCGCAGTGTCAGCGGCTCCAGACCGGTGACCTCGGCGCTGGTCACCTGGCGGTTGCCGGCGTCGTTGGCCGCGTCCTGGGCCTGCAGCGGGCTGGTGAGGATGTCCACCTGCGCGGTACAGGTCGTGTCGGACTGGATGACGTCCACCAGCCGGTTGCGCCAGTACGGGTGGGTGCGGCCGAAGCGCACCAGGTCGGAGGCGCGGAAATCGCGGCGACGACGCCACACGGCCTGCGCGTCGCCCTCGAAGCTGCGCACCGCGGCGGCGAAGCGGGAGACCCCCACCCGCTCCAGCGCCCGGACCGCCTGATCCAGGGTCTTGGCCCGGTAGCGCAGCTCCGCCTCCACGAGCGAGGTGTACTCCGGTGCCGTCCCGTCAGTACGGCGCCGGTCGAGCGCCGCGTGGAGCTCATCGGAGGCCTGGTTGGACAGTCGCGCGCCGGGGGTGTGCACGGACCCCTCGATCTCCCGGGCCACCTGGCGGTGGTCGAGCACCTCCTCCGCGAGCGCCCACCGGACGACGTAGTCGAGGCGGCGTGCCAGCATGGCGGCCCCACCCGGAATGAAGTGCCGGTTGAGCACGCGAGTGGCGTCGACCACCGGCTGGCGGGTCTGCAGCATCCGGGCACGGTCCTGCTCGAGGAGGAAGGAGACGGCCGTGCGCGCCTGCGGGTCCAGCTCCCGCGGCATGACCGCCGGGTCGCCGTTGTAGGTGAGCGCCTCCCGTCCCATCTCCTCGTCCCGCCGCCACCGCAGGCGGCTCAGTTCCACGCCGGCGAGCAGGTCCGCCGTACTGGCCAGCAGATCCGAGGTCGCCTGATCCGGCACGACCACGTGCACCGGATCCGGGTCCGCCCCGGCGCGTGCCCGCTCCGCCATCGCCAACTCCAGCTCGTGGCCGATCATCGCCATGACCTTACGGCGGGTCGCGTCGTTCTGCGGTTCGGTGAACACCCGGAACTCCCACGGCGTCGGCCCGTCCGCGGTGTGCCGCCGGACGCCGAGTCCGTGGTAGCCGAGTGCCGCGGCGTCGCTTTTCACCGCCACCACACTGACGGTCCCCGCCGCCCCGAGCGGGTCGAGCCGCCGCTGATCCGAGTTGGCCACGCGGCCGTCGAGAGTGGCGCGCAGCCGCTTCACGGTGCTGGCCTTCGCGCCCGCGGGCGGCTGGTCACCGCGGAGGACGGGTGCCACCGACGCGCGTTCGGTCTCCGGCACGCCGATCTCCACCAGCAGCGCCTCCGGGTCCGCGGCGACCTGTAATTCCTGGCGGCAGTAGTTGAACAGCGAACACGACGGGCAGGTGTCCGGATCGAATGCGCCATGCAGGTGTTCCACCAGCTGCCGTGCGGAACCGGCCCCGGCCCCCTCCGCGTCCTCGGCGGCGGCGCGGCGGGAGTCGATCTGCAGCTGTACCTCGGTCAGGTAGTCACGCAGGTCCTCCACCTCGACGGCCGGCTGCAGGAACACGCTGCGGGGCACGGCGAGAAAGCCGTGCCGGCTGACGGTGAGCCCGGTCGGGAGGCCGTCCCACCGGTCGAAGGCGAGCGCGCCCATGGCCACCTGGAGGAAGCCCTTCATCAGGCGGGCGTCGTCGATGCGGGAGCGGATGCGTTCGTAGTCCTTCACGTCGCCGACGATCAGCGCCGCCCCCGTGCCGCGCGCGGCCACCACCACGAGATCGGGGTGCACGCCGGTCGCGTCGGCACCGCCCGGAACCCCCGGAAAGGGCACGGCCGGCTGGTACAGCAGCGTGGCCTCACCCTGCGCCGCCCGCTCCACGGCGGCCTCGAGCTGCCTCGCGGTGGTGTCCACGGACCCGCGGCAGTCGGCGGTGGCCACGGCCTCCGGTTCGGCGAAGCCCTCCCCGGCCCATCCGGTGGCCCGCGCGACCAGCTCCCCGGCGAAGGCCTCGTCGTGGCAGACGCGCTCGAAGGTCAGGGCCCGGGTCCACCGCGCCTGCGGGATACCCGAGGAGACGTCCGGGTGCCCCAGCTCGGCGGCCAGGGCGCGGCGCGTCGTGCCGGTGATGACGGGGTCGGTACCGCGGAATCGCCCGCAGTGGGAGTGGGCGGCCCAGGTGGCCGTCCCCGAACCGCCCCCGGTGATGATCGTGTCTGCCATGTGTCCCTCGTGCTCAGATACTGGTTCCTCCGAGAACACTACGGGCCGGGCCGACACGGCTGGGACCTGCCGCCGGGAGGACCAAACACCTGTTCGTAAAGGGCCCCTGACGCACCGCCGTCTTGACCGTGGCTTGAGCGTGGGCGGATGGCGCAGCTGTGTCAGTAGGTCTGCACCGGGAACGGCCGGTCCTGCGGCGCGGACGACAACTGCTGCCCGTCCACCGTGAACAGCAGACCCGCGTCATGGAGTTCGGTACACAACTGCCAGAGGATCGTCCCGGTGGCCCACATCGTGGGACTGGCGAACTCCTCATTCGACGACGTGAACCACAACGCGCACCCGGCGACCTGGCGGGCGTTCTCCGGGCCCACCCGGTACCCGAAGTCGAAGGCGGGCAGTGACGACGCCGAGGCCTGGGCCGGGGCCACTGCGAGGGCCGCCGCCACCATGACCGTGGACAGGACACGGGTGGTTCTTCTCATGGGCACATCGTAGACCGGTGCCCGGGAAATTACTTGATATTGAAAATCAATGATCCATGGAGCCGACCTGACGTGACCGTTACCGGACGGCCCGGGCGCACGGACCGCAGCGCGGATTCAGCCGGCCCGTCGACGACACGGCGGGCAGCGTCCCGCCCTTCGCGCCCTTGCCCCGCAAGGAACGTCGAACGGCGCGAGGGCTTCGTCGACAAGAACGCCCCGACCGCCCGACGATCACCATCAGCACCGGAACAGGGCCCGGCACATCACCCCGCTACCGGTCGATGAAACCCAGGTGCCTGTCCGTGTAGCGTTCCCCCGCCACCCCGACCTCGTCGAGCAGCCGGTCGAGGTGGGCCAGCTCGTCCGCGCTCAGCCCCACACTTGTCGACGCCGCGTTCTCACGCACACGCTCCAGGCGCCGGGTGCCGGGGATCGGGACGATCCAGGGCCGTTTGGCCAGCAACCACGCCAGGGCAATCTGTCCCGGGGCGGCGCCGTGATCGCGGGCGAGGTCGACGACGGCGTCGTAGAGCGCCCGGTTGGCCTCGAGGTTGCCGGGGTGCAGGCGCGGGCTGGAGGCACCGGGGTCCGCCCGTGTGCGGGAGCCGGCGAAGAAGCCCTTGCCGAGCGGGCTGAAGGCGACGAAGCCGATGCCCAGTTCCGCGCAGGTGGGCAGCACCTCGGACTCGGGGTCGCGGGTCCACAGGGAGTACTCGCTCTGCACAGCCGTGACCGGGAATTCCGCGTGCGCGCGGCGGATGGTCGCGGCAGAGGCCTCGGAGAGCCCGAAACCGGCCACCTTGCCCTCGGCGACGAGTTCGCCGACGGTACCGGCGACGTCCTCGATGGGCACGTCCGGGTCGACGCGGTGCTGATAGAACAGGTCGATCTGGTCCGTGCGCAGGCGGCGCAGGGACTCGTCGGCGACCTTCCGGATGTGCCCGGGTCGGGAGTTGAGGCCGTCGCTGCCACCGTCGACGATGTTCCAGCCGAATTTCGTGGCGATCTGCACCCGGTCGCCCACCGGCTCAAGCGCCTCCCCGACCAGGGCCTCGGTGGTGTAGGGGCCGAGGACCTCGGCGGTGTCGAAGAAGGTCACGCCCTCGTCGACCGCCGCGCGCAGCACGGCGATCATCTCCGCGCGGTCGGGCGCGCCCGGCGCGGCGGCCGCGGTCATGCCCGTGGTGCCCAGACCGAGGGCGGAAACCTCCAGATTTCCGAGCGTTCTGGTGTGCATGTGAGCTCCTTCCGGATGGTGGCGTCCGCTCCCCATTGTCCCCGAGCGTGCCGGGCAGGCAGGCAACCGGAACACCGGGCACACGCCACACCGCTCAGGCGTCCAGTCATGCTGAATGTTCAACATTGCCGCACACCAACCACTTCTAGACAGCTTGGTCTAGAGGTGTTACCGTTGGAGTCGCCGGCGCGCCGGCACACCTCCTGACACCAGATAGGGAGGCCCCTCGTCACCCACCCCTGTCTGAGATCCCAGGAGGATTCCTCATGTCCACATCCGTTTTCGACTTGCCCGCCCCTCGTCTGCTGGCCGCCCGCGACCAGTCCGAGCGCAGGCGTCTCGAGTGGTTCTACACCGAGGTCGTGGTGCACCTGGTCACCTTCCCGGTCGACCACGCGCTGGCGATCGCCGAGCACCACATCACCCACCACGGCGTGCCGGAGGCCGCGAGCCTGTCGGAGATGCGGCAGGTCGCGTGCACCGTCAACGCCGACACCGGGGAGGGCTGGCTGGCCCGCGGCTTCCGGCTCACGGAGGACGCCGTCCCCCTCCGGCTTCCGCTGCCGGAGATCGGCGGCCGCATGCCCGTCGCCGCCCTCCGCAACGTCTACCTCCGGGCCGACGTCACCACCGATCTCGGGGAAACCGTCACAGAGTACGAGGCAGCGCTCGCCGGGGAGCTGGCGGCCCGACGCCGCCAGGTCACCTCGGTCACCCGGGAATCCACGGAGCACTACCGTCGCCTGACCGCCGAGCTGCCGCTCGAGCACCCCGAACTGCTCGGAAACCTCTGGCGGATCGGCCTGGTCGCCGACCTCGTCGACGACGACGCACCACTGGAGGATCTCCTCGTGAGCGCCCACAACCGCCGGCCGTTCATCACTCCGGTCTCGCCGGGGATGACGCTCGACGAGGCCTGGTACACCCTGCCCCTGCAGCGCAGCCTCGGAGACCGGGCGATGACGACGATCTGCGACACCCTGATCTACGCGTTGTCGCGGCCGGTCTGGCGCTGGACCTCCCCGGACCACATCCACCGGATCGGCGGCAAACACCCCTGGGCCCACGACTGCGCCGCCTACGTCCTGTGCGGTCGGCTCGGCATTGCGCACCGCCCCACCGGCCACGGCCGGAAGTGGTGGGGCCACTACGAGGATCCGGCCAGCAGCTTCGACCCCTCCCCCGGTGGCGACCGGTCCCTTGAGCGGCTCAAGCTGGACTGGGACGTCGCTTTCCGGCGGACAGGCCAGGCAGAAGTTGTGCTCCGCGGCGAGGCCGGCGTCGCCGCCGCCGGTCAGGGCAGATAGGACGCAGACAGGACTCAGTCCTCCCGCTGGCTGGCCTCCCGCAGCTTGGCGATGTCGTCCTCCGTGTAGACCCGGCGGATCTGTTCGTCGTTGCCGCCCATGAGTGTGTTGCCGATGACCAGCGCCCCGCCCTGTGTGGTGGGCACGACCGCGAAGTGGCGGGGGCTGGCGTAGACCTGGCGCACGGGATGCCCGGAGCGCAGGGCGCACACGTGCAGCCACACGTCGTCGGCACGCGGCGAGAGCTCCATGAACCCGTCTCCCTGGGAGACGACGTGGTCGATGAAGCTCGAGGGGTACAACACCCCGGAGACCCCGGTGGCGAAGTGGAGGTAGGAGGCGGTGCAGGTGTCCGCGGCGCTCCACTTGATGTAGGGCAGGATCCGTCCGTCGCGCAGTTCGATGCGGTGGGCGCGGTAGGCGATCACGGCGTCGTCACGCAGGTCGCCGACGAACAGTAGCCGCTGGAGGAACCATTCGGGGTAGATCATGTCGTCGTCGACGGTGGCCACCCGCTTGCCCGTGCCCGTGAACTCGCGGAACTGCCCCCAGTACTTGGTGTGCGGCCCGTAGTCGCCGTCGGAGCAGCGCACCTGCAGGCCACGGGAGACCAGCCGCCGCAGCGAGGCCGGCCACTCCCGCTCGTAGTCCGGCTTGTCCAGCCACAGAATGACCGGGGCCTTGACGTGGCCGCGGGCGATCGACTCCAGCGTGAAGTGCACCCGGCTGAGCCGGTCGCCGTGGGAGGTCAACGAGATGACCACGTCCCCCTCGGTGGGGATGCGGGTGCGGGAGAACCGGTTGTTGAACGCCAACGGCAGCATCCGGAACAGGGTGAAGAAGAAACTGACCGCCTGCCCGGCCACATACCCGATCCACATGTGAGGTGAACACCTTCCTGTTGGTCAACAGGGACCACTGTAACGTCGGATCGGTCGAATCAACTGTCCCCGCGCAGGATGACGCCGTGCTGGGCCACCAACCGGTGCCCGCTGAAGGTGGCCGTCACCCGTTCGGGGCCACAGACGCGCGCACCGAGGCCGAAGGCCGCCAGTTTCACATGGCCCGGTAGATGGACGACCGATTCCAGCACGGGCCGGGCGGCACCGGCGGCGGGGCCGGCGGGCCAGTCCCCGGCCTCCGGAGTTCCCGCCCGCCGGGGAGACTCGACCTCGGCCAACATTTCCTCGAGCTCATCCCAGTCGTTGAACCGGCTGTGGCCCGCGACGTGCCCGAGCAGGTCGTCGAGAGCCAGGGCGACGGCCACGGCCCCGGTCCTCCGGGCGATGGTCCACCCCCTGGCCACCGGCCGGACGGTGAGATTGCGGCACAGGCGCGTGAGATGGTCGGCGACGTCCCGGCGACGGAGTGGGCCGGAGACCAGTGGGCCGGCCCAGTCCAAGGTCATGCCCGCGCACGCCCCGCACACCGGGCTACGCCCCGCCCCGGGGGTTGCGCTGCTTGAACTCTGCCGCGATGGTGTCGAAGGTCTCGAAGCGCACCCCCTCATGGGACCGGAAGTGCTCGATGAGGCGCTCGAGCATGAGCAGCACCTGCGGACGGCCGGAGACGTCCGGGTGGATGGTGATCGGGAAGACCGCCTGCCCGTACTCCCGGTACACCCAGTCGAACTGGTCGCGCCACATCTCCTCGATGTCCCGCGGGTTGACGAAGCCGTGGCTGTTGGGACTGGACTTGATGAACATCATCGGCGGCAGATCGTCGAGGTACCAGTTGGCGGGGATCTCGACCAGATCGGTCTCCTCGCCGCGCTCCAGCGGCTTCATCCACTCGGAGGCGGGCTTGTCGTAGTCGATCTTCGTCCAGCTGTCGCCCACCCGGACGTAGTAGGGCTCGAAGTCGCGGTGCATCAGGGAGTGGTCGTAGGTGATGCCGCGGTCGAGCAGCAGCTCGTTGGTGATGTGGGAGAACTCCCACCACGGGGCCACGTAGCCGGTCGGGCGGCCACCGGTGCGCCGCTCGATCAGGCCGATGCAGTAGTCGAGGATCTCAGTCTCCTGCTCCCGGGTCATCGCCAGCGGGTTCTCATGGCTGTAGCCGTGGATGCCGATCTCGAAGCCGGCCTCGACGGTCTCATCGAACTGCCGGGGGAAGGTCTCGATCGAGTGCCCCGGCCAGAAGAAGGTCGCCGGCAGGTCATACTTCTGCAGCAGGTTCTTCAGGCGGGGAACGCCGACCTCCCCGGCGAACACGCCGCGGGAGATGTCCCCGGGAGAGTCTTCACCGCCGTAGGAGCCCAGCCAGCCGCCGACCGCGTCGACGTCGATTCCGAATGCGATCGTGATGTCCTTGGACATGAGAATCTTTTCCTCTCAGTGGATCAGATATAGGGCAGGACCAGTTCGTCCGTGGGGAAACGGTCGGTGGAGAGCAGGTAGGAGGCGAGGATCCGCGCCTGCGGAAGCGGCAGGGAGCCGTACGGCACGACCCCGGCGGCCACCAGGTCGTGGCCGCCGCCGTTGCCGTAGACCGGGGTGACGGGACCTTCGGCGACCCGGGTGGACAGGCCGACCGACACTCCCTGCGCCACCGCCCGGCGGGCCCACTCCAGCAGGGCCCGGTTGGCGTTGCCGGTGCCCGTCCCGGCGAGAATCACCCCGACCGCGCCCGCGTCGACCGCCGCCTCCGCGAGCGCGGCGTCCGCACCCGGGTGGGAGACGACGACGTCGACCCGGGTGGTGTCGAAGCGGATGGTCACCGGCGGCTGCCTCGGCCCCCGCCGCGGTGCCGCCCAGATGTTGACCCGGTCGCCGGTGGTGCTCCCGATGGCGCCCCCGTCGGTGTGCCGGAAGGCGGCGCTGTTGATGGTGTGGGCCTTACGCGTTCCACGGGCGGGGTACAGGTATCCGGCGAAGCCGACCAGCACCCCGAGTCCCCGTGTGTCGGGCGAGGCCGCCGCCGCGATCGCCTGCCGCAGGTTTCCCGGGCCGTCCGGGGCCGGGTCGTCGGCGGCCCGCTGCGCGCCGGTGAAGACCACGGGTTTGTCCCCGTGGTGGAGGAGATCGACGAGGAAGGCCGTCTCCTCGAGGGTGTCGGTGCCGTGCGTGACGACGATCCCGTCGACGTCGCCGCGGGCATTTTCCTCGACGACGGCCTCGGCGATGGCGCGCAGATCCCGGTGGGTCAGGAGAAAGGAGTTGGTGTGGAGGACGTCCCTTCCCTCCACCGTGACGTCCGTGGCGTCCGTGGCGTCCCCGGTCCGGCCCCCGCCGAGCAGGGAATCGATGGTCCGGGTGGCGACGGACCCGCCCGAGGCGTCCGCGGTGGAGGCGATCGTCCCGCCGGTGGCCAGGACAACGACGTGGGCCATGAGGCATCCCTTCCGGTTGGCGGTCGGCCGGACCGGACCACGGGTGGCGCCGGTCACACTCCAGTGTGGCCCCCGGATCCGGGGTTTTCAAGGGCGATGCCCCCGCGACGGGCCCGGTGGCCGGTACCCGGTTCCCTCCGGCTCGCCGGGAAGCCCGTACCCCCTCCGTGCCCGTCGGGTCCCGTGATGGAGCACAATGTGTCCATGGCCATTGACCGTTCCCACCCCGCCACCGCCCGCGACTGGCTGGAGGGTGCCCGTCCGCACACCTGGGCCAACGCCTTCTCGCCGGTCATCGTCGGCTCCGGAGCCGCCGCACTCGCCGGTGGCTTCTCCTGGTGGCGGGCCCTGCTCGCCCTGGTGGTGGCGTGGGCGCTGATCATCGGCGTGAACTACGCCAACGACTACTCCGACGGAGTGCGCGGCACCGACGAGGACCGTACCGGCCCGACGCGCCTGACCGGCGGTGGGCTGGCCGCCCCCGCCCACGTGAAGGCGGCGGCGTTCACTTCCTTCGGCGTCGCGGGGGTCGCGGGCATCGCCCTGGCCCTGGCCAGTGCCTGGTGGTTCATCCTCGTCGGCGCGGTGTGCATCGCCGGCGCCTGGTTCTACACCGGCGGGAAGAACCCCTACGGTTACCGGGGCCTGGGCGAGGTCGCCGTGTTCGTCTTCTTCGGGCTCGTCGCCGTGCTCGGCACGGAGTTCACCCAGGCGGAGGCCGTCAGCTGGGTCGGCCTGGGCGGGGCCGTGGCGATCGGTTCGATGTCGGCCGGGGTGAATCTGGTCAACAACCTGCGCGACATCCCCACCGACTCCGCCACCGGCAAGATCACGCTGGCGGTGCGTCTCGGCGACGCCTGGACCCGTCGCCTCTACGTGGGCCTGGTGTCGGTCCCGTTCGTGGTTTCCCTGCTGCTGGCGGCCGTGTTCCTGCCGACCGTCCTGGCCGTGGTGGCCCTGCCGTTGGCGATCTCGGGCGTCCTCACCGTCACCCGCGGTGCGACCGGCCGGGACCTGATCCCGGTGCTCGGCTCGACGGGGCGCGCCATGCTGCTGTGGGCCGTGATCACCGCCGTGACCCTGTTCTGGGGCGGGCAGGCCCTGGCATGAGTGGGGTCGTCACCGGCTTCGCCATTATCTTGGCGGTAATCGCGGTCGGTTATCTCCTGGCCCGGCGCGGGGTGATCGGCGGCGGTTCGGAACGTCTGATGTTCAACCGGGTGGCCTTCTTCGCCGCTACCCCGGCACTGCTGTTCTCCTCGGTGGCGGAGTCCGATCCGGGGCACTTCCTCTCCCCGGTGGTCCTGGTCATCTTCCTGGCGACGGCCGCGACGGCGGCCGTCTACTGCGTCATCTCGGCGTTCGCCTTCCGGCAGGACGTGGCGACGACGGCGATGGGCGCGGCGTCGTCAAGCTACTTCAACTCCGTGAACATCGGCCTGCCGGTGAGCATCTACGTCATCGGCGACGCCACCCACGTCGTGCCGGTGCTGGTGCTGCAGATGGTCGTGTTCACCCCGATGATTCTCGCGGCTATCGGCACCGACAACACCGCCGGTGCCGGTGGCCGCTCGACGGGCGCGAAGGTCGCCGAGGCGGTGAAGAACGCGCTGCTGAGCCCGGTGGTGCTGGCGTCCTTCGCGGGCCTGGCGGTCTCGCTGGCCGACATCACGATCCCGGAGCCGGTCATGGCGCCGATCGAGATTCTCGGCGGGGCGTCCATCCCCATGATCCTGATGAGCTTCGGTGCCTCCCTGGTCTCCGGCGGCGCGCTGTCCTCGGCCGAGGACCGGCCCGGGGCGATCACGGCGACGCTGCTCAAGGTCGTGGGCATGCCGCTGATCGCCTGGCTCCTCGGCCTGGCACTCGGTCTCGACGGCGACATGCTCTATGTCGCGGTGATTCTGGCGGCGCTGCCGACCGCGCAGAACGTCTACAACTACGCGGCGACCTACGAGCGCGGCATGACCGTCGCCCGGGACTCGGTGTTCCTCACGACGTTCGCGTCCCTGCCGGCGATGCTGGTCATCGCGCTGCTGTTCGGGCGGTAGGGACCGGCGGCCACTTCCTGGCGGATCCACGAACTGGCCGGCGTTCCGGTACCGGGCAACCCCACCGAGGAGCTGCGGCGCCCAGCCTCCCGGGCTTCCGAATCGGGTGGGGCAGCCCCTGCGGTCAATTCCACGCACCCACCCCTCCAAGTCCCGCCCAGGGGCCCGCTCAGCCACTCCCCGCGTGGATTTGATCGCGGCTCACGGCGGCGCAAGCGGTCGGCCCCGCCGAGCCGTCCCCGAGCCGTCCGGGTCAGCGTCCCGCCAGCTCCTGCTTGACCCAGTCCTTGCGCGCCCGGCGCTGAGCGGACCACGCACCGACGGACCGGGTGGCCTCGAGGCGCAGCTTCTTGAACACCAGCATCGACAGCGGGAACGCCACGAGCAGCGCGAGCAGCGCGGACATCACCAGGGGCACGGGGGCGCCGATGAGCGTGGCGACGCCCTGGATGACCACCGTGAGCACGATGAACAGCAGGATCCGTGCTCCGCCGTACTTGAGCAGGGCGGCATTCGCCCTCTTCCGGAGCTCGGGATCCAGCTGGGGAGGTTCATTCTGGTTGTTCGGGGCCGTGGGTTCAGGTGCAGTCACGCCCCTGAGCCTACTCAACCGTTTTGGCCATTTGCCAAGCACCGTAAAGTGGGGGTCAGAAGGAGGATCTCATGGGACGTCTGCTGCTCATTCTGCTCATCATCGTCGCCGTCGTGCTGGTGTGGAAGGCCTTCGGACCGGGCACGTGGAAGCGCAACCGGGTCGAACCGGCCCAGCAGCAACAGCCCCGCGCCATCAAGGGACCGGATGACGACGAGGAGTTCCTGTGGACCATCGAGAAGAACCGGTTCAAGGAACGCCGCGCCCGGGAGGAGGCGGAACGGATGCGGCGGGCCCAGAAGCGGCACGAATCCCCCGAGCCACCGGCCGCGCCGGGCAACCCCTCCGAACGCAACGGCCGTGGTGCCGCCTCCGCCGAGGAGCCTGAGGGCGAGCCGGAGGCCGGCTCCGACCACGACCCGCGCCAGTGACCTCCTACCCGCGCATCTCCCGCTCGCGGCCGAGGATGCCCAGCAGATAGTCCCCGTAGCCGGAGTTGCGCAGCTCCCGGGCGAGCTCGCCGAGCTGTGCGTCGTCGATGTAGCCCATCCGCCACGCCACCTCCTCCGGCGCCCCGATCTTCAGACCCTGGCGCTGCTCGATGGTGCGCACGAAGTCGCCCGCGGCCATGAGCGTGTCGAAGGTGCCGGTGTCCAACCACGCCGTGCCGCGCGGCAGAACCTCCACCTTCAGCTTCCCGCGGCGCAGGTACTCGTTGTTGATGTCGGTGATCTCGAGTTCGCCCCGGTCGGAGGGGCGCAGTCCGTGGGCGATGTCGATGACGTCGTTGTCGTAGAAGTACAGGCCGGGCACCGCGAAACTGGACTTCGGTGCCTCGGGCTTCTCCTCCAGGGACAGGGCCGTGCCCCCCGCGTCGAACTCGACGACCCCGTAGGACTGCGGGTGCGCCACCCAGTAGGCGAAGATCGCCCCGCCCGCGGGCTCGGTGAAGCGCCGCAGCCGGGTGCCCAGGCCCGCGCCGTAGAAGATGTTGTCGCCGAGCACCAGCGCCACGGAGTCGGTGCCGATGTGTTCCGCGCCGATGAGGAAGGCCTCGGCCAGGCCGCGCGGGGTGTCCTGGGTGGCGAAGCTGAGCCGGATGCCGAACTGCGAGCCGTCGCCCAGCAGGCGCTCGAACTGGGCCCGGTCCTCACCCGTGGTGATGATCAGGATGTCCGTGATGCCGGCCAGCATGAGGGTGGTCAGCGGGTAGTAGATCATCGGTTTGTCGTAGACGGGCACCAGCTGCTTGGACACCCCCAGGGTGATGGGGCGCAGGCGGGAGCCGGTGCCGCCGGCGAGGATGATGCCCTTCACCACTGCCCCGCCTGCTCGTTGGCCAGCACCCAGCCGTCCCGCAGCTCGTTCTCGTGGGCCCGGCACTCGTCGACGTCGGGCAGCACGCCGGCCGCGCGGGCGTCGTCGAGCGTCATGGCGTCGCGGTCCTTGTCCGAGAGCAGGAAATCCATCTCCGGCCAGTCGATGCCCGCGGAGAACGGCGAGACGCCGTGCTCGACGCCGGGGGCGTATTCGGAGGTGGTCAGGTACGCCACGGTCGAGTCCTCGAGGGCGAGGAAGGCGTGGGCGAAGCCGACGGGGAGGTAGACGCCGTGGCGGTTGTCGGCGCTGAGCTCCAGGGCCACGTGGCGGCCGAAGGTCTCCGAGCCGACGCGCACGTCCACGACGACGTCGAGGATGCGCCCCGCGACACAGGCCACGAACTTCGCCTGGCCGGGCGGCACGTCCGCGAAGTGCAGGCCGCGCAGCACCCCTGCCCGTGAGGTGGACATGTTCGCCTGCTGCAGGTCGAAGGGGTGCCCGGTGGCGGCCTCGAACTCGGAGGCCTTGAACCACTCGTGGAAGGTGCCCCGCTCATCGGGGTGGATGGTCGGTTCGGACCGGAAGACGCCCGGCAGTTCGTCGAGTTCGTGCAGCATGTCCCCGAGCTTAGCGGTCGCTGCCCCGTACGGCGGCCCGGGACGGCGGATCTCGCTTACAATCACTCCGGACCCGGCAAAGCCCCCGGAGGCGACCATGGCCGGGCCCATCCGCACCGCGGACCCCGCCGAGATCTCCGCCGTGGCCGCGGCCGCCCGCGCCGTCCCGCCGGAGAACTTCGGCAGCTGGCGCGGCGGCTGGCCGGGTGAGATCGTCACCGCGCTTCTCGACGCCGTGTTCTCCATGCGCGCGGTCTCCGACTCCGGCTCCGACGGCCGCGGGGTGCTCGGCCGGGTGCGGATGTTCCGGGGCCGCCATGAGGACGTGGTCAACGACCTCGCCGCCCTGGTCGCACTCGGTGAGGAGCCTGTCCGGGAGATCATGGGCGGGACGAAGACCGCGCAGCGGCGCAAGAGCGTCCGCGGTGGAGACGGCCGCCAAGCTCGCCGACGCCGGGGTGGTCACCGCCGACGACTTCCTCGTCCGTGACGCCTCCCCCGCCGAGGCGCGGGAACTCATCGCCGCCGCCCATGAGCAGCTCAGCACGGAACCGGAGCAGGGTTTCGGCGAGACGCTCACGCACTTCGAGCACGGCCTGTGGCGGGCCGGCAGCGAGACCGCCCGCGCGGAGACCGGGAACTACAGCTCGCGCTCGCTGGCGCGGTAGATCTCCTCGGCGGCCTCACGGGCACGCTCCCACCACCGCGGATGCTCCCGGTACCAGTCGACGGTCGCGCGCAGCCCCGCGGCGAAGTCCGCGTGCCGGGGCTCCCAGCCCAGCGAGCGTATCGACGCCGCGTCGATGGCGTAGCGGCGGTCGTGGCCCGGCCGGTCGGTGACGTGGACGAAGTCCCCGCGCCCGCGGCCGAAGATCTCGTTGAGATCGCCGACCACCTGCAGGTTGCTGCGTTCCCCGTCCGCGCCGATGAGATAGGTCGCCCCGATCTCCCCGCGTTCGATGACGGCCCAGACGGCGTCATTGTGGTCGTCGACGTGGATCCAGTCACGCACGTTCTCGCCGGTGCCGTAGACCCGCGGGGCCTGACCGTGCAGCAGGTTGATGATCTGGCGGGGGATGAACTTCTCCGGGTGCTGACGGGGGCCGTAGTTGTTGGAGCAGTTGGAGATGGTCGCCCGCAACCCCTTGGAGCGCACGTAGGCCCGGACGAAGTGGTCGCTGGCGGCCTTGGACGCCGAGTACGGACTCGACGGCGCGTAGGGGGTCTCGGGCGTGAACTTCGCCGGGTCGTCGAGGGCCAGGTCGCCGAAGACCTCGTCGGTGGAGATGTGGTGGAGGCGCACGTCGTGGGCCACGGCGGCGTCGAGCAGCGCCACGGTGCCCTCGACGTTGCTGCGCACGAAACTCATGGGATCGCGCAGGGATTTGTCGTTGTGACTCTCGGCGGCGAAGTGCACGACCAGATCCGTCTCCCGGACAAGCCGGTCGACGAGCGCGGTGTCGCAGATGTCGCCCTCGACCAGCTCGACGTCGAAACCACCGAGGCCGGCGAGGTTGTCCGGGTTGGCGGCATACGTCATCTTGTCGAGCACCGTGATCCGCGTCTCCGGACGCCGGGCGAGGGTGCGGTGGACGAAATTGGAGCCGATGAACCCGGCGCCGCCGGTGACCAGGATGCGCATGGGCACAACCTTAGCGGGCGTCCTTCCGGTGTCCCGGACAGACGGAGACCCCCGTCCCGGGCGGGACGGGGGTCGGGGAAGGTCGGGCGGGGTTTAGCGGGACAGGGAGATCGGCCCGGAGACGACCAGGTAGACATGGCCGTTGTCGCTGGAAACGGCGTAGCCGAGACGGTCGTCGGACGGATCCTTGTCCACCAGCAGATCCTCGAGCAGCTCATCCATGCGCGGGAGGTACGCGAGCGCCTCAGCGTTGGTCAGACGGGTGATCTCGGCGGCGTACCGGCCGTCCTCGGACTCGACCCAGGTCAGGGTGTAGCCGTAGCCGTTGTCGTACTCGAGCTCACCGGAGGCGAGGCGGTCGGCGACGTCCTCGGCGAAGGCGTTGAGCTCCTCATCCTGCTTGAGACCCTGCTTCTTCAGGGCCTTGGCGTAGGCGGCCTCGTACTGGCCCTTGATGGTGTGGGCGGGCCAGCGCCCCTGGAAATCGTCGTTGTTGCCCGGCTTGTCGGCGGTGCTGCTGGAGGAGGAGCCGGCGAAGAGGTTGGAGGACTGGGCGGTGGCGACGCCGGTGCCGGAAACGGCCAGGCCAGCGGCGATGGTCAGGGACAGAAGTGAACGCTTGAAGTTGGGCATGGACCTGAATGTAAGTTAAGAATCAATGCCCAGCAACCAGCAGAAGCAAAGGAGTACCTTAACTAAAACTCAGATTATTGCCAGTTTAATGACAGTGTTCTGGTGACGGGTTCGCATGAACGAGCAGCTCAGTAGCGAAAGTAGTTTTCAACTGAGGCATTTACGCAACACTCCGGGCCCCTCCGCCCCCACCCTCACCGGGGGCGGTGACCGGGGGTATGAACGTCCCGGCGCGCCCCCCGCCGCCCCCAGGCGGACGTCGGTTCCTCAGGCGCGGTGCAGCACCGGGTAATCCGTGTAGCCGCGCGCGCCACCGCCGTAGAAGGTGGTCTTGTCCGGATCGTTGAGCGCGGTGCCCTCCCGCCAGCGTTCCACCAGGTCCGGGTTCGCCAGCGCCAGCCGGCCCACCGCCACGGCGTCGGCCGTGCCCTCCCCGACCGCCTCGAGAGCGGCGTCGCGGTCGGTGAAGCGGTCGAACCCGGTGTTGACGATCAGCGGCGCGCCGGAGGCCGCCCGAACACCCTGGACGAGTTCACCCTCCGGTGCGGGGTGGACCATCTCGATGTGCGCCAGCCCCAGCTCCGCCACTCCTTCCGCGATGGCGCGGTAGGTATCCAGCGCGTCGTCGGGATCATGCTCCTCCACGCCCTGGATGTCGCGGGCCGGGGACAGCCGCAGACCGGTGTGCTCCGCCCCGATGGCCTCCGCCACGGCGGTGACGACCTCGACGGCGAACCGGGCCCGGTTCTCCGGGCTGCCCCCGTAGGCGTCGGTGCGGGTGTTCGAGCTCGGCGCCAGGAACTGGTGGATCAGGTAACCGTTGGCGCCGTGCACCTGCACCCCGTCCATGCCCGCGGCCATGGCGTTGCGTGCGCCGACGACGTACTGCTCGATGACCTCCGGGATCTCCTCGAGAGTGAGGGCGTGCGGCACGGGGGCATCCGCCTTGCCGCTGGGCAGGTACTGCGGGGTCGGGGTGGCCAGCGCACTGGGGGCGACGACGCGGCCGGTGCCGGTGATCTCGTCGTGGGAGACGCGCCCGCCGTGCATGACCTGCATGATGATCTTCCCACCACGCTCGTGCACCGCGTCGGTGATCTCCCGCCACGCCTCAATGTGAACGTCGTTCGCGATGCCGGGCTGACCGATCCAGGTCTTGCCCTCCTGCACGGGCCAGGTGCCCTCGGCGATGATCAGTCCGAAGGAAGCGCGCTGGGCGTAGTACTCCTTCATCAGCCCGTTCGGTGTGCCGTCCTCCCCGGCGCGGAGCCGGGTCAGCGGGGCCATCGCCACGCGGTTGCCCAGACGGAGTTCGCCGAGGTCGACCGGGGTGAACAAGGGATGAAGGTCGGGGTGGGTCATGGGTTCAGCCACGCTCTCTCAGGGTCGGAAATGTGCGGTCCACCCTTTCACAACACATCCGCGGCCGGTTTTCCTCCCCGCAGGTCACGTTTACCGGCGGTTTCCACGGGAAACCAGCCCATCAGTTGTCGAACTCCCCGGCAGCGTCCCCCACATCTCCCTCCGTGGCATCGAGCGGCTCGAAACTCATCCGCAGCCCCAGGCTTTTGGCCACTGCAGCGACCTTCTCCCAGCGCACCCCCGCACCACCGTGTTCGATGGTGTGCAGCGTGGAGCGGGAGACCCCGGCCGCGGTGGCGACGTCCTGCTGCAGTCGCCCCAGGGTCCGACGCCGCGCGCCGAGTTCCGCGCCGAGCTCCAGCAGCTCGGGGACGTCGCCGGCCGGCTTGCCCGCCTTATTCCGTGGACTCGACATCACTATCTCCCCTGTTCGACGGTCCGCACCCCGAATTCTACAGGGCCGGAGGACCAGCGTAGCCGCATCCCGGACAACGCAGAAGACCCTTTTTCCCGACGCCGGGGCACCTGCCGGACGGCCGAGTGCACAGAGGGGCGCACAGGGCCGGTCAGCGACGGCTCGGGCGTTCCGGGTTCCCCGCGTGCGCCGACGCCCTGCCCCAGCCACGCCCGGCACGGACGGTGACCGCCCCCGCCACGTTGGCCAGGGGAAACGCTGCTCGACGAACCGCGGGCATCGGTACTGCACCGCCCTTCGGCGCCGTCTCCACGGCCGGACTTTCTGTAGCATCGACGCCACAATCGCACGTGCATCACCTGACGTCGGCCATGGCGCGCGGGTTCGAGGTGGAGGACCCGGGAATCATCGCAGTCCTCCCCCGCCGCGTCCCGTAACCGACCATCCGCCGGACACCACCGGCCGCAAGGAGGTAACCAGTGTCTCTCCCGCATCTTCCCACCGAGCACGGCCCGATCCTCTCGGCGGTCATCTTCGACATGGACGGGGTGGTCACCAACACCGCCCGCATCCACGCCACGGCCTGGAAGTCCCTCTTCGATGAGGTCATCGCCTCCGCCGCGCCCGATCAGGAGCCCTTCGACCCGGAGGAGGACTACCGGGCCCACGTCGACGGCCGGGCACGGGAGGCCGGGATCCAGGCGTTCCTCGCCGCCCGCGACATCGCCGTCCCCGAGGGAAGCCCGGAGGACGCGCCGGGAGAGTTCACCGTCCACGGACTGGCGAAACGGAAGCAGGGTTTCTTCGATGAGGCACTCCGGAACCAGGACGTCGAGGTTTTTCCGGACGCCCTGCGTCTGCTGGACCGGCTGCGGGACGCCGGTGTGCCCACCGCCCTCGCCACCTCCAGCCGTAACAGCGGCCCGGTCCTGGACAACGCGGGACTCACCGACCTGTTCACGGTCCGGCTCGACGGCAATGATGTCCACGAGCTGGACCTGCCCGGCAAGCCTGATCCCGACCTCTTCCTCGAGACGGCCCGCCGGCTCGGCGTCGCCCCCGAGCAGTGCGCCGTCCTCGAGGACGCCCGCTCCGGGGTGCAGGCTGCGCACGCCGGTGGCTTCGGGCTGGTGGTGGGCGTGGACCGCGGGAACGCCGGGGAACAGCTGTGGGAGGGCGGGGCCGACCGCGTGCTCAGCGACGTCGGCGAGCTGGACCTCCACACCGGCTGGCACGTGGGCAAGAACACCCGCCCCCACGCCTGGCTGCTGACCTACGACGGCTTCGATCCGGACTCCGAGGGCACCCGGGAGGCGCTGTGCACCCTGTCCAACGGCTACTGGGGCACCCGCGGCGCCGTCCCCGGCACCCGGGCGGGCGACGTGCACTATCCCGGCACGTACCTGGCGGGCATCTTCAACCGTGTGACCTCGGAGGTCGACGGGACGTCGATGGAGACCGAGCACCTCGTGAAGGCCCCGGACTGGACGTTCCTGCGCGTCGAGACCATCGACGGGCGGATCCTGCACCCCGCGGAGGACGAGCTGCTCGACCTCCGGCAGGAGCTGGACCTGCGTAAGGGCGTGCTCCGGCGGGTGGTCCGCCAACGCGACGGGCAGGGACGGATCACCCGGATCAGTACCGAGCAGTTCCAGTCCATGGCCGATCAGCACCTGGCCGCCCTGCGGATGACGGTGGAGCCGGAGAACTGGGAGGGCGCGGTCCGGGTGGTCTCCCGGATCGACGGCGACGTCGGCAATGACAACGTCAAGGAGGACGCCGAACTCGTCAGCCGGCACCTGGGCCCGCCGGTGGTCCATCACCCGGACGGGCACACCGCCGTGCTCGAGACGGAGACCACGCAGTCGGAGGTCACCATCGCCCTGGCCACCCGGACCTCGGTGGCCGCCCCGGAGGCGGAACCCGTCGAGGGCCGCCCCTCCGATGCCGAACGGGCCGTCGGCCACGCCTTCGACACCGAGGTGACGCCGGGACGTCCGCTGACCATCGAGAAGACCGCCGCCGCGGCCAGCTCCCGCGACCGTGCGCTGTCGACGCCGGTGCTCGACGTCGGCAAGCGCATCCGGCGGGCGGCCGATTACGGCGAGCTCTACGCCGAGCACGTGCAGCGTTGGAGCCGCTGGTGGGAGCTGTTCGACGTGGGCCTGGAGACCACCCGCCGGAACTCACTGGCCCTCAACCTCCACACCTTCCATGTGCTGCAGTGCATCGCCTCCGCGAATCCGGATCTCGACGCCGGCGTGCCCGCCCGTGGCCTCCACGGCGAGGGCTACCGCGGCCAGCACTTCTGGGACGAGCTCTTCGTCTACCCGATGCTCACGCTGCGCCAGCCCGCGCTGACCCGGGCGCTGCTGCTCTACCGTCACCGCCGACTCGGGGAGGCGCGCGCCGCGGCCCGCGAGGCCGGCCTGCGCGGCGCTCTCTTCCCCTGGCGCAGCGGCAGCGACGGCCGCGAGGAGACCGCGCCCATGCTGCTCAACCCGCTCAGCGGGGAGTGGATACCGGACAACTCCCAGAACCAGCACCACATCGGTCTCGCCATCGCCTACAGCGTCTGGCAGTATTTCCAGGCCACCGAGGACCTGGCCTTCCTCACCGACGTCGGCGCCGAGCTCATCATCGAGGTCGCCCGGCTCTTCGCCAGCAACGCCGAGCACGACTCGGAGGAGGACCGTTTCAGCATCAGCGGCGTCATGGGTCCCGACGAGTTCCACGACGGCTACCCCGACGCCCCCGGCGAGGGCCTGCGCGACAACACCTACACCAATGTGCTCGCCTCCTGGACGCTGACGCGCGCCGCCGAGGTGCTCACCCTCCTCGACCCCCACGACGTCTCGGTGCTGCGCGACCGCCTGTGCATCACCGACGAGGAGCTGGAGCGGTGGGAGCATGTCAGCCGACGTTTGCGGGTGGCCTTCCACGCCGATGGTGTCATCAGTCAGTTCGACGGCTACGAGGACCTGAAGGAGTTCCCCTGGGAGGAGTACGAGCGCCGCTACGGCGACCTCGGACGACTCGACCTCATCCTCGCGAACGAGGGCGACAGCCCGAACAACTACCAGCTGTCGAAGCAGCCGGACCTGCTCATGCTCTTCTACCTGTTCTCCACCGAAGAGGTACGGATCCTGTTCGCCCGTCTGGGCTACGACGTGTCGCGGGAGACCATCGAGCGCACCATCGAGTTCTACCTCGGGCACACCAGCAACGGCTCCACGCTCAGCCAGCTCGTCCACGCCCGGGTCGTGGCGGATCTGGACCCGACGCAGTCATGGGAGTTCTTCGAGGGTTCACTGCGGGCGGATCTGTCCGACTCCCAGGGCAGCTCCACCGAGGAGGGGATCCACCTCGGCGCGATGGCGGGCACGGTCGACATGATTCTGCGCTGCTACAGCGGCGTGAAGACCCGTGCGGGCATCCTCATGCTCGACCCCCGCCTGCCCCGGGAGCTGCCGGAGGCGACCTTCCAGCTGCACTACCGCCGTCAGCCCGTCGACGTCCGCATCACCCACGACGTCGTGCGGCTGCGGCTCGACGCCCACGCCGTCGACCCCCTCAACGTCGCGGTCCGGGGCATCCACCACCGGCTGCAGCCGGGTGACTCGTGGGAGCTCCCGCTGGCCTCGCGCCACGGGTGATTCCCCTCGCGCGCGGCGGCCCGGGGTCCGGGAGGGTGCCTTCCGGGGCCGGTTCGGGACCAGATTCTGCGGGAGGTGTATTTCCTTCAGAACCAGGATGCATTATCCCTGGTCAAACTTACGTGACGCGTCACCCAATGCAGGATAATGCACCCCGTCGACAGAGCCCGGGAAAATCACGGGAAACAGGAGAGCCGGGCCATGCGATTCGCATGACCCGGCTCATTCTGCCCTACCCCGCAGGGCGGTTTAATTCAGTCCCGCGTAGGAGTGCAGACCGCTCACGACCATGTTGATGAAGAACAGGTTGAAGATCATCGTGGCCAGGGCCAGGATGTTGATCCACGCGGCCTTGTGGTCACGCCAGCCGGCGGTCGCGCGGGCGTGGAGATAGGCGGCGTAGAGGATCCAGGTGATGAAGGAGACGGTCTCCTTCGGATCCCAGCCCCAGTACCGGCCCCACGCGGCCTCCGCCCAGATAGCACCGAGGACGATGCCCAGGCCCAGGGTCGGCAGGGTGACGATGGCGGACTTGTACGCCAGTCCGTCGAGCTTCTTCGCACTCGGCAGCGGCTTGGCCACGGCACCGAAGAAGCCACGCTCCTTGCCCTTCGGCTGCCAGATGCGCAGCAGATAGAGCAGGGAGGCGATACCGGAGAGGATGCCGATGGCGCCGCCGAAGGAGACGGTGGAGACGTGGATGGGCAGCCAGTTGGACTGCAGGGCGGGCACGACCGGGGCGGACTCCGCGTAGAGCTCAGTGCCACCGAAGAACAGCAGCGCGAGGATCGGGGTGAGCAGCCACGGCCAGACCACGCGCCATTCCCTGCGCTGGATGACCACCGTGGTGGCGGCCATCGTGAAAGCCGTGATGACGAGGACGTACTCATAGAGGTTGCCGAAAGGGAACCGCTCCGTGGCCAGGCCACGCAGGACGACGGAGACCACGTGGACGAGCACACCCAGCCACACCAGCGACTGGGTCATCCCGCCCCACTTGTTCGCGGAGGCCTCCTTGTCGGCGAACTCCTCGTCCGTGAGCGCGGTATCCTCCGCGTCCTCTGCGTCCTCCACGGCACCGTCCGTGCCGCCCCCGCCGCCGCGGCCGTCGGGGTCGTCGGCGCCCGCGCCGACAGTGACGAGCTCCTTCTCCCCCACCCGCTCGCGGGTCCGGCGGGCGTCGATGACACCCTGCATCTTCCCGTAGTAGACGAGCGAGAGCACCAGGGCGAGCAGGTAGATCACGAACGCCGTCTGGAAGGCGGTGTCGGAGAAGTTGGAGAGAGTCTGATTGACAGGCATGAGCGCGGGGACACCCTCACTTGAAGTCGTGGTGGATTCATCAGGGACCCCGCACGCGGCGGGGTTCTACTCCAGTGACGCTACCCCACCTGAGCAGGCAGGTCCAAGCGCGCGACCTCAAAGCCTCAAACTTTAGGTGGACAGCCTGCCCCGTCGAAGGGTTCAGGCTCGGGCGGCAGGGAACCTCACTCCCGCCCTGTGCCCACGGACATGAGCTCATCCTCCTCGACGTCGTCCGGATCGGGCAGGCCGAACAGCTCGCGGTGGATGTCCTCGAACTCGCCACCCCAGCCGGCGCGGTCGGTGCGCGCGAGGCCACCGAGCTCCACGTGGGTCGACGTGCCGTCCGGGGACGGGATGAGGCGCACCCAGATGCGGCGGCGCTTGATCGTCACCGATCCCACCAGGGCGACGAGCATGACGATGGTGAACGCCAGCACCCACGGCTGGAACGGGTCGCGCGAGATCTGGTAGTTCGCGAACTCGTTGGCGCCCTCGAAGGTGACGGTGGTGCCGTCGTCGAGGGTCACGGACTCACCCTGCTCCAGGTTCACGCGCTCGATCTTCTGCAGCTGCCCGGAGTGGATCAGCGCGGAGTCGAGACTGAAGATGGACTGGGCCCGGCCGGTGTCCAGGCCCGCGTCGCCGCGGTAGATGTCGATGGCCACGGCCGGGTCGAGCATCGCGGGGAACCGGGAGGTCAGCAGCTCACCGTTCTCGCCGGACCACTCGGCCGTCGGGGCGAACAGGCCCTGGATGGCGATCTGGTTCTGGCGCCGCTCGTAGAGGTCGGGGTACATGCCGGCCGGCGGGTCGAAGCGCATCGCGCCGGAGGACAGGAAGTAGGTCAGGTCGTCCGGGCGGAACTGGATGGTCTGGGTGCGGGACTCGCCGTTGGGCCAGGTGACGGTGAAGGTCGGGGCGAAGCCGTGGCCCTGCAGGTAGACGCGGTCACCGGCGATTCGCAGCGGGTGGTTGACCTGCAGCTGGTAGTCGGTCCACTCCTCCTTGGGCTGGAGGATGTCCTCGCCGACCGCGTAGGAGATGTTCGAGGTGAACATCTCGGCCTGGCCGTTGGGCAGGTAGTCCGCGGAGAAGTCGTGGGCCTCGAAGCAGAAGGTGGTCAGGCCGGTGCCGTCGAACATCGGCCCGGCGCGGAAGGAGTCGAAGTTGGCGGTCGAGGTGTTGCAGAACTCGGTGCTCTGCTCGATGTCGACGGCGTTCTGGCTGCCGGACTCGGTGACCACGATGACCTGTCCCTCGTAGTAGACCATCCGGCCGGCGGCGATGGTGATGAGCATGCCGACGAGTGCGAGGTGGAAGATCAGGTTGGCCAGTTCACGGATGTGGCCGCGCTCGGCGCTGATCGAGAACGCCCCCGCCCGGTCCTGGTCCGGCCGGTACTCCGCGACCTTCCACCGCTTGAGCAGTCGGCGGGCGTGGTCGGTGACCTCGGCCATCGGCTTGTCGACGGTGCCCGAGGCGTGCAGCGGCAGCCGCTCCAGCCGCTTCGGGGCGCGCGTCGGCGGGGTCTTCATCGCCTTGTAGTGGTCCCAGGAACGCGGCAGGATGCAGCCGACCAGGGAGATCGTCAGCAGCACGAAGATCGCGGCGAACCAGGTGGACTGGAAGACGTCGAAGAGCTGGAGCCGGTCGTAGATCTCGGCGATCGTGCCGTTGTTGGCGATGTAGTCGTTGACGTTGCTCTCGTTGAGGCTGCGCTGCGGCAGCAGCGCGCCCGGGATGGCGGCGATCGCCAGCAGGAACAGCAGGACCAGCGCGGTGCGCATGCTGGTCAGCCAGTGCCAGGCCTTCTTCAGGTACGTCCACACTGTGCGCATGGTGTTTGGGTTCCACTCCTGTTCCTGCTCACACGGGCCGCTTCACGACGCCCGCGGGGACTGTACGGTACTTCCGGCGGCATCCACCGAAAGTACTAGATCAAGGTTGCACCGTACTCCACGGTCCACTGGCGCACCCAATTGATGAAGTGCG
The DNA here is from genome assembly GCF_000341345.1 of Corynebacterium halotolerans YIM 70093 = DSM 44683. NCBI lineage: Bacteria > Bacillati > Actinomycetota > Actinomycetes > Mycobacteriales > Corynebacteriaceae > Corynebacterium > Corynebacterium halotolerans. The sequence goes on along the minus strand of NC_020302.1, from coordinate 460,714 downwards.
CCCAGGCACCGCTCAGCAGGGCGATGCCGACGGCGACCATCAGTGCGCCACCGATCATCTGGATCTTGCGCGAATGCTTCCGCAGCCAGCCGACGGTGCGCATCGCCCGGGCGGAGCCGAGGGCCACGAGCAGGAACGGCAGTCCCAGACCCAGGCAGTAGCCGACGATGAGGATGGTGCCGCGCACGGCGGTCATGCCCTCGGTGCCGGCGGAGACGGAGATGATCGCCGCCAGGGTCGGCCCCAGGCAGGGGGTCCAGCCCAGGGCGAACACGCCCCCGAGCAGCGGGGCACCCAACCAGGTGGTCCATCTCTTCGGGCTCATGCGGGTGTCCGCCTGCAGGGCCGGGACCAGGCCCATGAACACCAGGCCCATGATGATGGTGATCACTCCGCCGATGCGCATGAGGGTGTCGGAGTTGAGCGTCAGCATGCTGATCGCCCCGAAGACGGTGACGGTGGCCAGCACGAAGATCACGGTGAAGCCGAGGATGAACAACGCGGCGGCGCCGGCCACGGCCCACTGGCGCTTCCTCGCCACGACGGGCCCGTGCTGCGGGTCGTACCTCACCTCCCCACCGACGATGCCGGCCAGGTAGGACATGTAGCCGGGCACGAGCGGGACCACGCACGGGGAGGCGAAGGACACCAGGCCGGCGAACGCGGCGGCGAGGATGCCGATCAGCAGCGGGCCGGTCGCCGCGGCGTCGGCGAACTGCTGGCCGAGGGAGGCCTGCGCCATGACGTCGAGGGTCATGCCTCCTCCGTCAGCGGCAGGGCCACATCGAGGACGTCCTCGGCGGTGACCTCCCGCAGGAACACGGCGGCCGGCCGGTGCTCCCTGTCCAGGACGATGGTGGTCGGGATGACCGAGGTCGGCACGCCGCCGAGGCCCGCGGCGGTGCGGAACGGCGGGTCGTAGATCGACGGGTAGGTCACGTCGTTGTCGGTCACGAAGTCCTGGGCGATGGTCTGGTTGTAGTCGCGGACGTTGATGCCGAGGACGGTGCCGCCGAGTGGCTCGAGTTCGTTCTGCACGGTCTGCAGGTCATCGACCTCGGCGCGGCAGGGTGCGCACCACTGGCCCCAGGCGTTGAGGACGACGACCTCGCCCTCGTAGTCGGAGAGGCTGATCGTCTCGCCCTCCTCCATCAGGGAGGGCCCGGAGAAGCCGCCGAGCGGGGCGCGCTGGTCCTCCTCGTAGAGGATTTCGGTCTGCCCGCCGGGCGAGTGGAACTGGAACGTGCCGCCGACGGCGACCGCGTTCTGGGCGTTCTCGCCCGAGGCGCAGGCGGTCAGGGTCAGCGCCGTCAGCGTCGCGGCGACCGCGCCGACGGTCCTGCGGAGGGTGCTCGGCATGGATCAGATCTCCTTTGCCGGGGTGGTGTAGAAGATGTCGGTGATCTGGTCGTCCCGGAAGACCAGGGAGGTCACCGAGGCGAGGTCGCACTCGCGGCCGGCGTGCGCCAGCGGCAGGCCCCGGGCGGTGCGCTGGACCATGACGATCGGCAGCTGGTGGCTGACCAGGATGGCCTCGTGGCCCTCGGCCACCCGGCGGGCGCGCTCGACGGCGTCCATCATGCGCCCGGCGATGTCGGTGTAGGCCTCGCCCCAGCTGGGCAGCATGGGATTGACCATCAGCCGCCAGCGCACCGGGTTCCACAGCTGGGAGCGCCAGCCCTTGGTGCGCAGGCCCTCGAACTGGTTCTCGGCCTCGTTGATCAGTTCATCGGTTTCCACCTCGAGGCCGGTGACCTCCGCGAAGGGCCGGGCGGTCTCCTGGGCGCGCTGCATCGGGGACACACCCAGGTAGGCCACGTCGTGGCCCGCGAAGGACTTCGCGGTGCGTGCGGCCTGGCTGACGCCGCGGGAGGACAGGTGGTAGCCCGGCATCCGTCCGTAGAGGATGCGGGTGGGGTTGTGGACCTCGCCGTGGCGGACGAGGTGGACGATCGTGGTGCTCATGAGTGCTTTCTGCCGGCTGAAGCTTCGACGACGACTACTGCTCGGGGGTGGCGGCTGCGGCGGCCCTGGCGGCCGGGGCGAGCGCGGCCTCGATCCTCGAGAAATCATCGTCCGAAAGCGCGCCGGAGACAAACCAGGTCTCGAACACGCTCGGCGGGGCGTAGACGCCGTTGTCGAGCAGGGCGTGGAAGAACGGCGGAAAACGGAAGGTGTCGGCGGCCTTCATCTCGGCGAAGTTGTGGCCCTCCCCCTCGGCGAACCGCACCGACAGCATGGTGGCCGCGCGCTGGATGTGGTGGGCCACGCCCTCGCGGGTCAGCGCCTCGGAGATCAGGTTGGCCAGCCGGTCGGCGTGCCCGTGGAGCACCGGGTAGATGTCCTCGGAGGCGATGCGCAGGCTCGCCATGCCCGCGGCCACCGCGACCGGGTTACCGGACAGGGTGCCCGCCTGGTAGACGGGGCCCTGCGGGGCGAGGTGGTTCATGATGTCGGCGCGGCCGCCGAAGGCGGCGGCCGGCAGGCCACCGGAGACGACCTTGCCGAAGGTGGTGATATCCGCGGCCACGCCGTCGACGCCGTACCAGCCGGACCAGGAGGTGCGGAAGCCCGTCATGACCTCGTCGAGGATGAGCAGCGCGCCGTCGGCGTGCGCGATCTCCTTGAGCGCGGCGTTGAAGCCCTCCTGCGGGGCGACGGTGCCCATGTTGCCGACGGCGGCCTCGGCGATGACGCAGGCGATCTCGCCCGGGTGCTCGGCGAACGCCTGCTTCACGGCGTCGAGGTCGTTGTAGGGCACGACGATGGTGTCGGCGGCGGACGCGCCGGTCACGCCCGGGGAGTCGGGCAGCGCGAACGTCGCCACGCCGGAACCGGCGGAGGCCAGCAGGGCGTCGACATGCCCGTGGTAGCAGCCCTCGAACTTGATGACCTTGGCGCGGCCGGTGAAGCCGCGGGCCAGGCGGACGGCCGACATGGTGGCCTCGGTGCCGGAGTTGACCAGGCGGACCTCGTCCACGGAGGTGCGGTCCACGATCATCTGGGCCAGCTCCACCTCCCCCATCGAGGGTGCGCCGAAGGACAGGCCCTTGAGCGCGGCCTCCCGCACGGCCTCGACGACCTCGGGGTGGGCGTTGCCCATGAGCATGGGACCCCAGGAGTTGACCAGGTCGACGTACTCGTTGCCGTCGACGTCCACCAGGGTGGACCCGTGCGCCGACTCGATGAACCTCGCCTGGCCCCCCACGGAACCGAAGGCGCGGACGGGCGAGTTCACGCCCCCGGGGATCAGGGTGCGGGCACGGTCGAACCACTCCGCCGATTTGGAGGTGTGGGCGGAGGTCACATCAGCTGAAGTCATGGTTCTTCATTGTAGGGGGTGAACCGGGGTTAACCATATGGTGCAGTTCACGGCCCCTGCCGCAGGTGGCCACCCAGGGAGGAGTTCCCGTCCCCGGGGGTGACCAGGTGGTCCCGCACCTGCCCGGTGGGGACTGCGGCAGTGCCGGGGCGGGCACCGGTCAGCTCACGGACTTCAGCCCGATGATGCCACCGATGATCATCAGCAGGAACAGGATCTTCCAGGCGGTGACCGCCTCCTGGCCGGTGGCGAAGGAGTAGAGGATGGTGATGGCCGCGCCGACGCCGACCCACACCGCGTAGGCGGTGCCCAGCGGCAGCGTCCTCATCGCCCAGGCCAGTCCGCCCATCGAGATCACCAGCGCCGCCACGAACACCAGGGACGGGCCGAGGCGGGTGAAGCCGGCGGACCGGTCGAGGGCGATGGCCCACACCGCCTCGAACATGCCGGAGAGAATGAGAACAGTCCATGCCATGGATGGTCCTTCCGTGGCCGTCTTGTCGCGACTCCGGGTACGGCTCCCTCGTCCGGGGCCCGGGGATTCGTGGCCCGGGGCCTGCCTGAAACTTCTAGCACGTGGGCAGAACCGGCATAAATCGGACCCGGACGAGCGGGGTGGGCGACACGGCCGCCGCGGCCATGCCGGTCGCCTCCCTCAGTCCCGGGCGGTGCCGGCGCGTCTCCCCCGCCTGACCAGGCGCAGCTGCAACAGGAGCCGGCGCACGAGCAGCGAGAGACCGGCGAGGAGCGTGGCCCGTCCCGACAACGCGATCAGTCCCAGCCCGATCTCCACGCCGGTGCCCCAGTACCGGAAGTACACACCGACGGCGAAGGCGAACACGGTGTAGCCGAGCAGGATGATCTCCGGGGCGTAGGTGTTCGCGGGGAACACCGCCGCGGTCGCGGAGAGCATCACCGCGATGAGGGCGCACCCCAGCCAGATCCCCAGGTAGGAGGAGTGGTCGGCCGGCACCGTCGCCGCGGGGTCCACCGGGTGCTCGGCGAGGTGGTCACGCCTGACGAGCCAGAGCCCGCCGGCGGCCAGCACCTCCGGGAGCGGGAAGGCCCACAGCGGGTACCACCAGAACGGTTTTCCCGTCGGGGCGGAGCGGGGCAGGGCGGTTTTCATGGCGCGTTCCCGTCTCTTCCCGGGGCCGGCAGTCGGATACCGCCGACAGTAGCGGTTCGGCTCCCCGGACACCCGGCGTCATCCCCGGTGCCGCAGGAGGGCACGGGCCCCGTGTCTCAGCCCAGCACGCGCTGCGCCGCGGCCCGCGCGTCGGCGATGACGGCGGGCACGCCCACGCCAGAGGCCCAGGCGCCGGTGACCTCGAGGCCGGGGACGTCGGCGAGCGCCCTGCGCACCGTGGCGACGGTGCCCAGGTGGGTCTCGTCGTAACGGGGCAGGCCACCGAACCAACGCTGGACGTAGATCTCGGACAGGCCGGCGGCGCGGCCGTCGAAACCGGTGATGGCCTGCAGGTCGTCGAGCGCCCAGTCGACGAGGTCGTCCTCCTCGGCCCGGACCACCGAGTTCAGGCCGTCGTCGCCGAAGCGGCCGAAGCTGGCGCGCACCAGGGCACCGCCGCGCTCGGCCAGGTGGGGCCACTTCTTCGAGGAGAAGGTGAAGGCCTTGGTGCGCACGTCCGGCTCGTCGGCGGCGATGAGCACCCCGGAGTTGTCGGGTAGCCCCTCGGCGGAGTCGAACTTCATGCCCACCAGCGCGGAGGAGGCCAGCTTGACCGACCTGAGGGCGGTGGATGCCTCCGGGGCGAGCTCCCTGAGCAGCACCGCGGTGGTCGGGGCCGGGGTGGCCAGGATGAGCCTGTCATAGGCGAGGTCGGTGCCGCCCTGGATGTGGAAGCCCTTGAGGTTGCGGGTGATTCCGGAGACGAACGCGTCCAGGTGGATGTCCGCCCCCGACCGCTCGGCGAGTGTCTCGTAGAGCTGGGCGTAGCCGCCGCGGAAGGCCCCGAAGACCGGCCGGCGCTCCGCCCCCGGCTCCGGCTGCGGGCGGGAGTCCTCCACGCGCCTGACGGCCGCCGAGAGCGTGACCTTCCGGCCCTCCTCGGCCAGGGCGTCGAGCGCCTCGGCCAACTGCGGGATGGTCGCCCGGACGCCGAGGTCGTCGGCGGTGCAGGAGTACACCCCACCCAGCAGCGCGGAGACCACCCGGTCGACCACCTCGTCGCCGTAGCGCTCGCGTACCAGCGTTCCGACGTTCGCGTCGCCGCCGACCCGCCAGTCGATGGGCTCGGCGGAGCCCTCGGCGTCGATACGCGCGACCGTCTCCCCGCTGACGAGATGGGCGACCGGCTCCGGGGACGAGGGGATGCCCATCACGCCGCCGCGCGGCAGGGGTCTGACCTGCGCGCCGGTGTAGACCAGGGAGTTCATCCCGGAGGGGGCGACGATGTCCTCGCCCAGGCCGAGGTCGGTGAAGAAGTCCACCGCGTCCTGCCGACGGGCGAGGAAGGCCTCGGCGCCCATGTCGGTCGGCCCGGAGGAAAACGGCACGGTGAACAGTTTGCCGCCGATGCGGTCGTCGGCCTCGAAGACGTGGATGGTGGCCTCCGGATCCGCCCGGCGGATCTCGTGGGCGCTGGTCAGGCCGGCGAGCCCGGCCCCGATGATGGCGTACTTCATCTAGTCCTCCCCGTGGATGATCGCGACGGCCTCGGTGATGGCCTCGGCCGGGGTGTCCGGCAGCACGCCGTGGCCGAGGTTGAAGATGTGGCCGGTGGCGTCGCCGTTATCGATCGCGCGGGCGGCCTCGGCCTTGATGCGGGCGACCTCGCGGGTGACGGCGTCGCGGCCGGCGAACAGCATCGCCGGGTCCAGGTTGCCCTGCAGCACCTTCGGCCCGCTGGCCGCGTGAATGCGCTCGGCGGCGCGATCCAGCGGCACGCGCCAGTCCACGCCCATGACCTCGGATCCGGCCTCGCTCATGGCGCCGAGCAGCTCGCCGGTGCCCACACCGAAGTGGATGCGCGGGATACCAACGCCGTTGATCTCCTGCAGAATCCGGATGGAGTACGGCAGGACGAACTCGCGGTAGTCGGCCTCGGTGAGGAAGCCGGCCCAGGAGTCGAAGAGCTGCATGGCGTCGATGCCCGCGTCGATCTGGGTCCTCAGGAAGGTGATGATGGTGGGCACCAGGCGCTCCATCAGCGCGTGCCAGGTCTCCGGCTCGGCGTGCATCATCGCCTTGGTGGTCTGGTGGTTCTTGCTGGGGCCGCCCTCGACGAGGTAGCTGGCCAGGGTGAACGGCGCGCCCACGAAACCGATCAGGGCCTGGCGGTCGGTGAGCTCACCGAGGATGAGGCGGATGCCCTCGGCCACCTCGTCGACCTCGTGGTCCAGGATTGGCAGGGCATCGATGTCCGCGCGGGTCCGGATCGCCCGGTCCATCACGGGACCGCGGCCGGGGACGATCTCCACCCCCACGCCTGCGGCCTTGAGCGGGACGACGATGTCGGAGAACAGGATCGCGGCGTCCACGTCGTGGCGGCGCACCGGCTGCATCGTGATCTCGGCGAGCAGCTCCGGCATGAAGCAGGAATCCAGCATGGAGATGCCCTCGCGGACCTTGCGGTACTCGGGCAGGGAGCGGCCGGCCTGGCGCATGAACCACACGGGAGTGCGGTCCGGGGTGCGGCCGGCTGCGGCGTCGAGGAGCGGGGCGTCGGAAAGCGTACGGCGAGTCATGGCCTCCATTGTGGTCCAAAAGTTGGAGGAAGACGAAAACAGTGGGTCCCGGGGCTCTCCGACCACACACTCGATTGTGGCCGCGTCGGTGCCCCGTCCGGGTGTGTGGAGAACGGTCCCCCTCTGTCATTTCAACCGCATCCCACCGGACGGGGCAGGCGCCACGTGACGCTCGCCGTGGGGTCGCCGGCGCTGGCCGACGCTCCGGGGTGGGCGGTTTCTCCACACGATCCCGGCGGAACAGGGGCCCACCGGGCGTGAGCGTGTGGAGAAACCGCCCCTCGACGCCCGTGCCGACGCTGGGGGCGCCTCCGACCACACGCTCCCGGCCGAGCGCGATCCCACCGGGCGACGCCGTGTGGATGAACCGCCCGACTTTCGGAGGGAGGACGACGGGACGCCTGCTAGACGTCGTCCCAGCGGAACAACAGCGTGCCGAGCAGCCCGAACACCACCGTCATTCCGACGAGGACTGCGGCGGGCACCAGCAGTTCCGACCAGGCCCCTCCCAACCAGAGACCCTCGATGAGCCGCACGAAGTACCGGACGGGAGAGAACTCCATGACCGTGCGCACCCCTTCAGGCATCACGGCGAGCGGAACGAAGGCCCCGGAGGTGAGCATCAGGAGGATCATCAGCACGTTTCCGACACCGGTGGCCGCCCCAGAGGACGGGTAGAGCCCGGAGAGGGCGTACCCCAGGGAGAGGAAGGCGACCAGGCCCAGGGCCGCCGCCAACAGCACTCCGATGGTGCTGCCCTGCAGCGTCACGCCGAAGATCAGGATCCCCACCGCCAGGGCCGCTGCGATGCCGATCAGCCCGACGACGAAGTTCACGGTGAGATCAGCCGCGAGGAAGACCGCCGGCCTGAGCGGGGTGAGACGGAGCCGGCGCAGCGCCCCGCTCTCCCGCAGGATCAGTTGGTTCACCGGCAGGATGAGCACGCCGGTGAGGGTGACGACCACGGAAGCGAACGCGGGGAGGGTGGCGTCGATGTAGCCGAGCCCGCCGAAGTTGGGGTTCGGCTCGTTGCCGAAGATCAGGCCCAGGATGAGCACGAGGGACGGGGCGAAGATGAACGAGAAGAACAGCCCCACCGGCTCGCGCAACCGGGTGCGGAACAGCGTCGAGGTCAGTGTCGCGTAGGTGGTCATGATTCCCCCTTCACCCGCATCTCCCGGCCCGTCAGGTTCAGGAACACATCCTCCAGCCCGGGGGAGGTGGCACGCAGATCGGTCAGCCGGAGGCCGCGTGTGGTCAGTACGGCCAGGACGTCTTGGAGAAACCCGCCGTATCCCTGCACCACGAGGTGTTCGCCATCCACCCGCGAGACCGTCACCGACTCGATGAGTCCGAGGTCGAGGTCAATGCCCTCCGGTGGTTTCTCCGCGAGATGCAGGCGCGCTCTCGAGTCTCCGGCGTGGTCGCGGATGAGCGCGGGAACGGTGTCGAGGGCGATCATCTTCCCCTGGTCGACGATGCCCACACGGTCGCACAGGCGCTCGGCCTCCTCCATGTAGTGGGTGGTCAGGACGACCGTGGTCCCCTGCTCCCGGATGGTCTCCACCACATCCCACATCGCCCTCCGGGCCTGAGGGTCCAGCGCGGTGGTCAACTCGTCGAAGAAGACCAGCTCAGGCTGATGCAGAAGGGCCAGGGCGATGAAGACCCGTTGCCGTTCCCCTCCCGAGAGCCGGGCGACCCGGGCGTTTTTCCTGTCCGCGATGCCCAGCGTCCGCAGGAGGTCCTCCCAGGGAACAGGATCATCGTAGAGCGCGGAGAACAGACGCATGGCCTCGGAAACCGTGATGTGGGGAGGCAGAGAGGCGCTCTGCAGCTGCACGCCGATCCGCCGGGTCAGCTCATGACCGTCCTTCACGGGGTGGCGATCAAGCACGCTGATGCTTCCGGAGGTCGGTTCGTCGAGCCCCTCGATGCAGTTGAGCAGGGTGGTCTTGCCCGCGCCGTTGGGTCCGACGAGGCCGAAGATCTCCCCTTCCGAAATGCTGAGGGAGACGTCGTCGACCGCAGTGACCTCGCCGAACCGTCTCATCACGTTTTCACACACGACAACGTTCACGGCCCGTCACCACCCTCCCCGGCGTCCTGCGGGGGATCGGCCTTCGTCGGCGGGGTGGGCATCGCCTCGGAGACGAAGCGGTCGAACAGATCCTGCCGGACAATGCCGATCCCCTGCTCGACGTCAGCCAGCAACAGAAGCGTGTCGCCGGGTTTGATATCGAACAGGTCCCTCGCCCCCTTGGGGATCACGATCTGCCCCTTCTCACCGACCTTGACGGTGGCGGCGAACTTGCCCGGGGCGGGCGGTAGAGCTTCCGGATTCACGAGTTACCTCCTTGAGTTGCATTTTTCCTACAAGTATAACTTCTGGGAGATGTTGAACTCAACGGAATGGAGAACTCCGGCCTTTCGAAAGGCGAGCGTTCTTCCGACCTTCCCCCCGAACTCGACGGCGGTGCCCGACTTCGTTCAGACCCCCTCTCCTGCAGTGAGCGGGGACGACAAGTCACGGATCCGACGGCCCTCCGCGACTATCCCGCGCAGGGATCGGGGCAGGCGCCGAGTGGCGCTTGTCGGGGAGTCGGCAGCGCTTGCCGGCACCTCACGGGGTTCTCCGATCACACGCTCCCGGCCGAATCGACCCCGCCCGGGCCCCGTGTGTGGAGAAACCGTCCCTCCGCCCTTGCCGACGCCCCCGGGGCATCTCCGACCACACGCACCCGGCACAACAGCGCCATTGCCCCACCCACCGTGTGGAGAAACCGTCCCCTCGCCGTCAGAACGTCGGCCTCCCGGGGAATGCCCGCGTCCTACCGCGGGAACACCCGCGCACTGTTGGAGCGGGCCTCGATGAACAACGAGGAACCCAGCATCAGCACCGTGGCCGCCATCGGGTGCAGCACGCCGGCCACGGAGGCGAGCACCGCCAGCCCGTTGTAGGTCCAGGCGAAGATGATGTTGCGGTCGATGATGCGGCAGATCCGGCGGCTGAGCGTGATCAGCTGCGGGATGGCGGAGACGTCCCGGCGCAGGATGATCACGTCGACGTCCGGCTGCTCGGCCCGACCGATGCGGTCGCGGGTCTCCGCGCCGCCCATGAGGATGCCGACGTCCGCGACCCGCAGGGTCTCCATGACCGAGGCGTCACCGACCATCGCCACCGACGCGCCGCGGGCGTGGACCGCGCGCACCGTCCGCGGCTTGCGGCCGGGCTCGATACCGGCGAGGACGCGGAAGATGCCGAGCCGGTCGGCGAAGCGCCGGGCCACGGGGTAGGCGTCGCGGGAGAGCATCATCGTCTCCACGCCCATGCCCTCCAGCTGCCCGACCGCCTCCTCCGCGTCGTTTTTGACGGTGTCGTGCAGGGTGATCACCCCGCGGTCGCGGCCCTTCCAACGGACCACCAGCGGGGTTCCCCCGGACACCGCGGCCGCGGCCAGCCGCCCCCGCAGCTCCGACATGTTGTTCGGCCGCCACAGCACCGCCTCGACCTGCCGGTTGTGGACGGTGCCGTCGCTGTCCACCACCGGCAGCTCGATCAGGCCGGTGAAGTCGCCGTCGTCGTTGATCTCGGAGTGGGTGACGTTGATCCAGTGCGGCACCTCCTCGCCCCCGGCACCGGCGTCGCGGGCCTCCCGGGCGGCGCGCACCAGTGCCTGGGAGACCGGGTGGTCCGACTCCAGGGCCAGGGCACCGGCGACACGCAGCACCAGGTCGGCGTTCTCCCCGCGGTCGGCGGTGACGGTCTCGACGGACATGACCGGCTCCGCCAGGGTACCCACCCGGTTGAAGATCACGGTGTCGACCATCTCGAGGCGGCGGATCGTCACCCCGTCGCGGACGAGAATACCGTTGCGCGCCGAGGCCTCGATGCCGTGGCGGATGGCCAGCGCCGGGGACAGCGCAATCGCCACCGGCGCCACGCACGCCAGGACCGCCAGGGCGGTGGCGAAGGCGGCGTTGAAGTTGCCCGCGATCAGCGCCCAGAGGGCGAAATCGACGGCCGCGAGCCCCAGGGCCACCGGGATGAGGACCGCCGCGGTGCGCGTCGACAGCAGGGCTGAACGGTTCTGCTGCCGGATGGCCTCGGTGACCCAGCGGTGGATGGCCGCCATGCGGGTGCGGTGGCCCGTGCGCACCACCCGCACCTTGATGCGACCGTCGAGGGTCTCCGTGCCCGCGTAGACGAAGGAATTGACCTTGACCTCCTCGACGCCCGCCGCGGCATCCCCTGCGGTGCCGATCAACCCCTGCGTGATCCGACAGGAACCGCCGACGACGCGGCCGTCGACGGGGACGACCTCGCCCGCCTCGATGATGATGTCGTCGCCGACGTTGACCTCCTGCAGCGGAATGCGCTCCGTAGAGGTCCGGCCCGTGGCCCGGTTACGGAAGCTGATGAGCACCGGGTGGTTGGGCGCGGGGCGGCGGGCGTCCATCTCCTCGAGCAGACCCGCCCGGTTGCGCATCGTCAGCAGCCGGCCCGCGAGCAGCAGGACCGTCATGCCGCAGGCGACGTCGAGGAAGAGTTCACCCTGGCTGATCCGCACGTGGTTGAACGCGAACCACTGCGGACTGGAGTCCCAGCCGAGCTCCCCCGCCGGGGTGAACAGGAGCATCACCAGCGACCACAGCACCGCGGAGATGATCGCCATGGCACTGGCGGCGTCGAGGGCGGTCAGGCCACGGCGGATCCCGCCGACCAGGGCGCGGTGGAACGGCCACGCGCCCCACGTGACCACCGGGGCGGACAGGGCGAGGGTGAGCCACTGCCAGCCGTCGAACTGCCACGCCTGGACGTAGGAGAGCACCAGCACCGGGATGCTCAGCAGCGCGCTGACGATCAACCGGCGCGTGGTGAGCAGATCCCGGGCGGTGAAGAGCACATCCCGGGGCCCGGCCTGCTCGACGTCACGGGCGCGTTCGGCGGGGGCGTCGAGGAACCCGGCGCGCCGGGCCTTCTCCAGATTGCGGGCCTCGTCCGCCAGGTGGCGGCGGAACTTCCACGGCAGGCCGCGGTAGCGCGGGTGCCGGCGCCGCTCGGCGCGCAGATTCACCGTCTCGTTCAGGTGCGGACGGAGGGCGCGGCGTCGCAGGGATGAGTCGGTGAGCACCGCGGTGACCCCGAAGCCGGCGATGATCCCGGCGAGGGCGTCGGGATCCACGGTGTCGGGGGCGGTGACCCAGGCGGTGGCCGAGGGGTAGACGATGCGGGCGCGCACGCCCGGCACGGCCTCGAGGGAGGCCTCGATGTCGACGACCTCGGGGGCGTTGTGCAGCCCCTCCAGGTCGAAGGCGTAGGAGACCTTGGGCCGCTCGGTCAGCTCGGCCTCAGGGTCCTCCTCGGTGGTGTCGGCGCGGGAGTCGTTGAATCCCGCGGCGCGCGCGGCGGTGCGGGCCTCGGTGATGGCCGAGGTGACCTCGTCATCGAGCCCACGGACCGCCGGTTCCTCGTCGTGTGCCATGCCGATCCGCTCCCCTCTGGCCGCGTTCCGCCCGTTCTAGCTGTTCATCCGTCTGATGAATTCGTTGGCCGACGGCCGGAAGATGAACAGTGCGCTGAGTGCCAACAATACGACAATCAGGACGAGTCCGAGACCGCCCACCTGGATGGCGAAGGAGGCGACGTTGAAGAACAGCGACAGCCCGATCACACCGGCCAGCCAGCGGCGGGAGAGCTTGCCCCCGCCCTTCAGCTGGGCGGCCAGCACGGCGATCATCAACCCTGCGACGATGTTGAAGAAGCCGAGGAAGCGCACGTTGCGCAGGAAGGCCGCGATGAGTTCCCGGTCGGCGTCCGGGTCTCCCCGGTACCCGTCGGTGAGCATGACCAGCCCGGAGAGAACCATGACGATCGCGGAGGCCACGCACAGGTAGTAGCCCCAGCGCAGGGCGTCGGGCCAGGTGTCGGAGTCCCCGCTCCCGCTTGAGCGCCGGTGGGGATCGTCGGGGGAACGGTACAGCGAGGGGAACATGCTCGGCATGGCACTACTTCCTGTCATTCGGCGGGCGACCGGGGCGGGCGGACCCGTCGGGGTCGTTGAGCTCCCCGGTCCACTGCAGGGTCTCCCTCCGTGCCCCGAAGATCAGGGCGAGGACCGCCGCGACGCCGATCAGGATCTGCAGGCTGCCGTCGAACAGGTACAGCGCCAACGGGACGTCGGAGGCGCCGGGCGAGACCATGAACAGCATCAGGGTGCGGATGCCGAAGTAGAAGCCGAAGATCAGCAGCAGCCGCCGGGCCATGGGCGCGTGTCTCGACCGCTTGCGGATCAGCGTGAGCATCCAGGCCAGCAGACCCACGATGGCCACCGCGATCACCGCGGCGACGACCACGGCGCTGTAGGCGCTGGTGGTGATCAGCGCGTCCGCCACCTCCGGGGCCTGCTCCGTGTCGACGGTCTCCCGGGCGGCGGCCAGCAGCGCGGAGGGGTCGATCAGGGACATGACCACGTTGAGGATCTGGTGGAGGGCCTCACCGGCGAGTGCGCCGGCCCACAGCAGGATCAGCAGGCGGACGCTCTCGGGCAGGCCCGTTAGCCGTCCGCGCTTCTTACCGGTCTTACCGGTCTCGTCGCTGGCGCTGGCGGCGGTGCTGCCAGTGCTGCCGGTTCTGTCGGTGTGGTCCGGCGCGGGTGGGTTCGGGGTGGGTGGTGTGGGAGGGGTCGGCTCTGTCACGGTGACGGATTCAGTCCTTGGGGTTTGACTACCGGGCGGAGAGCGCCCTGGCGGCGTCGGTGGCGAAGTAGGTGAGGATCTGGTCGGCGCCGGCGCGCTTGATGGAGACCAGCGACTCCATCATCACGGCGTCCAGGTCGACCCAGCCGTTACGGCCGGCGGCCTGGATCATCGCGTACTCGCCGGAGACCTGGTAGGCGGCGACCGGCACCGGCGAGAGGTCAGCGACGGCGCGCAGCACGTCGAGGTACGGCAGGGCGGGCTTGACCATGACGAAGTCGGCGCCTTCGTCGATGTCGAGCTCGGTCTCGAGCAGCGACTCCCGCAGGTTGGCCGGGTCCTGCTGGTAGGTGCGGCGGTCGCCCTGCAGGGAGGAGCCGACGGCCTCACGGAAGGGGCCGAAGAAGGCGGAGGCGTACTTGGCGGAGTAGGCCATGATGGACACGTCCTGGTGGCCGGCCTCATCGAGGGCGTCGCGGATGGCGAGCACCTGGCCGTCCATCATGCCGGACGGGGAGACGATGTGCGCCCCGGCCTCCGCCTGGGCGACGGCCATCTGCTGGTACAACACCAGTGTGGCGTCATTGTCGACGACCGCGTTGCCGTGACGGTCGGTGCGCACCACGCCGCAGTGGCCGTGGTCGGTGAACTCGTCCAGGCAGGTGTCGGCCATGACGAGCAGGTCGTCGCCGAACTCCTCGCGGAGCGCGGCCAGGCCGCGGTTGAGCACACCGTCGGGGTTCCAGGCCTGGGTGCCCTCGGCGTCCTTGTCCTCGTCCCGCGGGACGCCGAACAGGTCCACGCAGCGGACCCCGGCGTCGAGGGCGTCGTGGGCGGCGCGCTTCAGGGAGTCGAGGGTGTGCTGGTGGACGCCCGGCATGGAGACGATCTCGCGGGGCTCGGCGATACCGTCGGCGTAGAACATGGGCAGGATCAGATCCGCGGGGCGCAGCGCGGTCTCGGCGACGAGCTCGCGCATCGCCGGGTTCTGGCGCAGCCGCCGGGGGCGGCGGGACGGGGCCGGGAGCGGGAGATGGGAGTTACGGGGAGTCGACACGGCGGATGCGGATCCTTCCTGGACGTACTGGGGTGACGTGCTGAGGTGACGTGCTGAGGCGTGAAACCTGTGCGTCCCATTCTAGGGAGGATCCCGACACGGTCACGGACCAGCCTGCACCGGACCCGCCTCGCCCGGTTCCCGCGGCCGCGGGCCTCCGGTTTCCGCCGGTCAGCGAAAAGCGGTGCCGGGTTCCGCGGGTCTCCCCCCGCGGAATCCGGCACCGCTTCCCCGCCCGGGCAGCTGAAACACCCGGCTAGGACGCCTCCTGCTGCACGCCTCCGTCAGCACCGTCCGCCCCGGCGGCCGTCTTACGGCGGGTACGGCGCTTCTTGCGCGGCGGGGGCAGCTGGCCGGCCGCACGCAGCGTGGCCACGTGCTCGGCGAGTGCGTCGACCAGTTCGGGCACCTCCGCGATCTCCGGCATGACGTCGACGCGCAGGCCCATCTCCCTCGCCGTGGCCGCGGTCATGGGGCCGATGCAGGCGATGATGGTGCGCTGGTGCGGCTTGCCCGCGATGCCGACGAGGTTCTTCACCGTCGAGGAGGAGGTGAAGCACACTGCGTCGAAGCCGCCGGACTTGATCATGTCGCGGATCTCGGCGGACGGCGGAGCGGCGCGGACGGTGCGGTAGGCGACGATGTCGTCGACCTCCCAACCCAGCTCGCGCACGCCGTCGACGAGGACGTCGGTCGCGATGTCGGCACGCGGCAGCAGCACCCGGCCGACGGGGTCGAGCCCCTCGACGTACTCCGGGAAGACCTCCACCAGGCCGGCGGCGTTCTGCTTCTTCGGGTCCGGCAGCAGCTCGGGCGTGATGCCGAGGTCGCGGATCGCCTGCGCGGTCTTGGAGCCGACGGCGGCGATGTGGACACCGGCGAAGGCGCGGGAGTCGAGGCCGATCTCGGTGATCTTCTCCCACACCGCGTTGACGGCATTGACGGAGGTGAACACGACCCACTGGTAGCGGCCCTCGACGATGCCCTTGACGGCGCGCTCCATCTGGGCCGGGTTGCGCGGCGGCTCCACGGAGATCGTGGGCACGGACTGCGGGATCGCGCCGAAGGAGGACAGGCGGGCGCTCATGGAGGCGGCCTGCTCCTTGGTGCGCGGGACCAGCACGCGCCAGCCGTAGAGTGGGCGGTTCTCCCACCAGGAGTACTTGGTGCGGTCGTCGACCCCCTTGCCCAGGGTGACCACGAGGTGGCCGGGCAGCTCGGCGTCGAGCTTGCCCAGGGTGCCCAGGGTGGCGTCGTGGGTGCGCTGGAGGCGGGTGGTGCCGTTGACCGTGACGGAGACCGGGGTGTCGGCGCCCATGCCGCGGGTCTTGAGCTCCTCGGCGACCGTCGGCAGATCAGCCTCGGTGGCCTGCAGAACCAGGGGCTGCGGGGCGCTGGCGAGCTGATCCCAGTCCACTCCGCCGCCGGTGACGTCGGTCTCGGTGAAGGTCGAACCCAGCGCGATACCGGCGAACGACGGCACCGTCGACGGCAGGGACATGCCCGGCACAACCTGGAACTCCAGGCCGGCCGCCGCCACCGCGGAGATCTCCGCCATGGCGGACTCACGGGTCAGCGGATTGCCGGTGACCAGACGGATCACGTCCCCGCCCTCGTTCAGCGCCTCGGTCAGCTGTCCGACGATCGCCTCGGGGGCGGGATCGGTGACCGGACGGATGTCGGCGGCGGTGGGGGCCGGCGGGCGTGGGGGCTTGCGGCGGGCGCCGGACTCCTTCGCCTCGGCGCACAGGCGCTCGTACTCCGCCTCGGCGGCGGCGAGTTTCTCCTCCGGGACCGGCAGGGCGGAGCCGACGATCTCGTGGACTCCGGTGAGCACCTCCGGGTCGGTGACGGCGATAGCGGTGTTCGCGAGCACCTCACGGGCACGAACGGTCAGCAGGTCGGGGTTGCCGGGCCCGGCGCCGACGAAGACGACCTTTCCCGGCTGGGAGGTCTGGGGGGCCATGCTCATACGGATCTTTTCTAGTGTCGGGCCCGAGGGGCGGCCCCGGGAGATGATCGGGGGACGCGGTACCTCGGGCCGTGCGGGTGTCACAACAGGTCAGGACACAAATGTACGCCCAACTGAGCGGGGCCGACCGGGTATCCGGCGGCGGCGAATGCGGCTAAGGGGGGCCAGTTCGCTCGGGGGCGTTCACCGTGTGGTATCTACACCATAATTTAGGAAGCCCAGAATAGAAAAACGCCTGACCGTCGTCCGGCGCGGAAGCCCGCCTCCGGAACCCTCCCCGGACACGCTCAGGCGTCGACCGGACACAGCTCCTCGGCATAGCGCCGGGCCCGGGCCGTGGAGATGACGATCCGGTCGACGGTGACGTCGGCCAGCTCGATCACCAGCCCCGGCTGGCGGCCGTGGCAGACCGCGAAGGTCCGCTGACGGGTGCCGTCCTCG
Organism: Corynebacterium halotolerans YIM 70093 = DSM 44683; assembly: GCF_000341345.1. Taxonomy (NCBI): domain Bacteria; kingdom Bacillati; phylum Actinomycetota; class Actinomycetes; order Mycobacteriales; family Corynebacteriaceae; genus Corynebacterium; species Corynebacterium halotolerans. The sequence continues at coordinate 443,515 of NC_020302.1, read as the reverse complement.
GCACCCACGGTCCCGGTGTAGGTCAGACCGCGGATGCGGGTGGCCGATTCGCGGCGCCCCTCGCCGGCGGCGGAGCAGGCGTCGTCGACGACGGTCACCCGGCGGATGGCACGTCTCGGGACGGTGAGATGGGACCGTCGGGCGGCGAGTTTCTCCCACCAGTCCAATTCGACGGTCACTTTCCCGTCCGTGATATTCAGGGCAGCCATGATCTTTTCAGATTAGCGGAGTCAGGGCCATGGGGGCCATGGTTCCGCACTGTGAGCTACCTGGGCTTCTTCTGGACGCGTTACTCGGCGGCCATCAGGTCCGCCGCACCGTCGTGCAGCAGCTCATCGGCGAGGTCGCGTCCCAGGGCGGTGACCACCGCGGTCGCGTCGGCCAGCCCGGAGTCCGGGACCTGCACGGCCTCGTTGGTCACCAGCTGGCGGGAGCCGTCGAGGGCGAACACTCCGGCGGTCAGGGTCAGCTGGTTGTCGAAGAGCTCCGCATGGGCCGCCACTGGGGCGGTGCAGCCGGCCTCGAGGCGATTGAGCAGGGCACGCTCGGCCATGGCCGCGACAGTGGTGTCGGGGTCCACCAGACGCTCCAGGGCGGCGACGGCCCGCTCGTCGTCGGCCCGGCACTCTACGGCCAGGGCACCCTGGGCCGGGGCCGGCAGGACCTCGGAGGGCTCGAAGACCTGGGTCGCGCGGTCACCGAGATCGGTGCGGCGCAGGCCCGCGTAGGCCAGCACGACGGCGTCGAGCTCACCGGAGGTGACCTTGCCCATCCGCGTCTCGATGTTGCCGCGCAGCGGGCGGATGTCCAGGTCGGGGCGCTTCGCCTTCAGCTGTGAGATGCGCCGTGGCGCGGAGGTGCCCACTTTCGCACCCTCCGGGAGGGTCTCCAGGGTCAGTCCGTCGCGGGCGATGAGCGCCTCACGGGCGTCGGCACGCGGCGGCACGACCAGGACGAAACGCTCGTCCCAGGCGGTGGGCAGATCCTTGAAGGAGTGGACGGCGATGTCGCACTCCCCCGCCTCCAGTGCCTCACGCAGGGCCTGGGTGAACACGCCGACGCCGATGCGCTCGACCGGGGCCATGTTGACGTCACCCTGGGTGGTGACGATGTGCAGTTCGGAGTCGAACCCGGCGGCGATGAGCGCGTCGCGCACGTGGCCGGCCTGGGTGGTGGCCAGCTTCGAGCCGCGGGTTCCGATCTTGAAGGTCATGGGTGTGCTCCTTAGTGTGTGCCGGGTTCCGTACCGACGGCCTTGATGTCGCCCTCCGGGAGGTCCGAGACGTCGACGGCGACCGCGGGTTGGACGGCCTTGAGGCCGAACAGCTCCTGCAGGGCGGACTCGTAGGAGACCACGCCCGATTCGGCGGCGAGCTCCTTGACCCGGATGGTGGGCTGGTGGAGGAGCTTGTCGACGACGCGGCGCACCGTGCGCGACACCTCCTGGAAGTCTGCCCCATCCATCGACGGCGTGCGGCCCTGCAGCCGCGTTAGCTCGGCCTCGACCAGCTCGGAGGCGTGGCGGCGCAGCGCGGACACGGCCGGGGCGACGTCGCGCACCCGCTGGTCGGAGGAGTAGGCGTCGAGTTCCTCGGAGACGATGTCGAGGGCGTCCCGGTGCCCCTCGGCGCCGGAATCGCGACTGTTCAGCGACTTGTGCAGGCGCTCGATGTTGACGAGGTGGACGCCGTCCCGCTCGACGACGTCATCGGAGATGTCGCGCGGCATGGACAGGTCGATGAGCATGAGCCCACCCTCGCGGTTGGCGGGCAGGTTCGCGGCGGTGATGGTGAAGTCGTCGGCGCCGGTGGCGGAGACCGCCAGGTCGACGTGCTCCAGCGCGGCCGCCCGGTCCTCGTAGTCGACGACGTCGGCGGCGACGCCGGCCTCGTGCGCGTGCCCGGCCAGCCGCTCGGCCCGCTCGCGCGTGCGGTTGGCGATCACGAGCCTGTCGACGCCGAGCCGACCCAGGTGGGTCGCCGCCAGCGAGGCCATCGCCCCCGCCCCGAGCACGAGCGCGGTGCGCCCGCCCAGGTCGGTGGCGTCCAGCTGGCGCAGCGCCTCGTCGATGGCGAAGGAGACCATGGAGGCGCCGGCGTCGTCGATGTCGGTCTCGGAGTGCACCCGCTTGCCGGCGTGCAGCGCCGACTGCGCCAGCGAGTGCAGGGCCGGGCCGACGGTCCCCTTGTCGCTGGCCTCCTGGTACGCGGTGCGCACCTGGCCGATGATCTGCTGCTCACCGACGACCATGGAATCCAGGCCGGAGGCGACGACCATCATGTGCTCGGCGGCGGCGTCGGCGTAGCGGACGTAGAGGTAACCACGCAGCGTCTCGACATCGACGTCGGAGACCTCGTGGAGGACCTCCACGATGTCCTGCACCCCGCGGTGGAAGCTGTTGGTCACCGAGTAGACCTCGAGCCGGTTGCAGGTGGAGATGATCATCGCCTCGGACAGGGACGGGCGCTGAACCAGATTGGTGGTGGTGTCATGGCGCACCGTCTCGTCCATGCTCAGTCGTTCAAGGAGGGCGACCGGCGCCGACCTGTGCGACATTCCCACGACGAGCACACTCACGATTTCCTTCACCGTTCTTTCACTGCACGACAGTCCCGGGGGACTGGGGGTTGGGGGCATATCATACAAAAGGATACCCCCACTCTCCCCGGAACCTGTATCCGCCCTGGGAGCACCCCCATAAAAGCTACCGGGAGAGCTCGTCCGCCAGCTCGTCATCGTCGACCTCCCAGCAGGCGAACTCCTCGTCATCGATGACGACGACCGGGACCCGGTCACCGTACTCCACCGCCAGCTCGGGATCATGGTCGACGTTGCGGACCTCGAGCGAGCACCCGGCCGCCTCGACGACCGGGGTGATCTGCTCGGCCACCCGCGCGCAGGACCCGCAGGTGGTGCGCACCATCAGTTCTACCGTGTGCCGGGATCCGGACTCCATCCCCGCCACCGTCCTTTCTCCCTCTCCGGGACATCCGACGCGGAACCCCCCACCGTTGCGGCCGCATCCTCATTCGAGCGGCGGGGCTGCGTCGGACCTACGATGGACACGATACCGAGCCGGGGGCACATCCACGTATCCCGGCCGCCGAGAGGAAGGCATGAACACCGCCGTGAACCCCGAGCAGCCCTCGTTCCCCGGTTCCCCGCAGGAGTTCCTGGCCAGCTGGAGCGCCACCCGGGGCAACCTCCGGCGATTCGTCGAGGACCGCGCCCTGCCCCCCATCGACGAGCACACGCAGCGCACCGCCGGTGAGGCCGCGGCCGCCGCCGCCGTGCAGGAGACCTTCGGCATCGAGCTGGACGCATTCTCCTCGGGCGTGGAGTCCGTCTCCGGGTCGATCGAGGCGGCCGGCGGATTCCGGATCTCCACCCCGGATCCGGACATTCCGGAGGATGTCGGCGCCGCCGCGTTCTTCGACGTGGACAACACCCTCATCCAGGGGTCCTCGCTGATCGTCTTCGCCATGGGACTGGCCCGCAGACGCTACTTCCGGCTCTCCGAGATCCTTCCGATCGCCTGGAAGCAGCTCAAGTTCCGTTTCACCGGCTCCGAGAACGCCACGGACGTGGCGGAGGGCCGCACCCAGGCGCTTGAGTTCATTCAGGGACGCACCGTCGCGGAGCTGGTCGAATTGTGCGAGGAGATCGTCGACTCGCACATGGTGGGCAAGGCGTGGCCGGGCACCCGGGAGCTGGCCCAGATGCACCTGCAGGCCGGCCACCAGGTGTGGCTGGTCACCGCCACCCCGGTGCAGCTGGCCCAGATCCTCGCCCGCCGCTTCGGCTTCACGGGCGCGCTCGGCACCGTCGCCGAGGTCGACGAGGAGGGGCGCTTCACCGGCCGGCTGGTCGGCGACATCCTCCACGGCCCGGGCAAGAAGCACGCCGTGGCCGCGCTCTCCGCGATTGAGCAGCTGGACATGTCGCGCTGCACCGCCTACTCCGACTCCATCAACGACATTCCCATGCTGTCGATGGTGGGCACCGCCGTGGCCATCAACCCCGACAAGAAGCTGCGCAGGGAGGCCGCCCTGCGCGGGTGGGCGATCCGCGACTACCGCAGCATCCGCCGCGCCGTGCGCACCTGGGGGGTGCCGGCACTGGCCACCGCGGCCTTCTCCGTCTGCGGCTGGCGCCTCTTCCGCCGCAGTCCCGGCGCCACCCCCGGTCCACAGCCGCACCAGGCGGCGTGACGGGGTCCGGGCCACGGGCCCCGGACACACGAACGCCGCGCTCCCCCGGAACAGGACCGGGAAGGCGCGGCGCGTGGATCGGCGAACCGAAGCGGCTTACTTGCCGAGCTTACGACGCTGAACGCGGGTGCGGCGCAGCATCTTGCGGTGCTTCTTCTTGGACATACGCTTGCGGCGCTTCTTGATGACAGAACCCATAGAGGTTTCCTCGCTTCATGAATGGTTGTACGTACAGACCTGCCGGCCCAGCCACGGACCCGTGAGGATCTCCGCCGTCGAGGTGCACGCTCGACGGTTGGCCGCCGGGGTGGAAGGCGGCCAGCGCGGATGGATCACCGGCACGAATGCGTTACAGCATACCGGGCCGCACTCCGCGGTCCAAAAACCCGGCGGTGGAAAGGGCCCGGAAACAGCTGCGGCGCCCGCCGCTCCCCGAAGGAAGTCGCGGGCGCCGCGGAAACACACCGGTGGTACGTGGCCCCTCCGGTGGCTGTCCGACGGCTATCCGGCCTCGAAGTACGAGGAGTCCAGGTAATCGCTGACCGCCTTCTCATGGACACGGAAGGACCTGCCCACACGCACCGCCGGCAGCTCACCGGCATGGACGAGCCGGTAAACGGTCATCTTCGACACGCGCATGATGTCGGCGACCTCTGCGACCGTCAGGAAGGTTCCCTTATCTTCATTAGCCATAATATTCATCTACCCTTCAGCAAATGGCGCGCTGTAGGCTTCCCCTCCCACAGAACGGACACGCACGTGCTTGGACCAGCTTAGCGTGAACGGTGTGACTCTTGCGACCTAAGTGCAAATAATCACGGGGTGTGTCGGAGGAGAAATGGCGCGCACCGTTCAACTCCGGCCAGGCCGACCGTGTCGGCCCCGGCCGTCCCGCGCTTCCCGCCGTCCGGACTACTTCTCCGGGGTGGCGGGGGCACCCAGCTCAGCGGAGCGGGTGGCGCAGGCCTCGGCGGCGCGGAAGAAGGCACCACGGATACCGGACTCCTCCAGCTCCCGCAGGGCCGCCACCGTCGTCCCCGCCGGGGATGAGACGTTCGCGCGCAGCGTGGTCGGGTCGATCCCGGACTCGGCGAGCATCGCACCCGCGCCCGCCGCGGAGCTCGTGACCAGCTTCTGCGCGACATCGCGGGTGAGGCCGAGGGAGACTCCGGCGTCGATCAGCGCCTCAGCGACGAGGAAGAAGTAGGCCGGCGAGGAGCCCGACATCGCGGTGACCGCGTCAAGGTCGGATTCCGCCACGTTGACAACGTCGCCGACGCTGCCCAGCAGTCGCGCGACGACGTCGAGCTGTTCCTCATTGACGAACCGTCCCGGTGCCACCGCGTTCATGCCCTTGCCGACGAGCATCGGGGTGTTGGGCATGACGCGTACGACCGGAGTGCCGGCGACCAGGGCGTCCTCCATCGCCGCCAGGGGAATTCCCGCGGCCATGGACACCACGACCGTGGAGACGTCATTACCGTCGATGGTGTCGGCGATCTCCGTCAACAGGGCGGGAATGCCCTTCGGTTTGACGCAGAGGAACACGACGTCGGCCCCCTCGACCGCCTGCCGGTTGTCCGTGAGGTCGTGAATTCCGTAGGTCTCGCGCAGCTCCTGGCCGCGTTCGGCGCGCCGGTTGGTCACGTTGATGGATTGCGGAGCGGTGCCCGCGGCGATGAGGCCCGAGATCAGCGCTTCGCCGATCTTGCCGCCTCCGAGTACAGCGATAGTGGTCATGGCTTCCACCCTGCCACGACAACGGCCCCCGCGGCACCACGCGGGGTGCCGCGGGGGCCCTTTCGGCCGGGTGGGGCGTCCTACAGCACGATGATGGCGAGCGGGCCGAAGGTCATCACCAGGCCGACGACGCCCGCGAGGACCATCGACAGCTGGTCGCGGGCGGGGCGCAGGGCGTGGACGACGGCGACCATCACGCCGGTGACCGCGAGCGCCAGCAGGGCGACGATGATGCGGTTGAACCGTCCCCACAGCAGATCGAAGCCCAGGAACACCAGGACACCGACCACAATGCCGATCAGAGCCATCAGTAGAACCGCGCCCATGGAGATCTGCTCGTCGCCGTCGCCGGCGTCGACACCCTCCTCATCCCACTTGTCGACATCCGCGTCGGCGTCGGCAGGGCCATCTGACCCGACGGCCGGCATCTGCCCGGTCTCCTCCGCGTCCCGGGCACCGCCCAGAACGGCGGCCGAGGCAGCCGCGGACTTGGCGGCCGGAGCGGTGGGCTGCCTGCGGACCGGCTCGTCCGCGTGGACCTTCCCGAGCACCGTCGTGTCGTGGGCCGCCGGTGCGGCGGAATCCTGCGCTTTGCCGCTCTTGTCGGCCTTTTCGGTCTTGTCGGTCTTGTCGGTCTTATCCGCCGCCGGCTTCTTGCCTTCGTCGGTCTTCCCGTCTTCGGACTTCTTGGCTGCGGCCTTCTTATCGACGGACTTGCCGGCGTCCGCAGCCTTCGCCACCGAGGTCGCCGCAACCGAGGCGCCCGGAGTTGTCCCGGCGGGCGCCTTCACCGTCGGGGCCTTAGCGGCGGGCGCCGTGGTGCCGGTCGCCTTCCTGGTGCCCTTCTCAGCTGGCTTGTCGACCGACTTCTCCGGGGCCTTCGTCTTTTCGGTGGGTTTGTCCGCTGCCTTCTCGGCCGCCTTGCCAGTGGTCTTCGGTGCCGGAGTCGGGGACGGGGCTGCCCCCGCAGGCTTTCCGTCCGCAGGCTTCGCCTCGGCGGGTTTCCCGGCAGCCTTAGGGGCATCCGGTTTTGCCGCGGGCTTTTCTGCCGCCTTCCCGGCCATCTTCTCGGCCGATTTCGCCCCTGCCGGGCGACTGCCGACCTTCTCGCTGATCTGCTTTTCGGCGGGTTTGGCCGCCGACTTCTCGGTGGCCTTCTCTGCCGGCTTGGCAGGCGTACCCGGCTTGGCCGCCGACTTCTCGGTGGCCTTCTCTGTCGGCTTGGCGGACTCACCGGCCTTGGCCGCAGGCTTGTCAGCAGCCTTCTCTGCCGGCTTGGCAGGCGTATCGGGCTTGGCCGCAGGCTTGTCAGCAGGGGTGCCGGTAGTTTTTCTCTCGCCCTTGCCCTCACTCTTCCCGCCGGCCTTCGGCTCGTCCGCCTTCGTCTCCGCCGGGGCGTCGATGGGCACGGAGGAGTGCCGGGACTCGGCCGGCGCTTCCTTGACCTTCGGGATGGAACCGGTGAGCTCGGCGACGGAGATGCCGCCCTCCTCGAGGCTGCGGCGACGTCGGCGTTTCGGCTTCTCCTCCGACGCGGAGTCCTTGTCCTTCCCCGCGCGAGCGAGCAGCTCGGCAACGGTCAGTTGCTTGTCGTCGCTCATGATTGCGTCCTTTCCTGAGGCAGTCCCGTGTCGATCCGCCGGAGAATGACACCCTCGCGGAGAGCCCACGGACAAATCTCGAGCTTCTCCAGTCCGAGGGCGCGCATACTGGCCTCGGCGACGAGGGCGCCGGCGACGATCTGGTGCGAACGGTCGGAGCTGATGCCCTCGAGCTCGGCCCGGTCGGCCGCGGTCATGCGGGTGATGAAGGCGATCAGCTGGCGCAGACCTGGTGCGGTCAGGGTGCGCTTGACATAGGGGCCCTCGGAGCTCGGTGCGGCACCAGTCAGGCGGGCGAGGGTGCGGAAGGTCTTGGAGGTGCCCACCGCCAGGCCGGCGGGGCCGAAAGCCCGCATCTGACGCGTGGCATCGGCGAGCTCGGCGTCGATGTAGTCGCGCAGCAGATTGACCTTCTTGCGCGCAGGCGGATCGGTGTCGAACCACCGGTGGGTCAGGCGGCCGGCCCCGAGGTCGAGGGAGACGGCGACGTCGGGTTCCTCGTCGGAGCCGGTGGACAGCTCCAGGGAGCCGCCGCCGATGTCGAGATTGGTGATGCGTCCGGCGGACCAGCCGTACCAGCGGCGCACCGCGAGGAACGTCAGGCGGGCCTCGTCCGCGCCGGAGAGGATCCGCAGGCGCACACCGGTCTCCTCCTCCACCCGGTCGAGGACCTCGTCGGAGTTGGCCGCGGAGCGGACCGCTGAGGTGGCGAAGGGCATGATCTCGGAGCAACCGAGCGTCCCGGCGAGTTCGGCCGCCTCCCCGACGGCCTTCGACAGCTTCTTGACGCCCCGTTCGTCGATGGCGCCGTCATCGTTGATCAGCTCGACGAGTCGTAGACTGGTCTTCCAGTCGCTCATCGGAGTCGGATGACCGCCGTTGCGGGCATCCACCGCCACCAGATGGACAGTGTTGCTGCCCACGTCCAATACACCTAATCGCACATGGTACAGGGTAGACGGTCTACCGTTGGGAAGTGTGAATCACCCACAGTCGTCCAAGGTTCTTCTCGGTTTCCCAGCCTCCTCCCCCGCCGGAAGATCGATCGCGGCGGGACGCGAAGTGGCCCCGGACTTTCCCCGGGAGTGGTTCGAGTTCGTCAATCCGGAGGATCCGCTCCACACGTTCTCCATTGATCTGACCTGGGTGGAATCCCACTGGAACTGCATGTTCGGCACCACCGCCTGCCACGGTATCGACGCCACGCAGTCCGATGTCGGCTGCTGCGTCCACGGCGCCTACCTCGCTGACGAGGAGGACCGGGACCAGCTCTACGACGCCGTCGCGGAGATGCCCCCGAAGTTCTGGCAGAACCGCCCGGACGGGGTGGACGCGTACATCGAGGCCGCCGACCCCGCCGTGCTGGAGCCCTGGCTGGAGTGGGACGAGCTCGACGGTGACGACGGCGAGCCCGAGCCCGCCCTGAAGACGATCACCACCGGCGGGGCCTGCATCTTCGCCAACCGTGCGGGCTGGCCGACGGGCACGGGCTGTGCCCTGCACCAGTGGGCCGTGTCCGAGGGCCGCGACCTGACGGTGGCCAAGCCGGAGGTGTGCTGGCAGGTTCCCCTGCGCCGCCACGAGGCCTACGAGGACCGTTCCGACGGCGTCGAAATCCTGCGCACCACGATCGGCGAGTACGAGCGCCGCTCCTGGGGCAACGGCGGCGAGGACTTCGACTGGTGGTGCACCGGTGACGCCGGTTGCCACACCAACGCCAACCCGGTCTGGCTCTCCCAGAAGGTTGAGCTCATCGCCCTGATGGGCGAGGCGTCCTACGAGGTGCTCGCCGAGCACTGCCGCAGGCGCGCGAGCGTGAACCTGCAGGCGTCCCCGCACCCGGCCACGGTCAAGGCGGGCGTCGGCGGCCACGACGTATCATGAGGCCTTCACCGGTAACATCGGCGGACAACCTCCGATAGACCAGGGGATGGCACCAATGGTTCAGCGGGAAGACCGGGGCAGGGGCGGTCGGCACCGCCCGCCCCGGGGTCGCGGCACCCTCGCATCCTTCCTGGCCTCCCCCATGCGGGTGGTCACGTGGCGCTCCGTGCTGGCCAGCCGCGCCCGCATGCTGCTGACCGTCCTCTCGGTCGCCCTCGGCACGGCGTTCATCTCGGGCTCCCTGATGCTCACCCACTCCCTGGAGCGCTCCTTCGACTCCATCATTGACGCCGGTGTGGAGGGCGTGGATCTGGGCGTCGTCGGCAGCCAGTCCTCCCCGCAGGGTGTGCCCTTCGAGGTCATTGAGGAGATCGAGTCCTGGCCGAACGTACGGGCCGCGAACGTCATCGGCGACGGCCCGGGTCTGCCCAGCGGCACCCGTATGGCCGGCGAGTCCGGGATCATCGTCATCGGTCCCGACGGCACTCCCCTGCAGGTCGGCTCCTCCGGCGCCCACCCGGCCGCCGCTTATCCCCCGGACCGCTTCGTCGGGTCACCGCCGCTGCTGCGCCAGGGCGAGATGCCCGAGACACCCGACGAGGTGATGATCAACACCTCCGCCGCCACCCGCGCCGGCCTGGCTGTCGGCGACCGGATCCAGGTGATCACCCCCTACGAACGGGTGCCGGTGAGTGTGTCCGGCATCTACGACACCGCCGGGGACACCGCCGGCTGGGTGGGGGTGATGTTCACCCCGGAGCGCTACCTCGAGCTGTTCACCGCCAACGAGCACGCCTCCCAGATCGTCATCGCCACCATGCCGGGCACGGACCCCATGGAGGTGCGCAACCGGATCGGGCGGACCTGGCCCGGCCTGACCCCGCTGCTGCCTGAGCAAATCGCCGAGCGGATGAGCGGCTCCTTCGCCCAGCAGCTGGAGTTCGTCCGCTACATCCTCGTCATCTTCGGGGTGATCGCCCTGCTGGTGGGCGCGTTCAACATCGCCAACACCTTCGCGATGGTCGTGGGTCAGCGCACCCGGGAGTTCGCGCTGCTGCGCTCCATCGGGGTGTCCACCCTGCAGATCGCGTTCTCCGTCATCATGGAGGCCGCCGTCGTCGGCCTCCTCGGCTCCGTGCTCGGCATCGCCGCGGCCGGCGCCCTGCTCGCGGTGCTCGCCGCCTGGTTCAACTACACCGGCGGTGACCTGTCCAGCATCGATTTCGCCTGGACCCCGGAGGCCGTCGTCGTCCCGCTGCTGTTCGGGGTGCTCGTGACCATCGCCTCCGCGATGGCCCCGGCCCGGCGCGCCGGCATGCTGCCTCCCGTGCAGGCCTTCGACCTGTCCGACGCCCGCTCCGACCGGCCCCCGCGGCTGCGCCTGTTCATCGCCGGGGCGGTCGCCGCCTTCGGTGCCGTGTTCATCGCCGGCGCGGCAATCATCTATGGCATCAACGACGTCGCACTGTCAGTCAACCTGCGGCTGGTGGCCGTCGGCATCGGCGTCGGGGCGATGTTCCTGTCTCTGGTGGTCTCCGGCCCGACGCTGGTCTCGCTGGCGGGCAGGACCCTGGGATTCGTGCTCACCGCCCCGATGGGGGCGGTCGGCCGGCTGGCCCGCCGCAACGCAGTGCGCAACCCGCGCCGCTCGGCCTCGTCGGCACTGGCCCTGGCGCTCGGCGTCGGGTTGGTCGCGTGTGTGGGCACGATCGGCGCGACGACGCGCGCGAGCGTGTTCGGGATGGTGGAGTCCACGATCACCGCGCCGTTCGTCCTCGACGGCCTGGGCGGTTCCTCCGTCCAGGGCCAGCCCGGCATGGGCGGACCGGGCATGTCGCTGCCTGTGGAGACGGTGCAGCGGGCGGAGTGGACCACGGGTGTCGACGAGGTGGGCACCCTGATGGCCGCGCCGCTGAAGGCGAACAACTGGGACAACCCGCAGACGACGGTCGTCGACGGGGACTTCACCGACTTCATGTCACTCGGCCTGCACGAGGGCACCCCCTCCGACGGTTCCGTGCCGGGGGCGCTGATCTCCGCCACCTACGCCTCCGAGACGGGGCTGCAGGTCGGGGACACCATCCCGCTGACCTCCTACGAGGGGGATCCGGCCGCCGCGGTGCACATCCCGGTGGAGGCGATCTACACGGAGACCGCGATCCTCGGCCACCTGACGGTCACGTGGGGCGCGGCGCAGCAGGTGCTGGAGAATCCGGAGTCGACGGTGACCCGCCAGTCCGTGTTCGTCTCCTCGGACGGCTCCGTTCCTCCGGACCAGCTGCGGCAGAACCTGACCAGCGTGATGGACCCGCTGCTGGTGGTGCAGGTCAAGTCGAAAAACGAGTACGGTAGTTCCCTGGGCACCCAGATCAACCAGCTGCTGACCATCGTCTACGCGCTGCTGGCGCTGGCGGTGATCATCGCCGGCCTCGGCATCATCAACACGCTGCTGCTGTCCGTGGCCGAGCGGACCCGGGAGCTGGGTACGCTGCGGGCGACCGGTCTGCAACGCGGGCAGATCCGGCGGATGATCGAGGTGGAGTCGCTGATCCTGTCCGTGCACGGCGCGGTCGTCGGCATCGCGCTGGGCACCTTCGCCGGCTGGGCGGCCGTGGAGGTGCTCGGCTCCAAGGGTATGGCCTCACCCGAGATCCCCTGGCCCCAGATCGGGCTGATGGTCCTCGGTGCGGTCGGCGTCGGCGTGGTGGCGTCGATCATCCCGGCCGTGCGGGCGGGACGGATCCCGCCGCTCGAGGCGATCGAGCGGTAAGGCCGCCATGGCGCGGGGCGTCGGCGAGCGGGCGTCGACAAGCTGCGGACACGGCAGGGGCCCGGGAAGATTCGGCGTTCTTCCCGGGCCCTGAGGTGGTGGCGGACCGCTCAGGCCTCGAACTTGTACCCCAGTCCGCGGACGGTGACCAGGTGCTTCGGGCGGGAGGGTTCCTCCTCGATCTTGGAGCGCAGGCGCTTGACGTGGACGTCGAGGGTCTTGGTGTCACCCACGTAGTCGGCGCCCCAGATGCGGTCGATGAGCTGGCCGCGGGTGAGCACCCGGCCGGCGTTGCGCAGCAGGTACTCCAGCAGGTCGAACTCCTTGAGCGGCATGGGCACCGATTCACCGTCGACGGTGACGGTGTGGCGCTCGACGTCCATGCGGACCCGGCCGCCCTCGAGGACCTGTTCATCGATGTCCTCGCCGGTGGTGGCGTCCGGATCGACGCCGCGGCGCAGCACCGCCCGGATGCGGGCGATGAGCTCGCGGGAGGAGTAGGGCTTGGTCACGTAGTCGTCGGCGCCGAGCTCGAGGCCGACGACCTTGTCGATCTCCGAGTCACGGGCGGTGACCATGATCACCGGGACCTGCGAGGTGGCGCGCAGCTGCTTGCACACGTCGGTGCCGGACATCCCCGGCAGCATGAGATCCAGCAGCACGATGTCGACGTCATTCTTCCCGAACTCCACCAGTGCGGTCGGGCCGTCACCGGCGACGATGACGTCGAATCCCTCCTTGCGCAGGAGGAAAGCCAGCGGATCGGCCAGGGATTCCTCATCTTCGACGATGAGAATGGTCGTCATGATGCTTTGTCCTTTCGACGTGTGGCCACCCGCGACACTGCATCCCGCAGCGGCCGGGCGGACGGGGCCTCAGTCTCCGGGGCCGGCGACGGCGGTTCCGTCGTCGGCTCGGGCTGATGGACCGGAAGTTCGATCGTGAAGGTGGAACCGGTGCCGGGCCGGGACCATAGTTTGATGTTACCCCCGTGGTTCGCCACGACATGCTTGACTATGGCCAGTCCCAGTCCCGTGCCACCCGTCGAACGGGAACGCGCCTTGTCCACGCGGAAGAAACGCTCGAACACGCGTTTCTGGTCCTCCGGGGCGATGCCGATGCCACGGTCGGTGACACGGATGAGCACGACGTCGCCCACCACCTTCTGCGACACCGACACGGGGACCGAGTGCGGAGAGTAGTTGATGGCGTTGGAGATCAGGTTGGAGATCGCCGTGACCAGCAGAGACTTGTCGCCGAGGACGAGCACCCCGGAATCGTCGCCCTTGGTCAGGGTGATGTCCGCGTTGTCGGCGGCGAGCTGATTGCGGGTGAATGCCTCGTCGATGGCGTCGTCGACGCTGACAGGTTCCATCTCCGGCAGGGCCTCGGCGCCCTGGAGCTTGGACAGCGAGATCAGCTCATTGATCATGTCCGCCATCCGGTGGGACTCCTTGCGCAGCCGGTTGCCGAAGTACTCGACCTGCTCGGGGTCATCGACGGCTTCCATGAGCGCCTCGGCGAGCAGCGCCATGCCACCGACCGGGGTCTTCAGCTCATGTGAGACGTTGGCGACGAAGTCGCGGCGGGCGGACTCCATGCGCACGTTCTCGCTCTCGTCGGTGCCGTAGACGATGACGAAGCGGTCGTCGACAAGCGTCAGCGGCTTGACCAGCGCGCGGACCGAGGAGACCCGGTTGCCGGTCCGCCGCTTGGGCATGGAGAGGTTGAGGGTCCGGGTCTCCTTGTCGCCGTAGACCTCCTGGGCCACACGCCACACCTCGGGGTTGATGGTGCGGTCGTGGACCAGGGCCATGACATGCGCCCGGGAGTTGGAGAGCACGACCTCCCCGCCCCGGTCGAGGACGGTGATGCCCGTGGGCGAACCCTGTATCGCGAGGTGGAGCACCTGGCTGACGGTGGTGACCTGGTTCGCCTCGAGGGTGGAGGAGGCGCGGAAGCGCAGCGCCCGTTTGCGGAGCCAGTTCACCGCCGGGATGGCGGCGCCGGCGACGGCGACGCCGAGTAGGAAGGCAAGGACAGCGGACACGGTGGAAGGTTACTTGCCGCCCTGGGCTGCGACGGCGGCGGCACCGGCTTCGGCGGCCGCCGGGTCGAGGTAGGTGCCGCCCGGGTTGACGACGGTGCCCTCGGAGTCGAGCTCGTAGACCAGCGGGATGCCGGTGGGGATGTTCAGGCCGGCGATCTCGTCGTCGGAGATGTTGTCGAGGTGCTTGACCAGGGCGCGCAGGGAGTTGCCGTGGGCGGCGACGATGACGGTCTCGCCGTTCTTCACGCGCGGGTAGATGACGTCCTCGTAGTACGGGATGAAGCGCATGACGACATCCTTGAGGCACTCGGTCTTCGGGACCGACGGCAGATCGGCGTAACGGGCGTCGTGGGCCTGCGAGTACTCGGCGTCGTCGGCCAGCTCCGGCGGCGGGGTGTCGTAGGAACGGCGCCAGGTCATGAACTGCTCCTCGCCGAACTCATCGCGGATCTCCGCCTTGTTCAGGCCCTGCAGCTTGCCGTAGTGGCGCTCGTTGAGACGCCAGTTGCGCACGACCGGAATCCAGAGCCGGTCGGCGTGGTCGAGGGCGATGTTGGCGGTGCGGATGGCGCGGCGCAGCAGGGAGGTGTAGGCGATGGACGGCAGCAGTTCCGCCTCCTTCAGCAGCTCGCCGGCGCGCTTGGCCTCGGCCTCCCCCTTCTCGGTGAGGTCGACGTCGACCCAGCCGGTGAACTGGTTCGACTCGTTCCACTTGCTCTGGCCATGGCGCAGGAGAATCAGTTTTCCGTTACTCATGTCTCCAATATGCCACTTCGGCCCCTCTCCCGCTGCCCCAACCAGCGGAAGTCCCCCACCCGGGGCGTCACCTCCCGCTGGCCCGCCGACCGTGGCAGTCGGGGATCTCGATGGACAGCGCCTCCGAGTACACCGAGGCCAGCTGGGTCGCGGAGGCGGACCAGGAGAAGCTGGCGGCGTGCCCCACGGCGTCCTCCCCCATCCGGATCCGGGTGTCGTCATCATCGAGCAGCTGCGCGATGGCGTCGGCCCAGTCGCCGACGCCGTGGCCGTCGACGAGCAGGCCTGTCTCCCCCTCCGCGACGGCGATCGGCAGCCCGCCGACGCGCGCGGCGATCACCGGCGTGCCGGTGGACTGCGCCTCCATCGCGACCAGCCCGAAGGATTCGTTGTAGCTGGGCACCGCGATGATGTCCGCGGCGCGGTAGACCGAGACGAGTTCCTCCGGCGGACGCGGCTCGAGGAAGCGGATGCGTCGTTCCACCCCCAGATCGCGGGCCAGGTCGAGGTACTGCTCGGGGGTGGCGTGGGCCCCCGAGGGGCCGCCGCAGATGAGCACCCGCAGATTGCGGTCCGGTTCCCGGGCCAGCAGCTCGGCGACGGCCCGGATGAGCACCTGCGGGCCCTTGAACTCCTGGAGCCGGCCGATGAAGGCGACGACCTTGGCGTGCAACGGCACCCCCAGCTCGCGCCGCGAACGCTCGGTGGCCCGGTCGTTGCCGGGGGTGAACAGCTCGGTGTCGGCGCCCGGCGAGACGACGACCACGTGCTCAGGGTCGGCGTCGTAGTGCTGGACCAGGTCGTTGGTCTCCTCGTGCGTGTTGACGACCAGCAGATCGGCGTTGTCGACCAGCTGCTGCTCGCAGATACGGCGGGCCTCGGACTCGGGTGAGTCGTCGGCACTCCGGTAGGCGTTCTTCACCGCCGCCAGGGTGTGCGCGGTGTGGACCAGGGGGGCCTCCCACAGATCGCGCAACAGCCAACCCACCTGACCGGAGAGCCAGTAGTGGGAGTGGATGAGGTCGTAATCCAGGTCGTGACACTTCCCGAAGAGGACGATCCCGCCGGCGAAGGCCGCCAGCTGGGTGGGCAGCGCCTCCTTCGCCAGCCCCTCGTAGGGGCCGGCGACGATGTTGATCACGCGCAGATTCTCCTCCACCTCGACGACCTCTCCCTGACTGGGCCGGGTGGCGCGGGTGTAGATGTCCACCTCCACCCCCTGGCGTGCCAGATGGGTGGCGGTGTTGAGGACGTAGACATTCATGCCACCGGCGTCGCCGCTGCCAGGTTGTTCGAGCGGCGAGGTGTGCATGGAGATCATCGCGATGCGCATGAGACCATCGTAAGTGTGCGCCGTTCCTCAGCAGCCTCTCGGCACCTCCGCCCCGTCGTTATACTGGCAGGCAGCCAAGAACCTACGAACGCGTAAGCGAGCACGCGTGGAAGGACGTTTCATGTCGGCATTCGAGAACAAGTCCTGGCTTCAGCACTACGGTGAATGGACGCCCCACTCCCTCGACTACGAAGACACGACGCTGCTCGACGTCTACGACAACAACCTGGCGATCAACGCCGAGAAGTCCGCCACCTGGTTCTTCGGTCGCTCCCAGACCTACGCCGAACTCGACCGCCAGGTCCGCCGCGCCGCCGCCGGACTGCGGGCCTTCGGGGTGCGGCCGGGCGACAAGGTGGCCATCGTGCTGCCGAACTGCCCGCAGCACATCGCCGCGTTCTACGCGGTGCTGAAGCTGGGTGCGACCGTCGTCGAGCACAACCCGCTCTACACCGCCCACGAGCTGCAGGCGCCCTTCGCCGACCACGGCGCCCGGGTGGTCATCGCCTGGGACAAGGCGGCCCCGACCCTGGAGAAGCTGCGTGGGACGACCTCCCTGGAGACGATCATCTCGGTCAACATGATCGAGGCGATGCCGAAGCTGCAGCAGTTCGCCCTGAAGCTGCCGCTCAAGAAGGCCCGCGAGTCCCGCGAGGCGCTGTCCGCCCCGGCCCCGAACACGGTTCCCTGGGAGGCGCTCATAGGTTCCGCCATCGGCGGGGACGGCGGGGACGTCGTCTCCGAGCCGTCGGTGACCAAGGACTCCATCGCGCTGATCCTCTACACCTCCGGCACCACCGGCGCCCCGAAGGGCGCCCAGCTCTCCCACGGCAACCTGTTCGCGAACATGCTGCAGGGCAAGGCGTGGGTGCCGGGACTGGGCGAGCAGGATGAACGGATGCTCGCCGCACTGCCGATGTTCCACGCCTACGGTCTGACCATGGTCGGCACCCTGTCGGTCTACATCGGCGGCGAGATGGTCCTGCTGCCGGCGCCGCGCATCCCGCTGATCATGGACGTGATGAAGAAGCACACGCCCACCTGGCTGCCGGGAGTTCCCACCCTCTACGAGAAGATCGTGGAGGCCGCCGAGAAGGACAACATCGACATCTCCGGCATCCGCAACTCCTTCTCCGGCGCCTCCACACTGCCGGTGTCCACCGTCGAGCGCTGGGAGAAGTTCACGGGTGGCCTGCTCGTGGAGGGCTACGGCCTGACCGAATGCTCCCCGATCATCGTGGGCAACCCCATGAGCACCAAGCGACGCCCCGGTTATGTGGGTGTCCCCTTCCCCGACACCGAGATCCGCATTGTCGACCCGGAGAACCTCGATGTGGCCGTACCCGACGGCGAGGAGGGTGAGATCCTGGTGCGGGGCCCGCAGGTGTTCCAGGGTTACCTCAACCAGCCGGAGGCCACGGAGGCCAGCTTCCATGACGGCTGGTACCGCACGGGCGATGTCGGCGTGATGGAGGAGGACGGCTTCATCCGTCTGGTGGCCCGCATCAAGGAGGTCATCATCACCGGTGGCTTCAATGTCTACCCAGCGGAGGTCGAGGAGGCGCTGCGCGAGCACCCCGACGTCGAGGACGTCGCGGTCGTCGGTACCCCGCGCGAGGACGGCTCCGAGAACGTCGTCGCCTGCATCACCCTGGCGGAGGGGGCGGTCCTGGACCCGGAGGGGCTCAAGGAGTTCGCCCGCGAACGCCTGACCCGCTACAAGGTCCCGCGCACCTTCTACCACTTCGAGGAACTCGCCCGGGACCAGATGGGCAAGATCCGCCGCCGCGAGGTCAAGGATGACCTGATGAAGCTGCTGGAGAGGCAGAGCTAGCCGCCGCCCGGTTGTTTCCGGCGAATTGACCGCCGGCCTGATTCCCCCCTCGGAGTGTGGACCGAGGGGAATTTTTGTTGTTTGGGGCGGGAGGTTCTGGGGGCGCGCTTTCGTCCACACGGTGAGCTCTCGTCGGCAGGGTTTCCGACTGAAACGTGTGGAAGAACGCACGCTATTCACCAGCCCAGGGACCACGTGCGCTTTTCTCCACACGCCGAGCTCCCGCCGGCAGGGTTTCCGACTGAAACGTGTGGAAGAACGCACGGTATTCACCAGCCCAGGGACCACGTGCGCTTTTCTCCACACGCCGAGCTCCCGCCAGCAGGGTTTCTGACTGGAGCGTGCGGAAGAACGCACGCTATTCACCGGCTCGGCGACCAGGCGCACCTTTCTCCACACGGTGAGACCCGTCGGCAGGGTTTCTGACTGGAGCGTGTGGAAGAACGCACGGTATTCACCAGCCCAGAGACCACGTGCGCTTTTCTCCACACGCTGAGCTCCCGCTGGCAGGGTTTCCGACTGAAACGTGTGGAAGAACGCACGCTATTCACCAGCCCAGGGACCACGCGCACCTTTCTCCACACGCTGAGCTCCCGCTGGCCGCCTTCCGGAAAGAAACGTGTGGAGGAACAGACCCCAACCGGCCCCACCCCACCACCCACTCCAGAGGCATGGTGTTCCCCAGCGATCCGCCCTATAGTCCACCTCAAGTGAGTCGTAGGACAGGAAGAGCACGTCATGCACATCCCGGATCCGCGCGCCCCCGACCCTGATAATCCCTATAACCCCACCCCTCGCACCGAGGGTCCGACCAACGCCACGCCCTTCGCCAATCGGACCTTCATGGGCAGTGGCGACCGGGTTGTCGACGGGATGGTGCCTGCCGGCCCCTGGTCCCGCCTGGCGGCCTGGATCATCGACGCCAGCCTGGTCGCCATCGTCATGTCCGGGATCATCAGCCTGTTCGTCGGCAGCATCGACGTCGCCTCCCCCGCGGCGAACGCCATCACCGCCCCCGTCCTGTGGCTCTACCTGTCGCTTCTCCAGTTGACGGGTATGCAGACCGTGGGCAAACGTCTGCTGGGCATCCGGGTGGTCAGACGCGACGGTTCTGCGGTGGCCGCGCCGCAGACGCTGCTGCGCAACGCGTGGGTCCTGTTCACCGCGGTCCCCTACGTGGGCTGGGCCACCACTGTCCTAGGAATTGTCATCTTCATCAGCATCTTCGCCGCCCCGCAGATGCAGGGTCTCCACGACCGGCTGGTCCAGACGGCGGTCATCCGGCGCTGAGGTCGATTCCCGGCCTCAGTCGATCGACACGCCCACCCACACCGGCTCGGGCACCAGGGTCACGTCGAAGGCTGAGCGCACCCCGTCGCGCACGGTGCGCGCCAGCTCCACGAGATCGTCGGTCACCGCCGTCCCCCGGTTCGTCAGCGCCAGCGTGTGCTTGGTGGACAGCCGGACCGCGGCGTCCTCGGACGGGAAGCCGCGCGGGAAGCCCGCGCGCTCGATCAGCCAGGCCGCGGAGAGCTTCTCGCGGCCCTCGCCGGCGTCGAAACGCGGCATCCGCTCGGCGTCCTCCTCCCCGCGCGAGACGCGCACCTTGTCCTGCACGGCGTCGACCAGCGTCGAGTCGACCACCGGGTTGGTGAAGAAGGAGCCGGCCGACCAGGTGTCGTGGTCATCCGGTTCGAGGACCATGCCCTTGCCGCGGCGCAGCTCGAGGACCTGCTCACGGACCTCGGCGACGGGCCGGCGCTCGCCGTCCCCGGTCGCCCCGAGCCGGCGGGCCAGCTGGCCGAAGCGCAGGGGTGCGCTCCGCCCGTCGGTCCGCAGCTGCAGCTCGACCTCGAGCACCACGGCCCTCCCCGTGAACTTCAGGTTGGACCAGCGGTAGGCCAGCTCCAGCGAGTCGGCGGACACCCACTCCACCACGCCGGTGCCGCGCTCGAACAGGCGCACGCGGGTGAGCACGTCCGAGATTTCCGCGCCGTAGGCGCCGACGTTCTGCACCGGGGTGGCGCCGGCCGAACCGGGGATGCCGGACAGGCACTCGATGCCGCCCAGCCCGGCGTCGACGGCCGCGGCGACCACGTCGTCCCACACCGCCCCGGCACCGGCGCGCACCAGACCCGTCGTGGTGTCCACGTCCAGGGAGTCGTTCTCGACGATGACGGCGGCCAGGTCCAGATTGCCGTCGGCGACCACCAGGTTGGAGCCGCCGCCGGTGACCAGCAGCGGGATGCCCGCGGCGTCGAGAAGCGCCACCGTCTCGACGACCGCCTCCGCGGTGGCGCAGCGTACAGCGGCGCGGGGCCGTCCGCCCAGGCGGAGTGTGGTCAGCTCGGAGAACGTGACGGTGTCGTCGAGGGTGGTGCCGTCGATGGCGGCGAGGCGCTCGAGAACGTGCGGGGTCAGAGATGAGTCGATCACACCATTAACGGTAGTCTGTTAGCCATGGCAACCCGCAGTGAGAACACCGTAACCATCAACCAGCCGGCCGAGAAGGTCCACGCTGCCCTGACCAACGCCGACTACTGGGCGTACAACGTCGCGAACCTCTCCCCCGAGGCCGGCGAGGTCGCCGAATTCTCCGCCACCGACGGCGGCGCCGTCGTCACCCTCTTCGAGGTGCTGCCGCTGGAGATCCTCCCCGAGGCCGTGCGCGCCATGATCTCCCAGGCGCTGAAGGTCAAGCGCGTGGTCACCGTCGGCCCGCTGACCGACGGTAACGCCCACATCACCTACAACGCCGACGTCAAGGGCACCCCGGTCGATTTCTCCGGCGACATCACCCTGACCGGCGAGGGCGAGACCACCACCCTGGCCTACGCCAACGAGGTCTCCGTGAACATCCCGTTCATGGGCCCGGCCATCGAGCCGAAGGTCGCCGACGCCCTCGGCGAGCTGTTCAACCAGGAGGGTGAGCTCACCGACACCTGGATCTCCGAAAACCCGGCGAACGCCTGATTTCTCCACTGCTGTCCCCATGGCCGATCACGCCCACAATCTGCGCGCAGAATTCGGGCGTGGTCGGCCATTCGGCGTCATCACCCGTGGCACCACCGGCTACAACCGCCTGCGCCGCTCCGACCGCTGGATGGTGCACCACCCGCGCGTGATCGCCCTGCTTCGCGACGCCCGCGCCCCGCTCGCCGTCGACGTCGGCTACGGCGCCTCGCACACCACGACCGTCGAGTGGGCCAGGCGCCTGCGCGCAGTGCGTGACGACGTCGCCGTGGTCGGCCTCGAGATCGACCCGGCCCGGGTGCTGCCGCCCCGGGACGGGGTCCGCTTCGAGCTCGGCGGCTTCGAGCTGGCCGGCCACCGCCCGCACCTGGTCCGCGCCTTCAACGTGCTGCGCCAGTACGACGTGGAGCAGGTGCGGCAGGCCTGGTCGACGGTGCAGGCCCGGCTGGCCCCCGGCGGACTACTGGTCGAGGGGACCTGCGATGAGCTGGGCAGACGCGCTGCATGGGTGCTGCTGGACCAGCGCGGCCCGGTCTCCCTGACCCTGGCGTGGGATCCCTTCGACGTCACCCGCCCCTCCCAGCTGGCCGAGCGCCTGCCGAAGGTCCTCATCCACCGCAACACCCCCGGCGAGCGCATCCACACCCTGCTCCTCCGCGCCGACGAGGCCTGGGACCGGTCCGTGGCCTTCGGTGCCTACGGCCCGCGCATCCGCTGGCGCCAGGCCCGGATGCTGCTGCGCGCGGAAGGCGTGCCGCTGGCCCCCATCCGCCGGCGCGTGCGCGACAACCTGCTGACGGTGCCCTGGTCGGCCGTCGACCCTGAGCTGTGAGAATGCTGTCGGTATCCCGGGAGGCTGGCGGCGGGTGACCCGGATGGGGGACACTGGGGCCGTGGCTAGATCATCGACCTCCGTACTCTGGAAGATCCTCCTCGGCGTCCTCGTGGCGATCCTCCTGATCGTCCTCGTCGCCGAGTTCGGCCTGCGCTGGTTCATCGGCCAACAGCTGCGCGACAGCTTCAACCAGCAGGCGGAGGAATCCGGGGTCACCGTCGAGGAGGAACCGACCATCTCCTTCGGTCCCACCCCGCTGGTGTTCTCCATTCTGGGCGGCTCGATCAACGAGGTGAACGTGACCACCCCGTCGACCCTCGAGATCACCTACCCCGGCGGCGACTCCGCGCTGCCCGAGATCACCGGCCAGCCCGCGGCGGTCATCGACATCGACGACCTCTCCATCTCGGACCCCGACAACCCGGTCGCCGGCACGCTCACGACCACCACCGAGGTGCCCGAGGAGTTCCTGCTGGCCATCATTCAGCGTCAGATGGCCGAGCAGCAGGGCGACGCCTCCGGCGCGGCCGGTTTCCTGCAGGAGCTCGTCACGATCACCGACATCACGGCCAACGTGGAGGAATCCGCCCTCGACGTCGAGTTCACCGGCGGTGCCGCGGTGCTCACGCTCCAGCCGGTCCCCGTCGACGGGCAGCTGACCTTCGAGGCGACCAACGCCTCCCTCTTCGGCTTCGACCTGCCCGCCCAGGTGGCCGACGGCATCACCCAGGCCCTGCAGGATGGCGTGAGCGAGCAGGTCGGTCAGCTCGGCGTCGAGCAGTTCGAGGTCATCGACGGCGGCGTGCGCATCCGCGTGGTGGGCGAGAACGTCAACCTCAACAATCTGACCGGCCAGGGCGGGCAGATTCCGGCGTCCTGACCGTTCCGCCCGACAGCTGAAACGCGTGAGGGTCCGGAGTGCGCGGCCGCGCACTCCGGACCCTCCGGTCTTCTACTCCCCGGCCCGGGACAGCAGCGCCCCGACACCCGCGAGCGCCAGCCGGTCCGCGCCGGAGTCGAGCCAGTCCACGGCCTCGGCCAGGGAGGGTGCGGCACCCACCGCCGTGACAGGGAGAAAACCGGCGCAGCTGCCCACGGTGACCGCCATGTCCGTGCCCGTTGTTCCCGCGGGGTGCCAGCCGGTGGCGGTGACCAGACGCTCCGCCCCCGCCAGCTGCGCCGCCCGGCACACGGGGGTGACGTCCGCGCGGGCGGGGGCCTCGACGATCACGCCCAGGTTCACGGGGGGCGGCACCGCCTCACGCACTGCGACGATCTCCGCGAGCAGCGCATTCGGATCCTCGACGGCGGCGTCGACAGTCAACCAGATCTCTGTGGCGCCTGTCTCGACGGCCAACCGCGCCTCAGCGGCCTTGACCAGGGTGTGGTGACGGCCGGTGGGAAATCCCACCACGGCGACCGCGGTCACGTCCGCCGGGATCAGCGGCAGGTGGGAGGGGGCGACGACCAGACCGTGGAGCCCCTGCTCACGCACCGTGGCAACGCCGCCGCGCACCCGGTCCGCGGTGGCGTCGGGCGTGAGGAGCGTCAGGTCGACCGTGCCCGCCAGCCAGGTCAGGTCGTCCATCTACCAGCCGTAGTTGCCGCTGAGCAGGGACCGCAGGTGGGGGCGCACGTCGAACCAGTAGATGCCGATGGCCACCATGCCGGCCCAGGAGAGGAACGGTATTCCCGTGATCACCGCGAACGCGGAGGCCACGAGGATGGCCACCCAGATCCACTTCGACTGCCGGTCGCCGGCCTCGTAGGCGTCGTCCCGGGTGGTGCCCGCCATGAGCGCGCCCACCACGCCGGCGAGGCCGACGGCCAGGTAGAGGAACGTTTCGAAGAAGCCGTAGGTGGTGAGCAGAGTGTTGCTGAGCATGTCGGGGGTCAGTTGTCCTTGTCGGGTTTGTCGGTGCTGTCGTCAGAGATGACCTCTCCCTCAATGATATCCGGGTCGGCCGACGGTCCCGTAGTCGACGCCTTGGTCTCGCCACCCCCGATGGTGCTGGCCCGGTCGATGAGGTCATCGAGACGCTGGCGCAGATCGGCGATCAGTCCGTCGGCGTCGTCACCGGTGTCGCCGGAGCCGCCGGAGCCGGACTCGGCACGGCGGGCACGCACGGCCTCGACGGTCTCGTCGAAGGACTCCCGCACGGAGCCGACGGCGCGGGAGAAGGCGTCCTTGGCCTCGTCGACCGAGGAGGAGTGGCGCGTCTCGTCGGCGGCACGGCGAGCGCTGCCCGCGACGTCACGGATGATGTCCTCGGCGTGGCCCGCGAAGGAGGAGGTGGCCGACTTCAGTTCCTCGGTGGACCGGGCACCGGACAGCTTCTCGCGGGCCTCCCGGGATGCGGCGCGGAACCGGCCCAGGGTGGTTTCCTCCCCGTCGACGGCGCTGCGCCGGGCGTGCGCGCCGGAACCGTTGTCGCTGGTCTCCCGGTCGTCGCGGAAGCGGTCGGCGAAGTCTGAGACCACGTCCCCGAGCCGCGAGCCGGCGTTCAGCCAGGCCTGGAAGGGCTCCCGCAGGTTGTCCAGCAGGGAGTCCTTGTCGCCGTGGTCGCCGGTGGCATTCTGATTCGGGTTCTCGGTGGTCATCGTCATCGCTCCTTAACGAGGGTCAGGCGCCGAACAACAGCTGATTCACAGTGTAAATGGCCAATCCCGCCAGTGCACCGACGAGTGTTCCGTTCAGCCGGATGAACTGCAGATCCTTGCCCACCATCAGCTCGATCTTCTCACTGGCCTCCTCGGCGTCCCAGCGCTCCACGGTCTCGGAGATGATGGCGGTGACCTCGCCGGCGTAGTTCTCGGCCAGGAAGGCGGCGGCACCGGTGATCCGCTTGTCGAGGCTGGCCCGCAGCTCAGGGTCGGTCTGGATGTTCGTCCCCCACGTCAGGCACAGCTCGGTGATCTTGGTGCGCAGCAGGGAATTCCCGTCCCCCGCGGCCTCCACGAGTGAGGCGGAGGCCGACGCCCAGATCGCGGCCGCGGCCCCCTGCACCGGGGTGGAGCCCATGACGTCGCGCTTGATGCCCTCCACCCGCTCGATCATCGCGGGATCGTGTTGGAGGTCCCCGGCCAGCTGGTGGAGGAAACGGCGGATGGCGTGGCGGCCCTCATGATCCGGGTCCTCGTTGAGCGCCGCGGTCCAGGACACGAGCTCCCGGTAGACCCGCTCGCCGACGAGGTTCTTGGCGAACTTCGGGGCCCAGTTCGGCATGCGCTCATCAATGAGGCGGACCACGGAGTCCTCGGAGGCGAGGACCTTTTTGTGGGCCCAGGAGATGACCTCCTCGACGACGGGCTCGGCCTTGCCGTCCTCGATGAGCTGCTCCAGCAGGCGGCCGGCGGGCGGACCCCACTCCGGTTCGGAGAGTCGGCCGATCAGCTGGGAGTTGATGATCGCCTCGGCGTCCTTCGGGTCGAGCGCGCGCACCCCGTTCGCGGTGAGACGCCCCGCCTCCCGGGAGACCTTGGCGGCGTTGTCCGGTTGGGACAGCCACCCGCCGATCCGCTCCGGAATATTGGCCGAGCTCACCTTCTCCGTAATCAGTTCCGCGTTGAGGAAGTTCTCCCCGACGAATCCGGACAGCGCCTGCCCCAGCTGGTCCTTCTTCTTCGGGATCAGCGCGGTGTGGGGGATCGGGATCCGCAGCGGGTGGCGGAACAGGGCGGTGACGGCGAACCAGTCGGCCAGGCCGCCGATCATGCCCGCCTCCGCGGCGGCGCGGACGTAACCGACCCAGGCCGGGGTGTCCCCCGGCTGCGACTGCCACCAGCTGCAGGCCAGGAAGATGGCCGCGGCGACGACCAGCAGGCCGGTGACGAACGCCTTGTGGTTGCGCAGCGCCCGACGGCGCTCCGCCTCCACCTCCGGGGTGGGGCCGGGGACCGAGCGTCTCGGCCGTGTCTCCACCGCCGCACCGGCGCTGGCGCCGACTTCGTAGGCGTCGGCGGCGTCATAACCGGGACGGCCGTCGTGGTCGTCGGCGTCATCGGTGTCGTCGGTGACCAAGCTGTGTCTACCCATGGGAACCATTATGGCCGCTTGCCCCGGCTCGGTGGGGGCGGGCGGAATCAGAGCAGTTCAAGAGCGTACTGCAGGATGTTCCAGCTGGTGATCAACGTGATGAGCGCGATCAGGACGATGATGAGGTTGCGGCGCACGCGCCCCAGACTAACCGAGGACCCTGGGGCGGATCGCGAAAACTCCGCCGCCCCTTCCGGGGTGGCGGAGTCGGCGCGGAGACGCGAGTGGAATCGGTCGCCTAGTGCGTGCGGCCGGTCTCTTCCTTGTACTGACGGTAGTAACGGCGTCCGTAGCGGATGAGACCGAAGCCGACGGCGAGCCCGCCGAAGCCACCGACGAGGCCGATGATCAGGTAGAGGTCCGGATTACCACCGGAGATACCCTGCCCGAACAGGTTGAGGCCAAGCGCCCAGATGGCGAAGCCGAAGCCGGCGAGCGAGATCAGGACCAGACCCATGCCCACCCAGGTGGAGGTGCGCTCGAGGGAGGAGTGGGGGGCGCCGAGGCTGACCGGCTCATAGCCCTCGATGTAGTGGTCGTGGATCTTGGTGCTGTAATCCGGGAAGCTCTCGGATGCCTGGTCGGCCATCGCAAAGTTGTTAGCGCTCATTGCCTTACTCGCTTTCGTCTCTCGTACTCAGTTCCGCTACCAAGTCTAGTCATCCTTGCCACGGAAGGCCGCGCGGGCGCGCTCCTTCGTGACCGCGGACACGGCGGTGAGCGGGATACCGGCCGGGCAGACGTCGGCGCACTCGCCGTACAGCGAGCAGTGGCCGAAGTTGGTCTCGAGCTCGTCGACCATCTGACGGGCACGCTTGCCACGCTCCTCCTTGCCCAACGGCATGAGGGAGAGGTGGACCAGCTTCGAACCCGTGAACAGGTGGGCGGCACCATTCGGGCAGGCCGCCACGCAGGCGCCGCAGCCGATGCAGGCGGCGTGGTCGAGGGCGAGCTCGGCGGTCTCGTGGTTCATGTGGAGGGTGTCGGCGTCCGGGGCGGTGCCGGCGTTGATGGAGACGTAGCCGCCCTTCTCCATGACGCGCTCCAGGGCGGAACGGTCCACGACCATGTCCTTGATGACCGGGTAGGCGGCGGAGCGCATCGGCTCCAGCTTGATGTGGTCGCCGTCGTTGTAGCCGACGAGGCGCTGCTGACAGGCCGGCTTGTTCTGCTCGGCGCCGTGGGGGCGGCCGTTGACCATCAGACCACAGGTGCCGCAGATGCCCTCGCGGCAGTCGGAGGCGAAGGCGAAGGGCTCCTTGTTCTCCTCGATGAGACGGTTGTTGACGTGATCGAGCAGCTCCAGGATCGACATCTGCGGGACGGCGTCCGGGACCTCCACGGTCTCGAAGGCGCCCTCGTGGGTCGGTCCGGCCTGCCGCCAGATCTCAAGAGTCAGCTTCATTACTTGTAGTTCCTTGTCTGCAGCGGGATCGATTCGAAGTACAGGGGCTCGGCGTGGCGGACGAACTTGTCCTCGCCCGCCGGCTCCCATGCGGAGACGAAGCACCAGTTCTCATCGTCGCGCTCGGCCTCGCCGTCCTCGGACAGGTGGTCGTCGCGGTAGTGGGCGCCGCAGGACTCATCGCGGTCCAGGGCGTCGATGCACATGAGCTCGCCGAGGTCGATGTAGTCGGCCACGCGGGCGGCGTACTCGAGGGCCTGGTTCATGTAGTTCTGCTCGCCCGGGACCTGGACGTTGGTCCAGAAGTCCTCGCGCAGGGCCCGGATCTTCCCGATGGCCTCGGTGAGGTCCTTCACGTTGCGGGACACGCCGCAGGCGAAGTAGAGGATCTCGCCCAGCTGACGGTGGTAGTAGTCCGCACCGTGCGGGTTCGGGCCCGTGATGTTGAGCAGGCGGTCGATGCGGGCCTGGGCACGTTCGACGGCTGCGAGGGCCTCCGGGGAATCCTCGGCCAGCTTCTCGGTGCCGAGCAGCGGGGCCAGGTAGTTCGGGATGGTGAACGGCAGGGTGAACCAGCCGTCAACCGAGCCCGAGAGCAGGGAGTTCGCGCCCAGGCGGTTCGCGCCGTGGTAGGTCCAGGAGGCCTCACCGGCGCAGAACAGACCCGGGACCGAGGTCATCTCGTTAAAGTCGGTCCACAGACCACCCATGGTGAAGTGGCAGGTCGGGGCGATGCGCATCGGCGTGGTGTACGGATCCTCGCCGATGGCCTCCTCGTACATCTGGAAGAGGTTGGAGTAGCGCTCGCGCACGGTGTCCTTGCCGAGGCGCTCGATGGCGTCGCGGAAGTCCAGGTAGGCGGAGTTGTGCATCGGTCCGACGCCGAGACCCGCGTTGATCTGCTGGGAGATCGCACGGGAGGCGACGTCACGCGGGACCAGGTTACCGAAGGCCGGGTAGCGGCGCTCCAGGAAGTAGTCGCGCTCCTCATCCGGGATGGTGTTCGGGTCGCGGTCGTCGTTCGGCTCCTTCGGCGACCAGATGCGGCCGTCGTTACGCAGCGACTCGGACATCAGGATCGTCTTGGACTGCCAGGTCGAGTTGACCGGCAGGCCCGTCGGGTGGAACTGGATGAACGACGGGGAGGCGAAGTACGCACCCTGCTCGTAGGCCCGCATGAGGGCCGAGGCGTTGGAGTTCTTGGCCAGCGTGGACATGTGGTACACGTTGCCGTAACCGCCGGTGGCCAGGATGACGGCGTGGCCGGTGTAGGGGGTCAGCTCGCCGGTGATCAGGTTGCGGGTGACGATGCCCTCGCAGCGCTTCTCGCCGTCCCGTTCGGTGACGATGACGTCGACCATGTCGGTGTGGGAGAACAGCTCGACGTTGCCGAGACCGATCTGGCGGGTCAGCGCGGACGCCGTCGACAGCTGCAGCTGCTGGCCCGTCTGGCCGCGGGTGTAGTAGGTGCGGGAGACCTGCACGCCACCGAAGGAACGGGTGGCCAGGGTGCCGCCGTACTCGCGGGCGAAGGGGGCGCCGATGGCGTTCATGTGGTCGATCACGCGGGCGGACTCGATGGCCAGCCGCCAGCAGTCGGACTCGCGGGAGCGGTAGTCGCCGCCCTTCACGGTGTCCTTGACGTGGCGGTATGCACTGTCGTTGTCGACCTTCTTGCCGCGGGCGGAGTTGACGCCACCCTGGGCGGCGATGGAGTGCGCACGACGCTGGGCGTCGTGGTACGTGAAGACCTTCACGTTGTAGCCGAGCTCACCGAGGGCTGCTGCGGCGGCGCCGCCGGACAGGCCGGTGCCGACCACGAGCACGGTGAACTTGCGGCGGTTGAGCGGGGAGACCAGCTCCATGTGGTCCTTCTGGTAGGACCACATGTCCTTGGTCGGCACGCCCTTGGGCTCCGCGGAGTCCAGGATGGAACCCGGAGTGACGCCCTCGACGGCGGAGGCCGGCTGGACGAACTCTGCGCGGGTCGCGGTTTCAGTGTTGCTCATGTTCTTCTTTCTCTCCCTGACCTAGCTGATCTAGCTGACCCAGCCGACTGCGACAGACAGCGGCATGACGATGTTGCCGATCACGACGATCGCCGGCACCAGGTAGGCGACGACGAGCAGGATCTGGCGCCAACGACGGCCGGTGATACCGAGGTCGGAGACGGCGAGCCAGATACCGTGCGACAGGTGCAGGAACAGCACCAGGTTGGCGAGGATGTAGAAGATCGCCACCGGCCAACGGCTGAAGGACGCGATCATGTTGGCGTGGACCGCGCCGTGCTCGAAGGCCTCCGAGGCCGCCGGGGCGACACCCAGCGTCATGTCCAGAATGTGGAAGATGATGAACAGCAACAGGATCAGGCCCGAGATGAGCATGGTCCGGGCGCTGAGAGCGCCGAGGCCACCAACGAGGTTGGTGCGGCGGAACTTGCCGCGGGACTGGCGCCCACGGGCGGTCAGCGCGAATGCCCCGTAGACGTGCAGCACCAGTGAAACCAGCAGCACGATGCGGAAGATCCAGAGAACGGTCTCCCCCGGGAAGATCGGCGTACCCAGGCTACGCAGGAACGTACCGTATTCGTCGAGCGCGGGGACCCCGTCGTGGGCCGGCATATAAAGTTTCAGGTTACCGACCATGTGGACGAGAACGTAGAGTCCGAAGATCAGGCCAGTGACCGCCATGGTCAGCTTGATGGCCCAGGTCGGGAAGGAAGGCCGCTGACGCAGCGGCTTCTCAGTGATCTTGCCGTGAACGATTGCGTCACGGTCAGCGTTTTTAACAGTCATGGCACCTCCAGTGTCGCTCATACCTTACGGCGGCACCCCCGGCCGGGACCACTTCCGGCCACCCCGAACGGAGGAGGAAATCGCTTCCGGAAGGCCGACAAAGCCCTGCTTAGGCTAGACTTACCTAGCGCCCGGCAGGAAAAAAGTGGCCGCTGCCACGAGGCTTGAGGGCGAATCAACGTTTCCGTAAAGTTCCCGGTCCCACCTGTGAAGTTGATCACCAGTTCCGCCTCGCGCGCACCCCCTCACCCCGTTAGGTGTCAATCTTTCGGTTGACCTACCCCCGCAACAGTTTTCCCGCCGCAACATTTACCCCTTCAGCGAATGTGCCAACACATTCTTCGCAAAAACATCGCTGCGTGACGATCATCACGCTACTATGTTCGCCATGGGAAAGACCTACGTCGGATCGCGCCTCCGTCAGCTGCGCCGCGAACGTGACCTCAGCCAGGCCTCGCTGGCGGCCACCCTCGGGTTGTCCGCGAGCTACGTGAACCAGATCGAGCACGATGTCCGCCCGCTGACGGTGCCGGTGCTGCTGCGCATCACCGAGGCCTTCGGCGTGGACGCCACATTCTTCTCGCGTGACGACGACTCGCGCCTGCTGGCCGAGATCCAGGACGTCGTGACGGACAAGGAGCTGTGCCCCTCCCCCGTCGACCTGCAGGAGTTGTCCGAGCTGGTCTACAACCACCCGGCCATCGCCCGGTCGATGGTGGACATGCACCGCCGCTACCGCAACGTGCGCGACAAGCTCTCGATAGCCACGGACACCCGCCGGCGCATCGACCTCAACGTCCCCGTGACGAACAACCAGGCCCTGTCGATGCCCCACGACGAGGTGCGCGACTTCTTCTACGCCCGGCAGAACTATCTCGACGCCCTGGACACCACCGCCGAGGAGATCTCCGGCGAGCTGGGCGTCGAGCGCTTCGGAATCCGGGACACCGAGGACGCGCTCGCCCACCGCCTGCGGGACCGGCACGGCGTGGAGATCTCCACCTCCTCCGACCTCGACGGCACCCTGCACCAGTTCGACCGCGACGCCGGGCGCCTCGAGTTGGCCAGCCAGCTGACCACCGGTCAGCGGGCCTTCCGCATGGCCGCGGAGCTGGCCTATCTCGAGGCCGGGACCGGCATCGATGAGCTGGTCGCCGAGGAGCACTTCACCTCCGAGGCCACCATCAACCTCGCCCGGCGCGGTGTGGCCAGCTATTTCGCGGCGGCCGTCGTCCTGCCGTACCGCACCATCCACTCGGAGGCGGAGCGTTCGGGCTATGACGTCGAGTACCTGCGCAGCGTCTTCGGCGTCGGCTATGAGACGGTGGCCAGCCGGTTGTCCACCCTGCAGCGGCCGAACCTGCGGGGCATCCCGTTCACCTTCGTGCGCGTGGACCGGGCGGGCAATATGTCGAAGCGGCAGTCCGCCACCGGCTTCCACCTGGCGCATTCGGGCGGCACGTGCCCGCTGTGGAACCTCTACGAGACCTTCACCAACCCCGGCGCGATCATGCGGCAGCTGGCCCAGATGCCGGACGGGCGCAATTACCTGTGGATCGCGCGCACGGTGCGCCACCACCAGGGCCGCTTCGGGCAGACGGGCAAGCTCTTCGCCATCGGCCTGGGCTGCGAGGCCCGCCACGCCGACCGCACGGTCTACGCCGAGGGGCTGGACCTGGACGACCTGTCGGGCGCGACCCCGATCGGCGCCGGCTGCCGTGTCTGCCCGCGGGAGAAGTGCGCCCAGCGCGCCTTCCCGCCGATCCACGAGGAGATCGAGATCGACGCCCACCGCTCCTCCATCGCGCCGTACTGATCCGCGTGTCGACGCCGCGCGGGGCGGGCGTCGGCACGCGGGCGCCGGTCGCTACTGGTCGTCTTCGTCGTTGTAGTGCCCGGCCTGCATGCGGCGCTGGTACTCACGCAGGTTGTAGGTCGCACTGCGGATCTCGACGTCCCGGTCGAAGTTCGAGCCCAGCGCGCCGGCCATGGTCCCCAGGGAGGCACTCAACCAGGCGATGGCGACATAGGTGAACCAGCCCACCTCGTGCCCCAGCTGATCCTCCAGGTAGGTGCCGGGAATCACGGCGACCGAGGCGACCAGCATCACCCCCAACGCGAGCGCGTAGATGAGCAGGACCGTCATGCCGATGGTGCCCAGGGTCGCCAGGTTGTCGATGCTTTCCCGCCAGCGGGACTCCTGGGTGCCCATACGCTGCCACAGCCGGTTGTGGATGATCAGCCAGGTGCCGAACGCGCCCACCGCGAGCAGGCTGATCATCAGGAGCCGGGGGATCGACAGGGCGTCGGCCATGTTCCAGATGGAGCCGTAGAAGATACCGAACCCGCCCGTGGCGGCCATGGCGGCCAGCGAACTGGACAGCACCGACAGCAGCCGGCTCGGCTCGTTGCAGCGGACCATCCCGGCGATCATCCGCAGGGTACGGCCGCGGTGATCGAGCACCCGGGTGAGCACCTCAGCGGAGTCGTCGGACTCCTCGCCCTCCTCGTCCGGGCCATGACCGGCCACGCCGGCGACGGGGACACCGTGCTCGATGAGACTGACCAGCTCCCGCCGCAACGCGCGGGTGGCGGCCACGACCCCGAGCGCGGGCAGACTGATCAGCACCGCGTCGTCGTGCGCCGCCCGCTGGCTGATCACGGGCCGCTCCCAGGCGGTCAACGGCAGGTCCGTCACATAGATCATCCGGTCCCAGCCCCGGATCTCCAGGATCTTCCCGGCGTACTCGGACAGCATCACGTCACCGTCCGGGGACATGGGGACGGTCTCGGCGCGGAACTCCACCCGACCGATGCCCGGATACTCGCCGACCATGACGTCGATGTCGTCGTCGTTCTCGCTGTCGCGGAAGTCCTCGAGGAGCTTCGAGAGCACCCCCTTGACCTCTCGCTGCGGTTTTCCCTGGTCGGCCAGTATTCCGATGGTGCCCATGAGGGTCCTCCCTGCGCCTTTCCTCGGTGGCCCCGATATCGGGGCCTCAGTGATGAAACAGGGGGTCTCCGGTCGGAGACCCCCTGTCCGGTGATGGAAGGAACGGGGCGGGTCGATGCCCGCCGATGGTGCCTAGAAGTTGATCATCTCACCCATGACGCCCTCGGCGGCCTCCTTCATGGCCTCCGACATCGTCGGGTGGATGTGAACGCTGCGCCCGATCTCCTCGGTGGTCAGGTCGAAGCGCTGGGCCAGGGCCAGCTCCGGCATGAGCTCGGAGACGTTGGCACCGACCATGTGCGCGCCGATGAGCTCGCCGAACTCGCCGTCGGCGACGATCTTGACGAAGCCGGCCGGCTCGGCGAGGCCCTGGGCCTTGCCGTTGGCGGTGAACGGGAAGGTGGAGACCTTGATCTCGCGGTCGGAGAACTTCTCCCGGGCCTGCTCCTCGGTGTAGCCGAAGGAGGCGACCTGCGGGTTGCAGAAGGTCGCGCGCGGCATCATCATGTAGTCGCCCAGCTCCTGGGTCTCGGCGTCCGCGATGGTCTCGGCGGCGACAACGCCCTGCGCCTCGGCGACGTGGGCCAGCTGCAGCTTGGCGGTGACGTCACCGATGGCGTAGATGCCGTCGACGTTGGTGCGCATGCGCTCGTCGATCTCGATGGCGCCCCGCTCGGTGAGCTTGACGCCGGTGTTCTCCAGGCCGAAGCCCTCGACGCGCGGGGCGAAGCCGATGGAGACCATGACGCGGTCGACCTTGAGGGTGTCGTTCTTCTTGCCGTCCTTGGACTCGACCTCGACCTCGACGACATCGCCCTTGTCGTTGACGGAGGTGGTCTTGTAGCCGGTGAGCAGCTTCACGCCGAGCTTCTTGTACTGCTTGGCGATCTCCTTGGAGATGTCCGCGTCCTCGTTCGGCAGAACGCGGTCCATGAACTCCACGATGGTGATGTCCACGCCGTAGTTGGCCAGGACGTAGGCGAATTCCATGCCGATGGCGCCGGCGCCGACGATGACCATCGACTCGGGCAGCTCCTTGTCCAGGATCTGCTCCTCGTAGGAGACGACGTTCCCGCCGATCTCCACACCGGGCAGGGACTTGACGACGGAGCCGGTGGCGATGATGCAGTCGTCGAAGGTGACGGTCTTGCCGGAGTCCTTGCCGTCGGTGATCTCGATGGTCTTTTCGTCCTTGAAGGAGCCGAGGCCGTCGATCTCGGTGATCTTGTTCTTCTTCATCAGGAAGTGAACGCCCTTGACGATGCCGCCGGAGACCTTGCGGGAGCGGTCGTGGGCGACACCGAAGTCGAAGGAGACATCGCCGGAGATGCCGAAGGTCTTCGCCTCGTGGTTGAAGGTGTGGGCAACCTCAGCGTTCTTGAGCAGCGCCTTGGAGGGAATGCAGCCGACATTGAGGCAGACACCGCCCCAGTACTGCTTCTCCACGACGGCGACCTTCTTGCCGAGCTGGGCTGCGCGGATGGCGGCTACGTAGCCGCCGGGGCCCGCGCCGAGTACTACAACGTCATAATGTTCAGTCACAGCTATCAGGATACGTAACTGGCGCCCGTGGTGTGAACGGTTACCGGTCTCCGGAAACGACGCCACCCCGCCGTCCGCGGCCCGGGGGCGAATCCGGGGGCGGGCGACAGGGTGATGTCCTGCGGTGGTGGACCCGCCGGGGCGGGGCCGCCGGTTCCTAGAACGAGCCGAGGGACAACGCGATGTAGGAGGAG
This sequence comes from Corynebacterium halotolerans YIM 70093 = DSM 44683, assembly GCF_000341345.1. Classification (NCBI taxonomy): domain Bacteria; kingdom Bacillati; phylum Actinomycetota; class Actinomycetes; order Mycobacteriales; family Corynebacteriaceae; genus Corynebacterium; species Corynebacterium halotolerans. The sequence continues at coordinate 408,603 of NC_020302.1, read as the reverse complement.
GTCGAGGAGCCGACGTGGATCAGCTGGCCGAGGACGGTGTTGATGGCGACGATGATCTGCTCTGCGATGTTCATGGCTGGCTTCTTTCTGTCATAAGGGTGGCTGCCTGGGGCCGGGGAGGACTGCGCCGGGCGCGTCCGGCCCTGCGGCCCACAGTATTTTCAACGGGTCGGCCGCCCCAAACGTTACGGTGTCAGGGCCGGTGACGGAGACCGTACGCCTCGCATTATGACACCTCCCTCCCTTGCCCACCACTTGTCACGGAAGTAATTTCGGCGGCAGATGCAGCGGGGATTTTCCCGCAATGCCCTCCCGCATTAACTTCGGGTGGGAACCCCGCCGCCCCGCCCCGGGACGGGGACCCGACCAGCAGGAAAGACTCCCCCATGACTCTTCGTCGTCGAATCCTCACAACCACGGCCGCGGTGGCGGCAGCCGTCGTCGCCGCGGGCGTCGGCACGCCCGCCCCGCTCGCCCCCGTGGCCGCCGCCGCCGAGCTCGCCCCCGCCGACGTCGCCGGCGACACCCCGCAGGCCACCATCTCGGAGGACGTCCCGCCGCTGACGGACGAGTCCCCGTACTGGCGGCACGCCGTGGCCGGGGCCGGCGACCACGTGAAGGAGCTGGCGGCCTGGTCGCCGTCGATGGAGCGCACCGTGCCGCTGGCGGTGATCCTCGCCGAGCCGGGCGCGCCCACCCTCTACCTGCTCAACGGCGCCGACGGCGGTGAGGGCGGGGCGAACTGGATTCAGCAGTCCAACGTCCTGGACTTCTACGCCGACAAGAACGTCAACGTGGTCATCCCCATGGCCGGGGCCTTCTCCTACTACACCGACTGGCTCGAGGAGATCCCGGAGCTCGGCGGAAAGCAGCGGTGGGAGACCTTCCTGACGAAGGAGCTGCCCGGCCCGGTCGAGGAGTACCTGGGCGCTGGCCCGGAGCGCGGAATCGCCGGCATGTCCATGTCCGCGACGTCGTCGCTGCTGCTGGCCCAGCACAACCCGGGCTTCTACGACGCCGTCGGCTCCTTCTCCGGCTGCGCCTCCACCACCGCCCCCGTGCCACGCCTGTACGCGGCCATCACCGTCGCCCGCGGCGGCGGCACCGTCGACCAGATGTGGGGGCCGGCGGACACCGCCCACGCCCGCCACCACGACGCGCTGCTCAACGCCGGGAAACTGCGCGGCACCGAGCTCTACATCTCCAACGGCTCCGGGCTGGCCGGGCACTGGGACATGCCCTCCTCCCCGCGGCTGGACGACTTCGACGAGGCGCAGATCTCCAACGCCGTGGCGACGACCGTGGGCGTCGGCGGCCTCATCGAGGCGGCGACCAACACCTGCACCCACGATCTGCGGGCCAAGCTGGATTCACTCGACATCCCCGCGGACTACAACTTCACCCCCACCGGCACCCACTCCTGGGGCTACTGGGAGGACGCGCTCGTCGACTCCTGGCCCACCTTCGCCCGCGCCTTCGGGCGGCAGGGGTGACCCTGCGGGCATTGCCGCACACAAACGGGGGTGAACAGTTAACATCATTCCCAGCCGACACGATGTTTCCCTTGAGCGAGCAGCAGTCCGACGGCGACGACCGGTCGGCAGCCGCCGACCCGCCCTGCCCGCCGGGACCATCCACCCCCGGCGGTGATCGACCCCACGACCAGGAAGCCACAGCATGAAGATCCTCCGCAGCCTCGCAGTCCCCCTCGCGGCGCTCTCCCTCGCAGCCGGCGCCATCGCCGCGCCCGTCGCCGGAGCGTCCGAGGTCAGTCCGGCCGACGTCGCCCAGGGCGCCGAACTGGCCACCATCACCCAGCCGGAGTCCCCGAACAGGCAGGTCGCCTCCCGCGACTGGTACCAGAAGACGAAGGACAACGACCGGGTCGTGCACCTGCAGGCGTACTCCCCGTCGATGGGCCGCGAGATCCCGATCGCCGTGATCACCCCGGAGGACAACTCCACGCCGCGCCCCACCCTGTACATGCTCAACGGTGCCGGCGGCGCCGAGCAGAACATGGACTGGATCTCCATGTCGCCGATTCTGGACGTCTACGAGGACAAGAACGTCAACGTGGTCATCCCGATGGAGGGCGCGTTCTCCTACTACACCGACTGGCGCGAGACCCCGGGCACCGGCTACCTCGACAACTCCCAGCTGTGGGAGACCTTCCTCACCAAGGAGCTGCCCGGCCCGCTCGAGGAGTACCTCGGCGCCAGCCACGAGCGCGGCATCGCCGGCATGTCCATGTCCGCGACCTCCGCGCTGCTGCTGGCCGAGCACAACCCCGGCTTCTACGACGCCGTCGGCTCCTACTCCGGCTGCGCCGCCACCTCCGACCCCGTCTCCCGCCTGATGGCCGAGCTGACCGTCAACCGCGGCGGCGGCACCGTGGACCAGATGTGGGGCCCGATGGGGGATCCGAACACCTACCACAACGACGCGCTGATCAACGCCGAGGGCCTGCGTGGCAGCGAGGTCTACGTCTCCAACGCCTCGGGCCTGGCCGGCGCCACCGACCTGCCGGGCTACTACATCGAGCGGGGCATTGACCCGTCCGCCGCCTCCTCCGGCGCCGCCACCCTGATCATTGAGGGCGGCATCATCGAGGCGGCGACCAACACCTGCACCCACAACCTCAAGGCGAAGATGGACTCCCTGGACATCCCGGCGGACTGGAACTTCCGTCCCACCGGCACCCACTCCTGGACCTACTGGAACCAGGACCTCTGGGACTCCTGGCCGACCTTCGACCGCGCCTTCACCACCGACGAGTAGGCGGCGGCAGCGCCTCCCGCGGCGCCCCGGGAAAGTGGCACGGACTGATGATCCGTGCCACTTTCTTTTATCTCCGTTTGATAACGCGGACAGGTTGCGTGACGATGAAAGCTATGCATGTTCCCGGCCGGCGTCCCCGGACCCGCACATGCCCCTGAAGCTCCCCCAGCCAGAGTTAGTTGAGATCATGAAACCTGTTCGTAGCGTCATCCCCACCCTCGCCGCCCTCGCCCTCACCGGCGGGATCCTCGCCGCCCCGGTCGCCGGGGCCGCGGAGCTGACGCCCACCGACGTCAACGGTGGCGTCCCGGTGTCCACCATCTCGCAGATGACCGCGCCGGTCACCGAGAACTCGCCCGAGTGGCGCACCGTCGCCCGCGAGTGGGTGGCGGAGAACCCGGCGGCCCGCGAGGGCCGGATTGAGGAGCTCAACGTCTACTCGCCGTCCATGGGCCGCGACATCCCGGTCGCCGTGATCCACGCGGCCGACAAGTCGACGCTCCGCCCGACGCTCTACATGCTCAACGGCGCCGGCGGCGCCGAGCAGGACAACGACTGGATCACCCTCTCGCCGATCCTGGATCTCTACGAGGACAAGAACGTCAACCTCGTCATCCCGATGGAGGGCGCATTCTCCTACTACACCGACTGGCTGGAGACCCCGGGCACCGGCTACCTGAAGGAACCGCAGATGTGGGAGACCTTCCTGACCAAGGAGCTGCCCGGCCCGATCGAGGAGCACCTCGGCGCCAGCAACGAGCGCGGCATCGCCGGCTTCTCCATGTCGGCGACCTCCTCGCTGCTGCTGGCCGAGCACAACCAGGGCTTCTACGACACCGTCGGCTCCTTCTCCGGCTGCGCGCTGACCTCCTACCCGCTGGAGTACGAGTACCTGCGCCTGACCACCAACCGCGGCGGCGGCGAACCGGAGCAGATGTGGGGACCGCAGGGCAGCCCCTACAACGTCTACAACGACGCCCTGGTCAACGCCGAGAACCTGCGGGGCACCGAGCTCTACATCTCCAACGGCTCCGGCCTGGCCGGCGAGACGGATCTGCCGGGCCACTACACCAGGCAGGGCGCTGACCCGCTCGTCGCCTCCGTCAACTCGGCGATCCTCCAGATCGAGGGCGGGGTCATCGAGGCCGGCACCAACGCCTGCACCCACCACCTGAAGGCGAAGCTGGATTCGCTCGACATCCCGGCCGACTACAACTTCCGCCCCGTGGGCACCCACTCCTGGCCCTACTGGCGCGCGGACCTCGCCCAGTCCTGGGAGACCTTCGACCGGGCCTTCACCACCGACGAGTAACCCCGCCCACTCCCCCGCCAACGGCACCGTCCCCTGTGGCCGGTGCCGTTTTCGCGTGCCCGGCCTCCGCGGATGCGTGCCACGTAGACTTCCGGGGATATGACCTACCACGACAGTAATGACATAGACCCCGCCCTGCTGGAAACCATCGACGACCCGCAGGCCCTGACCTGGGCGGAACGCTGGTCCGACGCCACCGAGGCGGGCGTCGACAAGCACGTGGGGCGCGCCGACCTGCGAGGGCGCATCCTCGCCGCCCTCGACGTCGACGACCGCATCCCCTTCGTCGTCCGCCGCGGCGGCCACCTCTACAACTTCTGGCGCGACGCCGGCCACCCCCGCGGGCTGTGGCGGCGCACGACGCTCGAGTCCTATCTCACGGACGACATCGACTGGGAGGTGCTCCTCGACGTCGACGCCCTCGCGGAGTCGGAGGACGAGAGCTGGGTGTGGAAGGGTGCGCACGTGCGCACCCCGGACAACGACCGCGCACTGGTGCGGCTGTCCCGCGGCGGGGCCGACGCCACCGTGGTGCGCGAGTTCGACCTGGGCAGCGGGACCTTCGTGGCTGAGTCGCCCTTCGAACTGCCGGAGGCGAAGTCCGACGTCAGCTGGCTCGACCTCGACACCGTGCTCGTGGGCACCGACACCGGCGAGGGTTCGCTGACCACCTCCGGCTACCCGGCGCGCGTGCACCGCTGGCACCGCGGCGAGGCCGTCGAGACCTCCGAGGTGTTCACCACCGGCTCGCGTGACGACGTCGCCGTGGGCGCCGGCGCCGACCGCACGCCCGGCTTCGAGCGGATCATCGCCTCCCGGGCGCTGGACTTCTACCGCTCGCGGGTGGCCGTCGACACCGGCGGCGGACTGCAGTCGATCGAGGTGCCCGAGGACTGCGAGGTGGCCCTGCAGCGGCAGTGGCTGTTCGTCCTGCCGCGCACGGAATTCGCCGGCATCCCCGCCGGCGGGCTCGGCGTGATCGAACTCGACCGCTTCCTCGCCGGAGAGCGCGATGTGCGTGCCGTGTTCGAGCCCACGGAGCACACCTCGCTGCAGTCGCTGGCGTTCACCGAGCGGAAGATGGTGCTCACCCTGCTCACCGATGTCGCGACCGAGCTACGGGTCGTGGAGCTGTCGGAGCCGACCGGCGAGCAGCGGGCCATCGAACTGCCCGAGCTGGTCACCGCCGGGGTGGTCGCCACCAGCCCGCTCGACGGTGACGAGGTCTGGTTGACCACCTCCTCCTTCACCGAACCGACGACGCTGTACCGGCTGGACCTCGCCGAGTCCCTGGTACCGTCGCCCGTGAAGCGGGCACGCGCGATGTTCGACGCCGACGGTCTCGAGACCCGGCAGCACTGGGCGACCTCCGCCGACGGCACGAAGATCCCCTACTTCATCACCGGTCGCTTCGAGCTTGGCCCGCGCCCGACGCTGGTCGGCGGCTACGGCGGTTTCGAGGTCTCCCTGACGCCCGGCTACTCCGCGGTCCGCGGCCTGTCCTGGCTGGAGCGCGGCAACTTCTTCGTCCAGCCCAATCTGCGCGGCGGCGGGGAATTCGGCCCCGACTGGCACTCCCAGGTGGTCAAGACCAACCGGCACAAGGTGTGGGAGGACCATCAGGCGGTGCTTGCCGACGTCGTGGAGCGCGGCTACTGCGCACCCGCACAGATCGGCATCCGGGGCGGCTCCAACGGTGGGCTGCTGACCTCAGGGGCGCTGACGAAATACCCCTCGGACTTCGGCGCGGCCGTCGTCCAGGTGCCGCTGACCGACATGCTGCGCTACCACACCTGGTCGGCCGGGGCCTCCTGGATGGCCGAGTACGGCGACCCCTCCGTGGCGGAGGAGCGCGCGGCCATCGAGACCTGGTCGCCGCTGCACAACGTGGTCGACCATGGGGTGCGGCCCTACCCGCCGGCCCTGGTCACCACCTCGACCCGCGACGACCGGGTCCACCCCGCGCACGCCCGGCTGTTCGCCCTGGCGCTGGCGAAGGTCGGGCAGCCGGTCGACTACTTCGAGAACACCGAGGGCGGCCACGCCGGCGCGGCCGACAACAAGCAGGTGGCGCGTGTTGAGTCGCTGATCTACACCTGGCTGATCGAGCAGCTGGAGCGGTAGGCGGGGTAAGGGTCTGCGGTTTATTTCGGGGGTTCGGGGGTTCGGGGGTTCCTTCGAGCACACGGCCGGGGTTTCGCCGGGCTGAATTCCGGGTGAGTGTGTGGAGAAGCAGACACCTGCGCTCCCCACCGCACCTTTCTCCACACACCCACGCCGACCCCGCGCCGAAACCCTCCCGACCGTGTGGAGAAGCAGACACCTGCGCTCCCCACCGCACCTTTCTCCACACGCCCACGCCGACCCCGCGCCGAAACCCTCCCGACCGTGTGGAGAAGCAGGCCCCACTTCCGGAACCACTGGTCGGCGCCCTCGCCACCGGCTCCACCCGCCAACGCGGGTAACATCAGTTCCCGATGTTTAGAAGGCTGCGTTCCACCCCGATCCCCGGCACCCGTGACGAGTACACCGGCGTCGACTTCAATCTCGGTTTCCACGTCCGGAGCTACACCCTGGATCTGGCCTACCGCGTCGGCCCCAACCACCTGTCCGGCACGGCGGTCCTGCAGCTGGACAACTGGAAGTCGCTGAAGGCCATGACCCTCGACCTGGCGGGGTCGCTGAAGGTCAGCAAGGTCACCGCCGCGGGTTCCGGCGGGTTCACTCCCCGGGTAGCCAGGTTCCGGCAGTCCGACAACAAGCTGCGACTGACCTTCGCCGAGGAGATTCCGGTCGACAGCGAGTTCCAGCTGCAGATCCGTTACGCCGGCTCACCCCGTCCGCTCCGCACGGCCTGGGGCGAGATCGGCTGGGAGGAACTCGAGAATGGCGCACTCGTGGCCTCGCAGCCGAATGGGGCGCCCAGCTGGTTCCCCTGCGACGACACCCCGGACGAGAAGGCCCGCTACGAGATCAGCGTGTCCGCGGACAACCCCTACGTGGTCATCGCCAACGGTGAACTCGTCGGCAGGCAGGCCGCCGGCTCCCGCACCACCTGGCACTACCGGGCCGATTTCCCCATGGCCAGCTATCTCGCCACGGTGCAGGTCGGCGAGTACCAGCAGCTCGACCTGAGCGGCGAGGGCCAGGTCCCGGTCCGCGCCTGGGCGCCGCCGGAGCTGAAGGACCTGGTTCGCGACGAGTTCGCCGATCAGTCGGCCATGCTCGAGCTGTACTCGCGGCTGTTCGGCCCCTACCCCTTCCCCGCCTACACGGTCGTGGTCACCGAGGACGAGCTGGAGATCCCCCTCGAGGCCCAGGGGCTGTCCATCTTCGGGTCCAACCACGCCGAGGGAGACCACGCCTGGGAGCGGCTGATCGCCCATGAGCTGTCGCACCAGTGGTTCGGTAACTCGCTGGGCCTGGCCCAGTGGAACGACATCTGGCTGAACGAGGGGTTCGCCTGCTACGCGGAGTGGCTGTGGTTCGAGCACTCCGCCGACCGCCCCGCCGCCGACTCCGCCCGCGAGTTCTACGACGAGCTCGCCGAGAAGCCCGAGGACCTGCTGCTGGGTGACCCGGGCCCGGAGGACATGTTCGACGACCGCGTGTACAAGCGCGGGGCGCTCACGGTGCACGCGCTGCGCTGCCTGCTTGGCGACGCCGCGTTCTTCGCGGTGCTGCGCCGCTACGTCGCCGCCGGGCGGCACGCCGTCGTGGAGCCGCGGGACCTCAAGCGCGAGGTCCTCGCCGAGGCGAACGCGCAGTCCGTCCCGCAGGAGGTCGTCGAGAAGCTCTGGGACGACTGGCTGTTCCAGCGCGAGCTGCCGGAGTTCCCGGAACCCCGGCGATGAGGTCCCTTTCCCTGGCGACGGTCTTCGCCGCACTGTCCGGCTTCGTCGTCATCTACATCGCCACCTGGGCGCTCGACGTCGAGCAGGCCGAGGAGTTCCAGGCCTATTGGGGCCTTTTCTTCGCCTGCACCGGATTCCTCGACGGCCTGATGCAGGAGACCACCCGCGGGGTCTCCGCCGCCCGCGAATCCGGCCGGCGGGGTGAGGGCAGGCCGTGGCGCCTGGGCGTCGTCCTGGCGTTCGGGGCGCTGCTCATCGTGGCGCTCACGGGCTTCTGGTGGATGCCGTTGCTGGTTACCGGCATCACCGGCTCCGCCACCGCGTTCATGGCGGTCGGGCTGGTCTCCTACACCTTCCAGGCGGTGCTCTCCGGAATCCTCTCCGGCTTGGGGCTGTGGACCCGCTACGCAGGGCTGATCGCCCTGGATTCGGGCGTGCGGCTCGCGCTGGCCGTCATCGCGTGGGCCGCCGGATGGGGCATGCCCGCCTTCATCCTCATCACGGTGATCGGGGCCGCCAGTTGGCTGGTCGTCCTCGCCTCCTCGGCGGAGGCCCGTCAGGCGGTGCGGGCCGGGGTCGACGTCGACCGCGCCCCCCTGGCCCGACGGGTGGGTTCCGCGATGCTGGCCACCGGCGCCTCGGCGGTGCTGATCACCGGTTTCCCCGTGTTCATCACGGCCACCACCGGCCCCGACGTGGACACCAACGTCACCGTCGCCGGCATCATCCTGGCGGTCACCCTGACCCGCGCCCCCATCCTCGTGCCGCTGCAACGCTTCCAGTCCGCGCTCATCGTCCGCTTCGTGGAGAAGCGCAGCAATCTGTACTCCGCCCTGGCCACTCCGGTGGCCGCGGTGCTCGGCCTCGGTGTGGTGGGTGGAGCCGCCGCCTGGCTGGTGGGCCCCTGGATCCTCGAAATCTTCTTCGATGAAGGCTACGAGGTCCCCGGTCTCATCCTCGCGGTGCTCACCTTCGCTTCTGCGTGCACGGGATCGCTGATGATCACCGGCATCGCCGCCCTGTCTGTCGAACGGCACCGCTCCTACGTCATCGGATGGATCATGGCCTCGGCGGTCGCGCTCGCTGTCCTGCTGCTTCCGCTACCTCTCGAGGGCCGCGTGTGCGTCGCGCTCATCATCGGCCCGCTGGCCGGGGGACTCGTCCATCTCGCCGCGCTGCGGGGAGCCGCCCGGGCCCAACTGACCCACTAGAATCTGGAGATCATGACCACGCTGGCCGCCCTCGTCACCGTCTACCACCGCATCGTCCCGGAAGAGCTGTCCGAGGCCCTCGAGTCGCTGGCAGCGCAGACCCGTCCGGCGGACGAGATCGTCATCGTCGAGGACGGGCCGGTCGGTGACCGGCTGCGCGCGGTGATCGACGCGTTCGTCGACAAGCGGCCGGAGGCGCGTACCGTCGTGCTCGCCCGCAACCAGGGTTCCGGGCCCGCGTCGGCGGCGGGCATGGCCACGATCACCAGTACCTTCGTGGCGCGTCTCGACGCCGACGACATCGCCGCCGCGGACCGTTTCGCGCGGCAGTTGGACTGGTTCGCCGCCCACCCCGAGTTGGATGTGCTAGGCACCTCCGTCACCGAGCTCAACAACGCCGCCGTCCGTGCCGGGGCAAGCCTGGAGGAGGCGGCCGGGAAGGTGCGTGCTCTCCCCGAGCACCACGACGCGATCACGCGGTACCTGCGTATCAACTCCCCGGTCAACCACCCGTCGGTGATGATGCGCACCGCCGCCGTCGTCGAAGCGGGCGGCTACCGCGACGTCCACCACATGGAGGACTACGACCTGTGGGCCCGTCTGCTCGCTGGCGGCGCGCGCTTCCACAACCTGTCCGAACCGCTGACCTATTTCCGTGTCAGCCCGGAGCAGTTCGCCCGCCGCACCGGAAAGGGCATGTTCGCCGCCGAGCGGCAGATGCAGCGCAACCTCGTGTCCTACGGGCTCATCTCGCGGCCGCGGGCGGTGGTCAACCTCGTCGTGCGCACCGCCTACCGGCTGTTGCCGGCAGGGCTGCTCACCCACGTCTACGGCAGGTTGTTCCACCGGTGAGCGCGTCCGGGGGATAGCATGAATGACATCATGGACGAGACCACCAGTGCCGCCGACAACCGGGACACCTGGCTGATCATCCCCTGCTACAACGAGGGACCGGTCATCCAGGACGTCATCGAGCACGCCCGCGCCACCTTCCCGAACATCGTCGCGGTCAACGACGGTTCCGCCGACGACTCGGCCGAACGCATCCACGCCGCCGGCGCCCACCTGGTCGACCACCCGGTCAACCTCGGACAGGGGGCCGCGCTGCAGACCGGCGTGGAGTACGCCCGGAAACAGCCCGGCGCGAAGTACTTCGTGACCTTCGACGCCGACGGTCAGCACCAGGTCAAGGACGTGCTGACGATGGTCGGCCGCCTGCGCACCGAACCCTACGACATCATCGTGGGCACCCGCTTCGGCCGCCCCCGTGCCGAGGACGACCAGGTGCCCTGGATCAAGCGTGTCGTGCTGAAGACCGTCGTGGCGCTGTCGCCGACCACCCGCAAGCTCGGGCTCTCGGACGCCCACAACGGGCTGCGCGCCTTCAACAAGAAGGTCGCCGACGAGATGGACATCCGCATGAACGGGATGTCCCACGCCTCCGAGATCGTCTCCATGATCGCCGACAAGGGTTGGCGCGTGGCGGAGGAGCCGGTGGACATCCTCTACACCGAATACTCGATGAGCAAGGGCCAGTCGCTCATCAACGGCGTCAACATCCTCGCCGACGGTCTGCTGGCAAGGAGGCTCTAAGTGACCGCCACGATCATTCAGCTGCTACTGCTCGTCGCCACCTTCGCGCTGGTGTTCTACTTCCTGAGCAACCGCCGCAAGGCCCGCGCGCGGGCCGGGGTGAAGCTCGGCTTCGTGCTGTTCGTCATCCTGGCGGTGTGGGCGGTGCTGCGCCCCAATGACCTGACGGTGGTCGCGAACTGGGTGGGCGTGGACCGCGGCACCGACCTGCTGCTGTATTTCCTGGTTATCGCCTTCTTCTTCACCACCATGTCCACGTGGTTCCGCTTCCGTGAGCTGGAGGTGCGCTACTCGCGTCTGGCGCGCGCCGTCGCCCTGCAGAACGCGGTCAAACCCGAACGCGACGACGCCGACACCGCCTCCGGCACGGACTCCGATTCCGCGGGCTCCACCGGTTCCACACAGCTCTGACAGATCCGGCCCCGCAGGGCCGGACCCCCGCTACGCCTCCCGGCGGAAATAGTCGACGGTCTGGGCCACACCCTCGGCGATCGGGGTCAGCGGCTCCCAGCCGAGGACCTCCCTCGCCCGTGCGTAGTCCAGGGCCGAGCGCGGCAGATCGCCCAGGCGGGCCGGGGCGTACTCCGGATCGTCGGCAGCACCGGCGGCCTCGGCCACCAGGGAATGCAGCTGCCGGTCACTCGTCTCCACAGCGGTGCCGATATTGAAACGCATCCCCCCGCCCTTCTCCCCCGACGCCAGGTAGAACGCGCGCACGACGTCACCGACGAAGACGTAGTCGCGGGTGTTCGACCCGTCGCCGAAGACCTTCGTCGGCTCACTGGCCAGCAGCCGCTGGCTGAAGATCGCCACCACCCCGGCCTCGCCGTGCGGGTCCTGGCGTGGACCGTAGACATTCGCCGGGGCGATGTGCGAGCAGTCCAGCCCGTACAGGTGACGGTAGGTGTTCAGGTACACCTCACCGGCGAACTTGGAGGCCGCGTACTGCGAATGGGGATCCACCGGGGTGTCCTCGCCGACCGGGAAGCCCTCCGGCTCGCCGTAGATCGCCCCACCGGAGGAGGTGTGGACGACCTTGCGCACCCCGTGTTTCCGGGCGGCCTCGGCCAGGCGGATGGTGGCCAGGATATTGGTCTGCGCGTCGTGCAGCGGATCGTCGACGGAGTTGCGCACGTCGATCTGCGCGGCGAGGTGGAAGATCACCTCGGGGGCGTGCTCGGCGACCAGGGCGTCGAAGTCGACGTCGAGCAGATCCGCCTCGATGAAGGTCAGCGTGCCGCCGGCCCGGGCGTTCTCCAGGTTGGTCAGCTTCCCGTGGGAGAGGTTGTCGACCACGACGACCTCATGGCCCTCACCGATGAGCAGATCAACCAGATGGGAGCCGATGAACCCGGCGCCGCCAGTGACAAGAGTTCGCATGCCGGTCACTCTAGCAGCGGCAACCGGGCTCCCGGTGAAGATCCGGGGCGGGTCAGTGGCCGCGCTTTATCCACTCCTCGAGGTGCGGGGCCTCGGCGCCGACGGTGGTGTGGTCGCCGTGGCCGGTACGCACGATCGTCTCGGCCGGCAGGTCGAGAACCGACTTCTGCAGGGACTCGATGATCGTATCGAAGGAGCTGTAGGACCGCCCCGTCGCGCCCGGTCCGCCCTGGAAGAGAGTGTCACCGGAGAACAACTCGCCCGCCTCCGGCAGGTACAGGCAGACCGAGCCCGGCGAGTGGCCGGGAGTGTTGAGCACCGTCATGTCGGTGCCGGCGATCTGGAAGACCTGGCCGTCGTGCATGGTCTCGTGCTCGACACCATGGTGGGTCTCGTCCCAGAGCATCTCGTCACCCGGGTGGAGCAGGATCGGGGCGTCGAGTTTCTCCGACAGCTCCGGGGCCACGGTGATGTGGTCGTTGTGCCCGTGGGTGAGCAGGATGCCCTTGACCTTGCGGTTTCCCACCTTCTCGATGATCGGGGCGGCGTCGTGGGCGGCGTCGATGACGTAGACCTCGGAGTCGTCGCCGACGATCCAGATGTTGTTGTCGACGTCCCACTCGCCGCCGTCGAGGGCGAACTTCCCGGAGGTCTCCACGTGGTCGATTCGCAGGCCCGCCATTACAGGATCACCACCGAACGCAGCACGTCGCCGGCCTTCATGGTGTCGAAGGCCTCCTCGACGTCGCCGAGGCCGATGCGCTCGGAGACGAACTTGTCCAGCGGGAAGCGGTCCTGCAGGTGCAGGTCCACGTAGAGCGGGAAGTCACGCTCCGGCAGGCAGTCGCCGTACCAGGCCGGGCGCAGGGAGCCGCCGCGGCCGTAGAAGTCGATGGCCGGGACGTCGATGCGCGAGGTCAGATTCGGCACGCCGACCATGACCATGCGGCCAGCGTGGTCGCGGGAGTAGAAGGCCTGCTGCCAGGTCGGCATGATGCCCACGGCGTCGATGGCCACGTCGGTGCCGAAGCCGTCGGTGATCTCGCGGACCTTGGCGACGACCTCGGAGTCCTCGCCCTCGCCGGAGAGCTGCGAGGAGTCGATGACGTGGGTGGCGCCGAACTCCTTCGCCCAGTCCAGCTTCTTCGGGTCGATGTCCACGGCGATGATGGTGGTCGCACCGGCGATCTTCGCGCCGGCGACAGCGGCCATCCCCACGCCACCGAGACCGAAGACGGCGACGGACTCGCCGCGCTTGACCTCACCAGTGTTGACGGCCGCGCCCAGGCCCGCCATGATGCCGCAGCCCAGCAGACCGGCGGCCGCCGGATCCTCGTCCGGGTTGACCTTGGTGCACTGGCCCTCGTGGACCAGGGTCTTCTCGGCGAAGGCTCCGATGCCCAGGGCCGGGGTCAGTTCGGTACCGTCGGTCAGGGTCATCTTCTTCGAGGCGTTGTGGGTGTTGAAGCAGTACTTCAGATCCCCCTTGCGGCAGGCGCGGCACTCGCCGCACACGGCACGCCAGTTCAGAACGACGAAGTCGCCGACCTCGACGTGGGTGACGTCGTCGCCGACGGTCTCGACGACGCCCGCGGCCTCGTGGCCCAGCAGGAAGGGGTACTCGTCGGCGATGTCGCCGTCGCGGTAGGCCAGGTCCGTGTGGCAGACGCCGCAGGCCTGGATCTTCACGATGACATCGTTGGAGCCCGGATCCGGGATGACGATGTCGGTCTGCTCTACCGGTGCTCCCTTTTCGCGGGAGATGATTCCGGTGACAGTTGTGCTCAAGGGGATACTCCTCATGTTTCACGGTGCGTTTTTGGCGGCATCCGCGAGCCTAACGAAAATCCGCCGACCCTGGCCTGCCATCTGACAGAAATAGCGCCGAACGGGGTTGAGGGCGGACGCCCCCGCCGAGGAGCGACTCTCACGACCCTGCACGCAAATGAGATCTCTGCCACACTTTGGGCATGAGTAACCCACTGACGCTCCCCCTCCCCGACCGCGTGACCGACTGGCTGAAAGGAAAGGACGGGTCCACGATCCGTGAGCATTCCGTCGCCGTGGACCTGCCCTGGCTGAAGGAACTGCTCGCCGCCCACGAGTTGAACTGCGACTTCCTCGGCGAGCGGATCTCCCGGGGCCAGCTCTTCACCCTCGCGGAGGAGGCCCGGGACTCCGCGGACAGGGCCCTCGACCTGCTGTGGAACACGCTCGCGTGGGGCGCGGATTCCACCAGGCAGGACGTCCGGGCAGACTTCCCCTTCATCATCGAGGCCGTGGCCGCCGAGCCCGACAGGAGAGCCGGGGACCTGATGCGGGCCGCGGAGTTGGCGGGCGACGACCCTGTGGGCGCGTTCCGCACCCTCAACGCGGGCCGGTCGAAGATCCCCCGGCTGGGCCCGGCCTTCTTCACGAAGTTCCTGTACTTCTCGGGGGCGGGCGCACCGTGGCATCCGAGCCTGATCATCGACAGGTTCGTCGCCGCCGAACTGCGGCACAGCGGGTGGGCGCACCCGGACCCGGCCAGGTTCGACGAGGTCGACTACGGCAGGTACACGGAGCTCGCGCACCGGTGGGCGGACGAGGCCGAGGTCCCGCGTATCGACCTCATCGAGCTGGCCCTGTTCTCCCTGAAGGGCGCCACCGCCTGAGCGCCTGACACCTGAGCGCCGCCGCTCAGAGCGTCAGTCCGTGCCCGTGGCCGTAGGAGACGCCCTCGCGGTCGAGGTAGGGGTAGGCGTCGCCGCAGAACTTGCCGGGCACGTCGCGGGGGGAATCCGCGACGACCTTGAAGGAGGCGGGCAGCGTCATCGGCAACCGGCCGGCCGGGCCGCCGTCCTGCCCGGCGAGCGAGGCCAGCAGGTTCTCCGGCGTGATCTCGAAGGTGGCCACCACCGCCTCGGCGGCCGGTTCGATCTCGCCGAGCAGCCACGGATTGGTGAGGTTGACCGCGAGAATCGTCGGCACGGTCTGCTCGATGTGCTGGATGCGGTCGACGTCGACGCCGTTGTCCCGCGGGTCGATCGACAGGGGCACGCCCTCGCGGTCGTCCTCGAACAGCGCGATCTCGGGCCGGGCCCATACGAGCGCGAGGTCGGCGTCCTCCGGGTGCTCGACCACCGTGGCGGTCGGCCACACCTTGGCGATCGCCGCCTCGAGTCGGCTCTGCACCTGGTCGCTGCGGGTGCGGCCGGTGACCAGCGCATGGATCCTCGGCGCGGACCCCAGGTCCAGGGGCAGCAGTTCCGCGTTGCCGCGCAGCAGGGTCACGGAGCGCCGCTGCGTGCGCCCGCCCAGTTCGGAGACGGTCTCGCCACCGATGACCGTCTCGGCGTCGTCGACGTCGACGTAGGGGTTCTCGAAGATGCCGAGCGAGAACATCTCGGTGAGCAGGCGTCGGCAGGCGCGGTCCAGAGCGGATTCCGCCAGCAGCCCCTCGTCGACGGCCGCGAGCAGGTCACGGGGGCTGGCCATGTCGGAGAAGAGGTCGGTGCCGGCCTGCACGGCGGCGGCGAAGCGCTCGGGTTTGGTGAGCTCCTCCACGCCCCACACCATGGCGTCGATGACGCCGGAGTCGGAGTTGACGTAGCCGGTGTGGCCGAGGTCCGTGCGCAGCAGTTCCCCGAGGAAGGTGGCGTTGTAGGCGAAGGCGACCTCCTCGAACTGGGTGGTCGGGCCCTGCCAGTACCGCTCGGGCAGCTGCGGCGCGGAGCTGTTCACGGGCCGGGCGTAGTAGGGCATGACCGAGCTGGCGCCGGCGTCGACGGCCGCCCGGAACGGCGGCAGGTGGTGGGTCGCCAGCGCGTCGTCGGTGGGGTACTCGTTGGTCTGGCCCCACTCGAAGTGCGGGTCGTGGCCGTCGAGGCGCACGCCGCCGCCCGGGAAGTGCTTGATGGTGGTGGCCACGGACTCCCCCGTCAGGACCATGCCCTGCATGCCGCGCACCACCGCGGTGATGTAGTCGGAGACCAGCTCCGGATCCTCGCCGAAGGTGCCGTTGAAGCGCGACCAGCGCGGCTCGGAGGCGACGTCGGCCATGTAGCCGTAGAGCTTGTGGATGCCCCCGGCGCGCCACTCCTTCGCGATCTCCCGGCCGAAGGTCTCGACCAGCTCCGGGTCCCGCAGCGCGGCCAGGCCGAGCTCGCCGGGCCACTCGGAGAAGACGCCGGCGGACTCGTTGACGCCGAACTGCGCGACGAGCGCGACGTGGTTGCGGGGGTTGGAGGCGAAGACGGCCGGGATACCCAACCGGGAGCGCTCCGCGACCTCCTGGACGGCGTTGGTCCAGGTGGCCAGGTCACGCGGGGCGAGGTTGTCGCGGACGATGAGGTAGCGCTGGTGGCGGGCGTTGACCGCGTTGTCCGTCGAGGAGGTCACCAGCACCGGTTCGGGGTAGGCCTGGCCGGTGATGGGGTTACGGTCGCGCCACACGTCGTGGCGGTTGAGGATCTCCCCCGGCTCCGGCTCGGGCAGGAACTCCGAGTAGCCCGGGTGGTGGGAGCCGATGACCATCAGCCCGGCCTTCTCGGGCACGGTCAGGCGGGCGACCAGGTCGGCGGCCCGCTCCGCCGCGGGGACGCGCCAGTCCTCGTAGGGGGCGAGCTGACCGTCGCCGTCGAGGTCACGGAACTCGAGTCCGTCGAGGTGGAGGATTCTTCCGGTGCGGCTGCCCAGCTTCGGCTGTGTGCTCATGTCGGCCCCTGTCCGTCGGCGTGGCGTGCCGCGGGCACGTCCCGACGGCGCGACGCGGGCGTCGGCAAGCGCTTGTCGACGCCGCGCCCCGCCCCGGACGCGCGGCACGGTTGCCCGCCACCCTACGCGCGGACCGGAGGGTCAGCTGGCGGCGATGACGTTCGCGACGTGCTCGTGGCCGCGGGCGTTGATGTGGATGGGCATGTTGCCCGGGCCGCCGTGGAAGTCGATGAGGCCCGCCCACATGCGGCGGTCGTCGGGGGCGCACATGCCGTTGTCGGCGGTGGATGGCTTCAGGTCGACGAACTCGGTGCCGGTGGCGTGCGCGAGGTCGTGCTGCATGTCCTGGGCCAGCCGCTCCCAGTAACCGACCCGCGGGAAGAAGGTGCGGTCGTGGATGTTGGCGCCGATGTGCGCCAGGCAGACGAAGTCACCGTCGGTGATGGTGGCGTAGCCGACGATCTGGATCCGGGCGTTCGGGGCGGCGGCCTTGATGCGCTCGATCTGCGGGGCCATCGCGTCGACGAAACGGGAGCGGACCTCGCCGACCGGGAGACTGTCGTTGTTGTAGGTGTCGTTGAAGCCGGTGGTCACGACGACGCGCTGGGTGGCCGGGGTCAGGCCGCCGGTGGCCAGGGCGCGGTCGACCTGGGCGGAGAACTGCGTGCCCGGCGAGATTGACGTGGTGCCCGGGCAGGAGTAGTCCCAGGCGGCCAGGTTCAGCTTGCGGGCCGCGCGGGCACCGAAGTTGTCCGGGGAGGTCGCGCAGTTCCCCACCGAACTCTCCGCGGAACCGGAGCTGCCCGAGGAGGTGCTCGAACCGAAGCGCTCGGCCAGGTACTCCAGGGACGGGGTGTCGGCGATGATCGAGTCGCCGAAGATCACCAGGTTGCGTTCCTGGGCGTCCGCGGGCGCGGACGCCGCGACCATCCCCGTGACGACGAGCAGGATTCCCGCCAGTAGCGTGGCCAGTCGGCGGCCGACACCGTGCAACAGCATGTCTTCTCCTTCAATGGACGGTTCTCTGACGCTCCCTGCCGGACGCGGTGGCCATCGACAGATGAGACCCTGGGGCTGATGGTACAGATGGTGCGGGAGTGATCAGGGTGATTTAATCAGTCTGGCGCAGACAGGCGGGAATGTCACTTCGGAATATCGTCAGGTAAGCCAAAACAGTTACATTCCCGATCTCCCCGAAACAGAGGACCGTTTCCGCCGGAAGTACCTCACCAGAGGGGTGGAAAACGTTTGGCGGCTGAAACTACAGTAACGTGTGCGAAACCGTACGACAGAAAACCGAGGGGCCGTCGGTTCGTTCGCCCGGCGCGCCCCTGCCACGCCGAAGGAGAGCCCACTTGACCATCTCAACCAGGCTGAAGAGTGCCGCCGTCACCGCCCGTGCGCTCGGGCAGTTCGTCCCCGCACTCTTCCGGTCCGGAATCGTCAGTGGCGACGGTGGACCCTCCGCGGTGGCGGGGCTGCCCCCCGTCCTCGCCCGCTACTGGTTCACCACCGCCCGCGAGGTGGAGCAGGGCCACCTGATGACACCGCACCGCGTCGCCCTGATCGACGACGACGGCCAGCTGACCTACCGCCAGCTGCGTGAGAACTCCCGGACCCTGGCCCGCCACCTGGTCTCCCTCGGGCTCGACGAGCTCCGCCTGGGCGTGATGGCCCGCAACGGCCGGGGCATCATCTACCCGCTGGCGGCCAAGGGCTACGCCGGCGCCACGATCTTCCTGCTCAACGTCGGCTCCTCCCCGGAACAGCTCGCCGGGATCATCGAGGAGAACGACATCAACGTCCTCATCATCGACGACGAGTTCCTCGACCGCCTCGAGGACCGCGACAACCTCCACGTCATCGTGGGGCACGCCTCCCGTGATCACGAGGATCTGCCGGTGCTCAACGACATCGTGGACCGGCCCTGGGAGACCGCCGAGACCGATCTGCCCGCGTTCCCGAAGCACGGTCCGATCGTGCTCATGTCCTCGGGCACCTCGGGCGTGCCCAAGGGCGTGGTCCGCCCGGAGCCGAAGCTGCCGCTGGTGCTGGCCGGCATCCTCCGGAAGATCCCGTGGCACTGTGACATGCCCATCCAGCTGCACGCCTCGATCTTCCACACCTGGGGCTGGGGCATGCTCAACATCGCCCTGGCCACCCGCGCCACGATCGTCACCCACCGCCACTTCAACCCGGAGCAGGTGCTCGACGACATCGCCACCCACCGGCTCGAGGCGATGTTCACCTCCCCGGTCTTCCTCAAGCAGCTGCTGGAGATCCCCGGCGGCGGGTCCTACGACACCTCGTCCCTGAAGTTCATCGTCTCCTCCGGACACGCGCTGACCCCCGCGCTGGTGAAGGGGACCATCAACCGGTTCGGCCCGATCCTGTGCAACGTCTACGGCAGCACCGAGGTCACCCTGGCGTCGGTGGCGTCCATGGAAGAGCTCGCCGAGGACCCCACGGTCTCCGGGGAGATCGCCGTGGGCACGGAACTGAAGATCCTCGACGACGACGGCAACGAGGTCCCGGTGGGGACGTCGGGCCGGATCTACCTGCGCAACTCCACCACCCTGACCGGCTACACCAACCCGGGCATCCCGATCCACCGGGCTGACGGCCTGGTCCAGATCGGCGACCTCGGCTACCTGGACGAGCATGGGCAGCTGCGCGTCCTGGGGCGCATCGACGACATGATCATCGTCGGCGGCGAGAACGTCTACCCCCGCTCCGTGGACGAGGTCCTCGACGCCATGCCCGGCGTGGCCGACGCCTTCGCCACCGGCGTCGACGACCCCGAGACTTTCCAGCGCATCGCAGTATGGATCGTGCGGGCCGACGACGCCGAGGGCGCAGCACTGACCGAGGACTCGATCCGTGACTGGGTCCGCGACAACCTCGCCGACCACTCCATCCCCCGCGACGTGCACTTCATCGACGAACTGCCCCGCAACGCCACCGGCAAGGTCGTGCCCAGGCTGCTGAAGAAGTAGGGGTTTCGGACTGATCTGGCTCGGGCGGGGGTGGGGTGCGCGTTTCTCCACACATGACCAGCTGGCGTGGCCGATTTCGCCCCGGAGCGTGTGGAGAAGAGCGTCGGGCGACCGGTTCTCGGGCTCGCGCGGATGGCACGGACGTCTGTTTCTCCACACGGATGCGGCTCGCGTGACTGATTCAGCCTCTGCGCGTGTGGAGAAGAGCGCGGGCCGGGTCGGCCGCTGACCGGCTCCCCGCTGCGGGGCGTCGTGGACGGCCACGGTGTCCTTTTCTCCACACGGATTCCGTCGGCGCATCAGTTTTCGGCCCGGAGCGTGTGGAGAAGAGTGCGGTTCCGCCCAGCTGCCGGTTTTCCACCGACTTGAGGACACTGCCCCTCGCCACGGTGCCCCCTGCTCCACACAGCCACAGGCGACGCACCGCTTTTCGGCCCGGAGCGTGTGGAGAAGAGAACACGGCGCCACCGCGCGCCGACCACAGAGAAACCAGAAACCCCGGCTCACAACTTCGTGAGCCGGGGTTTCAGTGGAGCCGCCTGCGAGAATCGAACTCGCGACCTTCTCATTACGAGTGAGACGCTCTACCGACTGAGCTAAGGCGGCGTGGTGATTACACCAGTTAAACAGCTTACCGCACGGGGCCAAAAGCAGAAAAACCGCAGGTCATAATGTAGGTCAGGACACGCCGCAGGCCTTGCGGATGCGGCCGACCATACCGTCGAAGGCGATGACCGGGGTGACGTTCTGACTGATGTGCTCGCGGCAGGCCGCGACCGCGTCGAGACAGGCCACCAACCCCGTTTCGCTGACCTTGCCGGCCAGGTCCCGGGCGAGACCCTCGAAGTCGGGGTGGGTCAGCTGCACCTGGGCCCCCACGGAGAGCATCAGGGCGTCGCGGTACAGGCCGGACAGGTCCACCAGCGCGAGGTCCAGGGAATCCCGGATCTGCCGGGTCGTGCGCTTCTTCTGCTTCTCCTTCAACTGCTTGATCACGCCGGCGCTGCCGTCCATGGCCTTCTGGGTGCCTTTTCCACGGCCGCCCTTGCCCAGCGCGCGTTCCAGCTCGGCGAGCTCCTCGGCGTTCTCATCCTCGAGCACGTCCTTGATGTCCTTGTCCGCCTTCTTCACGAACGCCTGGGTGGCCTTGAACGCCTCGTCTCGGTGGAAGACCAGCTCGGCGAGGTTGAGGATCGCGGCGCGGCGCTTCTGGTTGGCGGGGTCGGTGACCAGTCGGCGCGCGCGTCCGACGTGACGCAGCGAGGCGACGGCGGCCAGGCGGGCGTCGTCAGGCGAGGCTCCGACCTCGGTGGCGAGGATGCGCACGATCTCATCGACCGAGGGAGACGGGATGTAGAGGTGGCGGCAGCGCGAGCGCAGCGTCGGCGAAAAGTCCTCCGGGTCGGTCGACGGCGCGCACATCAGGATCACCGTGTGCTCCGGCGGCTCCTCGACGGTCTTGAGCATCGCGTCGGCGGCGGCATCGGTGAGCCGGTCGGCGTCCTCGATGATGACCACGCGCCACGGCGAGATCGTCGGCAGCTTCGCCGCCTCGCCGCGCACCTCGCGCATGGAATCGATGCTGATGGACAGTTCCGTCGGCACCACGTGGAGGACGTCGGTGTGGGCGTCGGCGAAGACGTCGCGGCAGGATCCGCAGCGGCCACAACCCAGTACCTCGGGGTCCTCGCACTGCAGGGCGGCGGCGAAGGCGGTGGCCACGATGGAGCGTCCGGAGCCGGGCGGGCCCGTCAGGACCCAGGAATGCGACATGGCCAGGCCCAGTTCCGCCGCTTCGCCCCGGACCTTCGCCCGGGCCGCTGCGGCGGCGGCCAGCACGGTGTCGCGGACGGCCGGGGTGTCGGCGAGGCGGTCGGCCACGGTGAGCGCAGGAGTGTTCACCCGGACCAGCCTATTCCCCGCGCCCACCCGTCGCCCACGCCGGACCCCGGGGAACGGATAAAGTGGTGAACCATGAGTCGACTGCTGCGTGCGCTGAAATGGCTGTGGGGAACATCCTGGCCCCTGTATGCCGCGCTCGTGCTCGGTTCCAACGTCATCGGGGCGTTGGCGATCATGACCTTCATCCGGCTGCTGATCCCGCTGCCGGAGCTCAGCGCCTTCTCCACGGACATCCCCCACCTGACCGTGATCGGGGTGGGGTATCTGGTCTTCGCGGTGGTCATCGGCATCGTGGTCACGTTCTTCCTCTTCCGGCCCGTCCTCGACTGGCAGCGAAGTCCCGACGAACACGACCCGAACATGGTCCGCAACCTGGTCATGCGCATCCCCGGCTACCAGGCCTTCGTGTGCGCGGTGGTGTGGCTCATCGGCATCGCCATCGCCGTGGTCCTCGTCGCCCCCGACAGCTGGCGGGTCGCGCTCGTCATCGCGATCGGCACCTCGCTGGCCGGCATGGTCGTCGTGCTGCTGACCTACCTGCAGGCCGAACGTCTCGTGCGCCCCGTCGCCGCGGAGGCCCTCGCCCGCCGCTTCGAGGACTCGACCCTGGAGCCGCCCATCAAGCAGCGTCTGCGCATGACCTGGACGATGACGACGGCCGTGCCGGTGGCCGGCATCCTGCTGCTCATGCTCGGCCAGCGCAACGGCTTCTTCACCGACGACGCCCGCGACCTGATGCCGGCGGTCGTCGCCCTGTCGGTCACGGCGCTGATCACGGGCTTCATCGGCACGACCCTGTCGATCATGAGCGTCGTCGATCCCATCCTGGAGCTGCAGGAGGCCATCAACCGGGTGCGCCGCGGCGACACCGACGCCGAGGTCGACATCTACGACGGCTCCGAGATCGGCGTGCTGCAGGCCGGCTTCAACGAGATGATGCGCGGCCTGAAGGAGCGCCAACGGGTGCGCGACATCTTCGGCCGCTACGTCGGCACCGAGGTCGCCCAGCGCGCGCTCGAGGAACGCCCCACCCTGGGTGGCGAGGACCGCAAGGTCGCCGTCCTGTTCATCGACGTCATCGGTTCGACCACCTTCGCCGTCAACCACACCCCGGAGGAGGTCGTCGAGGAGCTCAACAAGTTCTTCGACCGGGTCGTCGCGGTCGTCCACCGCAACAAGGGCATCATCAACAAGTTCCAGGGCGACGCCGCGCTCGCCATCTTCGGCGCCCCCCTGCCGCTTTCCGACGCCTCGTCGCACGCACTCACCGCCGCCCGCGAGCTGCGCCAGGAGCTCAAGGACATGGAGCTGCAGGCGGGCATCGGGGTGGCCGCGGGGCACGTGGTCGCCGGACACATCGGCGGCCACGACCGCTTCGAGTACACCGTCATCGGCGACGCCGTGAACCAGGCCGCCCGCCTGACCGACCTGGCCAAGGACACCCCGGGGCGGGTGCTGACCTCCGCCACCACGCTGCGCGGCGCCAACGAGGCCGAGCAGGCCCGCTGGACCGTGATGAAGTCCGTCGAGCTGCGCGGGCGCCGCGAGATGACCCAACTGGCCCGGCCCATCCGGCCCACGCTGGCCGACCGCTCCTGATACCCCGGGATGTCCGGCCACCTCCCCGTCACCTGTTCTGCTGCACAGTGACGGGCGGAAAACACCGGGCACGAGGAGAACACGGTGTCCACTCCGACCCGGACCGCCGGACATGACGCGGCTGCCGGAACGAGGTCGGCGACGTCATCATCATGATCTACCCGGGCCCCTGCCCCGACGGGCCGATCAGCCACCTGGAGCACCACACGGCCCAGATCCTGTGGCTCCCCACATCGCACCTCGGGGGATGACCTACCCGGAACCGGCTCGGAACCGGCGGGCACACTCTAATCTGAAATGACGGCGGACCGCCTGGTCCGCCGCTGTTTCCGATCAGGGGTGCCATGACCGAAAAAACCGAGAAGATCGAAAAGACCGGAAAAACCGAAAAGCGCAGCGCGAGGAGCCATCTCCGGCGTTATCTCCTGCTGTCCCTCGGTCTGTCCATCATGGCCCTCGGGATCGCCTTCTCCATCCGGAGCGGTCTGGGCACCACCCCGATCTCCACGCTGCCCCTGGTGCTCAGCCTCATCGCGCCCCTGTCCGTGGGCACGACGACCATCCTGATGAACCTGTCCTTCGTCGTGGCGCAGATCCTCATCCTCCGCAAGCGGTTCGAGCCGGTCCAGCTGCTGCAGGTGCCGGCGGCCTTCCTCTTCGGGTTCCTCATCGACGTCGGCCTCTGGGTGCTGCACGGCGTCAACTACTCCGCCTACTGGCAGCAGTGGGTGCTCGTGCTCATCGGTATCGTCTTCGTCGGTTTCGGGGTGGCCTGCCAGATCACGGCGAACACGCTGACGCTCGCCGGGGAGGGCATCGTGCTGGCGATCAGCAACTCGCTCATCCGCCACTTCGGAGCGAAGACGTACCTGCTGTTCGGCTCGCTGAAGATCACCTTCGACGTCTCCCTGGTCATCCTCTCCGCCCTCCTGTCGCTGCTCTTCCTGCACGAGCTGGCCGGCGTCCGCGAGGGCACCGTCCTCGCAGCCGTCGGCGTCGGTTTCGTCGCCCGGCACCTGATCACCCTGCTCAGGCCCCTGGAGCGTTGGCTACGCGGGTGACGCACGGACATGGACTTCCGTGTTGATAACACTAAAGTGGACTGTCGGCCGGTTTCGGCCGACATTTTTCTTTATTCAGAGGTGTTATGTTTCACAAATCCCGCGTGGCCGAGGTGGTCATGCGTTATCTCGTCCTGTTCTTCGGTCTGAGCCTCATGTCGCTGGGCATCGCGTTCTCGATCCGCAGCGATCTGGGCACCACCCCGATCTCCAGCGTCCCCTACGTGCTCAGCGTGATCACCCCCCTGTCGGTGGGCACGCTGATGATCCTGATGAACCTGGTGTTCGTGCTGGCGCAGATCCTCATCCTGCGCAGGCGTTTCCCCCCGATTCAGCTGCTGCAGATCCCCGTGGTGTTCATCTTCGGCATCCTCAATGACGTCGGGCTGTGGGTGCTGCGCGATGTCGACTACTCCACCTACTGGCAGCAATGGCTCCTGGTGGCCGTGGGCATCGTGCTGGTCGGCATCGGCGTGGCCTTCCAGGTCAAGGCACGCGCCACCCCGCTGGCCGGCGAGGGGCTCATCCTCACCATCAGCAATGAGCTCATCCGCCGCTTCGGCGCGAAGAAACCGCTGCTGTTCAGCTCCATGAAGATCCAGTTCGACACGACGCTGGTGCTGGTCGCCGTGGCACTCGCGCTGATCTTCACCCACGGCCTGGCCGACGTCCGGGAGGGCACCGTCGCCGCCGCACTGTTGGTGGGCGTGATCGTGCGGTGGACGACCCGCCTGCTCGAGCCCGCGAAGTCCGTGGAGAAGGCCAGCGTCCGCATCGCGGACTCGTCCGTGGCCAGCTGAGCAGGCTTGCCACCCCACCCGCTCCTGGCTACCATCATGGGACGTCAATCCTGGGTCAGGACGACCTGACCCCGGGGTAGCCCCGGCGGGGACGGCCCCGGAGAAAGCCACTTTTTCCATGACCGTGTCAGTCTCCTCCACCACGTCCGTGGGGTCGATGGTCACCCCCGACGTGATCCTCCGTCTCATCCTCGGCTGGGGTGCGTTCCTCGCCCTGAAGCTGGCCGCTTCCCTGCTGGGCACCCACCTGCCGACGCCCGTCCTCTGGGCCCTGCTCGGGTTGGTCGTCGCCGTGATCGTCGTGTGCGCCTTCGGTGTCATGCGGCAGGCGGAGCACCTGGCCCACCGCCTCGGTGATCCCTACGGCACGCTCGTGCTCACGCTGTCGATCGTGGCCATCGAGGTCATCCTCATCTCCGCGGTCCTGCTCGGCCCCGGTGACCACACCACCATCGCCCGCGACTCCGTGATGGCCGTGAGCATGATCATCCTGAATCTGGTGCTCGGCGCCGCCCTGCTCATCGGCGGACTGAAGCACGGCGACCTGGTACCCAACCGCACGGGTGTGTCCGCCTACCTGGCGATGACCGTGGTCCTGGCCTCCGTGGCGTTCGTCCTGCCCGTGGTCATCGGCGAGAACGGCGCCTACACCCCCGGCCAGGCGGTGCCGATCATCATCCTGACGGTCACGATCTACGCCTTCTTCCTCTGGCGCCAGATGGGCGCGCAGAAGGAGGACTTCCAGGAGGTCGGCTTCGTCGCAGCGGGGGACGTCGTCGCCCCGCGCCCGCCCGTCACGCGGGTCATCGCCGAGCACCGCGTCGAGGTGGCCACCCGCGCCGGCCTGCTCATCGCGATCGTGCTGCCGATCGTGCTGCTCAGCCACGACATGGCCGCGCTTCTCGACGACGCGCTGGGCCGCGCCGGCGCGCCCGTCGCCCTGTCCGGCATCATCATCGCCGCGATCGTCTTCCTCCCGGAGACCATCACCACCCTGCGTGCGGCACTGAGTGGCGAAATTCAGCGCGTGAGCAACCTGACCCACGGCGCACTGGTGTCCACCGTGGGCCTGACGATCCCCTCGGTGCTGATCATCGCGATGCTCACCGACCAGCGGGTCATCTTCGCCGAGACCCCCGCCAACCTGGTGCTGCTGGCGGTCACCGGCCTGCTGTCGGTGGCGGTGTTCTCGGGGCGGCGGGTGACCGCGATCCACGGTGCGGCGCACCTGATGGTCTTCGCGGTGTACCTGCTGAGCGTGTTCTCCCAGGAGGAACCGCCGGTAACGGCTTTCTGACCAGCCACTACCCGGCCGGATAGGGCTCGGCGCGCAGCAGCCGGGCGAGGTGCACCGCGTTGCGGGCGGCCCCGGCGGTGGTCGATGCGACCGGCTCCGGCACCTCATCCAGGTCCTGGTAGTCCACGCTCTGCATGGCCTCGCCGACCCAGTAGGTGCCGGCCTGGGCCGGGATGCTGAACCCGACGTCGTTGAGCGCCTGCAACATGTCGGCGATGATCTTGTGGGCGCCGTCCTCGTTGCCGACCACGGCGACGATCGCAGTCTTGTCGTACATGATCGGCCGGCCCTGCTCGTCGGTCTCGGCCAGATCGGCGTCGAGACGCTCAATCACCCGTTGGGCGATGCTGGAAGGATGGCCCATCCAGACGGGGGTCGACAGCACCAGGATGTCGGCGTCGAGGACCCGCTGCCGCAGAGCCGGCCACTCATCGCCGGGCCCCATGTCCACCTGGACGCCGGGTTTCACGTCGTGGTCGACCACCCGAACGGAGGAGGTGCTCACCCCGTGCTTTTCAAGCTGCTCCAGTACATGGCGGCCCATCAGTTCGCTGCTCGAGGGGGTCGGTGAGGGGGTCAGGGTGCAGACGAGGGCAACGGCGGAAAGTTCGGTCATGACGTGTTCCTCCTGTCGGTGGACGTTTTCCGACGACGTGCGGAGATAACCTGTCGTCGTGTGCCGCCCATTGTGCCCGAGGTTCGGCAACGGTGGCGGGGCTCTCTGATTCCGCTCCGCCTGATGACCACGCGGGTAGCTACCGGCGACAACCAGGTTCCGTCTCAGCGCCTGAGTACTGCGTGATCGGTCAGCGAGAGCTTCTCGTTGACCTCATACGACTTCGCGGTGATGTCCGTGATGCCGAATCCGGCCAGCCGCCCGGTGTGCTTGTCCACGTACGCGGCTGCCGACTCAGCGTCCTCGAAGAGATAGACGCCTCCGGCGACGCCGCGCTCGGGCGCCTCGGTCCAGACCTTCCAGATCAGGCCGTTCTCACCGGCGATGTCGGTGGCCAGGCCCGCGTAGGCGGTCTCCGCCTCAGCACCGAAGGGGCCGGTGAACGGGAACTCGAAGAACAGTAGCTGTGCCATGGGCGCCAGCCTAGGCGGATTCGACCGGTCGGAGCGGGTCTGCCGTGGGAGGGTTCAAGCGGTACCTGATGCCCAGATGGTCACGACTGGTCCGGGATCAGCCTGAAAGAACCACAACGGTGGAATGTCAACTCTTCCACCCGTCTTCTGTGGATAACTCTCCACTCCCCGCCGGTTGTCCACAGCTCAATGGTTCTGCCCCCTTCGACAGGCTGTTCGTGTCCGTACCAGCTGTCATGCTGCAGCCATGACCAACAAACGAAACCGCACCCGCACCATTGTCATCCAATCTGCCCACGGCCTTGAGGTGGGCCGTTTCGTGCATGCGCGCCGGCGCAGCCGAAAAGACCGGACGAAGGAGACCTACGAACTCATTGACGACGCCCTCGACCTCGGCCTGGTCTCCGGTGATGTCGTTTCCTGCGAGGTCAGTGGACAGGGTGGCCGGTACATGACCGGGGTCGAGTCCCTCCGCAACGGCACCCTGGGCACGCTCTCCGCAGCGGGCAGCTTCTGTCATCAGCATCTGGATGAAGTGCTGGAGCAGACCATCGGGGACTGGAAAGCCACCGGCTGCGAGGTTGTCCGCCCCCACGATTCCGGGTGGCTGTCCGGCTTCTGGCCGGCGTCGATCCCCGTCGCCGACGCAGACATGACCGTGGCCCGTTCCGCTGCGGAGTTCGGACTGGACGGCTTCATCTCCGCGCTTCCGCAGCGTCTCGGCTACATCGAGTTCCGGGTTGATCCATCGCCACGCGACGCAATGATCGATCCGGTTCTCCGGGCTCTGCGCGAGCGCCAGGGCCGGGACCGGGACACCGGTCGGTCGGCCGCCTGACCCTATTTCCGTGCCAGCCCGTCCACCAGCAGGAGGTGCCCGAAGAACGAGGTGGCCGCCGTCCCGGCATCGATCACCCGGCCGAGGGCGTTGTCCTTCGTGAACACCGCGGACCGCAGCAGGGTCAGCCCCTCGGAGACGAGCACCAGATTGGCGCCGTGCCCGAGGCCCTGCCGGGCGGTGGAACCGTCCTGGAGGTCGCGGTCGTCGGCGAGCGTTGAGGTGACGGTCACCGCGGCACCGGCGATGGTGACCGCGGGTACCAGCTGCCGCCGCTTCCGGGCGGACAATCCGACGCCAGCCGCCCAGACCGCCCCGCGCAGCACGGCACCGCTTCCCGACGCCCGCGCCCCGCGCCCCAGCAGGGCCCGGGAGTAGGCGGCGTGCTGACCCGCCACGCCGGCGAAACCGGGAACCGACGCCCGCGCGGGCGTGCGGGTCTTCTCGACGTCGCCGAGCCAGCCGGCGGTCAGGCCTGCCAGGAGGGTGGCCTTTTCGCCCGCGGCGGCGTCGGCGCGCAGCACGGTGCCGGCCAGCAGCGGCAGCAGCGTGGGCTTGAGCGCGGAGTGGAGTCGTCGCCAGCCGAAGAGCTTCGCCCAGACGGTCAGTTCTCCGGCGGCCAGGTACCCGAGGCGCTCAGGCTCGGAGCGGGCCGCCAGGACGGAGCCGGCGAGCGCCTCAACGCCCAGCCGGGTACGGCGGACGGCCTCCTCTGCAACGGATGCCACGGTCTACTTCTTCCTCGCACCGGCCTTGACCACCCGCTTGGTGGTCTGCGGGGGCTTCTTCGTCGTTTTCTTCGTCGTCTTCTTGGTCGTTTTCTTGGTGGTCTTCTTCGCCGCTCCCCCGCCGTCGGCGGCCTCCTTGGCGCGCCGCTCGGAGAGCAGCTCGTTGGCGCGGGCATCGGTCATCGTCTCCGGTTTGTCACCCTTGCGCAGGGAGGCGTTGGTGGTGCCGTCGGTGACGTAGGGACCGAAGCGGCCGTCCTTGACGGTCATCGGCTTGCCGGAGACGTCGTTGTCGCCGAGCTCCTTCAGCGGCGGCTTCGCGGCGGCCCGGCCACGGCGCTTCGGCTCGGCGTAGATGCGGCGGGCCTCATCGAGGGTGATCGTGAAGATCTGCTCCTCGTTGGCCAGCGAACGGGAGTCGCTGCCCTTCTTCAGGTACGGGCCGTAACGGCCGTTCTGGGCGGTGATCACCTCGCCGTCGGACGGATCGACCCCGACCTCGCGCGGCAGGCTCAGCAGCTGGAGGGCGTCGTCGAGGGTGACGTTCGCCGGCTCCATCGACTGGAACAGCGACGCGGTCCCCGGCTTGAGGGTCTCCTCGACCAGCGCGTTGATCCGCTTCTCCTTCTGCGCGGCCGCCGTCTTGGTCTCCCAGTTCTTGGCCCGCTTGCCCTCGGCCTTGCGTTGGGCGTCCTCCTCCTTGCGCTCCCTCGCGACGACCTTCTCGGCGTCGGCCTCGGCGCGCTCGCGCTCGTCGTCACGCACGATCTCGGTGACGTACGGACCGTAGCGGCCCTCCTTCGCCACGACGGTGCGCCCGTTGGCGGGGTTGACGCCCAGTTCACGACCGCCCTGCGGGGTGGCGAAGAGCTTCTCGGCGACCTCGAGGGTCAGCTCGTCCGGGGTGGTCGACTCGGGCAGGTTCGCGCGCTGGTACTCCGGCTCGCCGTCCTTCTCGCCGACCTTGCGCTCGATGTAGGGACCGTAGCGGCCGACACGGACGTAGATCGCGCGGCCCTCGGTGTCGTCGAACAGGTGCAGCGAGTTCACCGCGCGCGCGTCGATCTGCTCGAGGTTGACGTCGATGAGCGACTTCAGGCCACCGTGGCGGGCGATCGAGTCGGCCTTCGCGTCGGAGGCCTCCGCGTTGCCGAAGTAGAAACCGGTCAGCCACTCGGTGCGGTCCTCCTCACCGGCGGCGATGTCGTCGAGTTCGTCCTCCATGGAGGAGGTGAAGTCGTAGTCCACCAGCGACGAGAAGTTCTGCTCCAGCAGGCCGACGACCGCGAACGCCACCCAGCTGGGCACCAGGGCGTTGCCGCGGGGGAAGACGTAACCGCGGTCCTGGATCGTCTTGATGATCGACGCGTACGTCGACGGGCGGCCGATGCCCAGGTCCTCCATCTTCTTGACCAGGCTGGCCTCGGTGTAGCGGGCCGGCGGGTTCGTGGAGTGACCGTCGGCGGTGATCTCGTTGGCGGTGAGCCGGTCGCCCTCCGTGAGGTTCGGCAGGCGCTTCTCCGCGTTGTCGGCGACGTCGCGGCCGTCGACACGCGTGGTCTCCACGTAGGCGCGCAGGAAGCCCGGGAAGGTGATCGTGCGGCCCGTCGCGGAGAACTCGGTGTTTTCCCCGGTGCTGGCCTGGCCGGAGATGGTCACCTTGAGCGAGGTGCCCTTCGCGTCCGCCATCTGGGAGGCGACGGTGCGCTGCCAGATCAGCTCGTAGAGCTTGTACTCCTCGGCGTCGAGCTGCGAGTGCAGCTCACCCGGGGTGGCGAAACGCTCGCCCGCGGGACGGATGGCCTCGTGGGCCTCCTGGGAGTTCTTGACCTTGCGGTCGTAACGGCGCGGGGACTCCGAGACGAAGTCCGCGCCGTAGAGCTCGCGGGCCTGGCTGCGGGCGGCCTTCATGCCCTGCTCGGACAGGGAGGTCGAGTCCGTACGCATGTAGGTGATGTGACCGTTCTCGTACAGCCGCTGCGCGATGCGCATCGTGCGCTCGGAGGTGAAGTGCAGCTTGCGGCCGGCCTCCTGTTGCAGCGTCGACGTCATGAACGGCGCGTACGGGCGACGGGTGTAGGGCTTGTGTTCGACACCCGTGACCTGCATATCGGCGTTCTCGAGCGCGGCGGCGAGGGACTCCGCGCGGGACTGGTCGACGACCTCGACGTCCGCGGTCAACTGGCCGCGATCGTCGAAGTCGCGGCCCTGGGCGATGCGGCGGCCGTCGATGGTGGACAGCTTCGCGGAGAAGGTGCGCGGGTTATCCGCGTCACCGGCGGTGTTGCCGGTGTCCAGCTCGGCACTCAGATCCCAGTAGTCGGCGGAGATGAACGCCATGCGCTCACGTTCGCGTTCGACGATCACGCGGGTGGCCACCGACTGCACGCGACCGGCGGACAGACGCGGCATGACCTTCTTCCACAACACCGGGGAGACCTCGTAGCCGTAGAGACGGTCGAGGATGCGGCGGGTCTCCTGGGCGTCGACGAGGTTCTCGTCGAGCTCACGGGTGTTCTCGGCGGCGGCGAGGATGGCGGGCTTGGTGATCTCGTTGAACACCATGCGGCGCACCGGGACCCGGGGCTTGAGCACCTCGAGCAGGTGCCAGGCGATGGCCTCGCCCTCACGGTCGGGGTCGGTGGCCAGCAGCAGCTCATCGACCTGCTTGAGCTTCGCCTTCAGATCGGCGACCTTCTTCTTCTTGTCCGGGCTGACCAGGTACAGGGCCTCGAAGCCCTCCTCGGTGTTCACACCCAGGCGTGCCCACGGTTCCTTCTTGTACTTCGCGGGCACGTCGGCCGCGCCCCGCGGCAGATCACGGATGTGTCCGACGGAGGCCTCGACGATGTAGTCGTTCCCCAGATACGGCTGGATCTTCTTCGCCTTGGTCGCCGATTCCACAATGACCAGGGTTTTCTTACCTGATCCCTTCGCTTCCGCCACGGGACGCCATCCCTCTCATATTGCTGAGACATATGCACTCGGACAGGTGTTCCCCATCCTTTCCGGGTGACTTTAGCCGAGACCCGGTCATGGACAACACCGTACACAGTATTTAATGGCCCTCCTGCGAACGGGCGAAATTCGGTTGTCCGGGTGGGGTGGGACCGTTTCTGCACACGCTCGGGTGGATTCGGGGGCCGGCGGGGTGTGTGCGTGTGGTGGAAGGGGCGGGTCCGGCGGGGTGAGGTGCCGGTTTCTCCGGGTGAGGGGCCAACGGCGGGGCCCGGGCCGGTTCCCTGCCGTTCTGGGCTCACCGGGTCGGCGGGCGGGTGCGTGTTTCTCTGCACAGGCGGGGGTGAACCGGGCCGGGAGGGCATGGACGTGTGGCGGAAGGGGCCCTGCGGCTGTGCGGTGTCTCTTCTTCCACACAGTCAGCGGGGGATCCGGGGCGGCGGGGGCACGGCCGTGTGGAGGAACAGGCACCCGCCGGCAGCGCGGTATCTTCCTCCACACGCCCAGCGGGAATCCAGACCCGCAGGCGCTCGACCGTGTGCAGAAACAGGCGCCTGTGAACCCCGTGGCCTCTTCCTCCACACGCCTGGCCCCGTTCGCGGTCCATTCAACAATTCTGTGTGGAGAAACCGGCGCACTCCCCCGCCGCCGGGGCAATCCGGCCCTAGAATCAGCGCCCATGGGGGAGAAAAACACGGGGGATGTGTCACAGAAGGAACCGGACCTTCTGCAGGAGAACCAGGTTCTGACCACCGCTGATCTCCGAGTAGCGGGGATCAGCGGTCGGCGGGCCCGCACGCTCGTGAAGAAGGGGAGGCTCCACCGGGTCGAGCGGGGCGTCTACACGACGTCGCCCCCTGAGGGGCGGCTGCTGTTGCAGGCCCTGATCAGGAACCGGCCCTATCTGGTGTTCACGGGGACAACCGCGATCCAGCTCCGCACGCAGCAGGAGATCACCCTGCCGGTGGAGGCGCTGGCCCCGGCCGAGCAGACCGCCACCTCCACTGACCTGCTGCAGGTCCGCCGTAGCCGTGTCCTCCAGGCCCGGAATGTCGCGGGGCTGCCCGTGGTCACGGCGGTCATCGCGGCGCGGGACGCCCTACGCAGGTGGGGTGAGCAGATCGAGCAGAAGATCGTGGGATTCCTGGAGCAGCAGTACAGCCGGCGGCGGGGACAGGAAAGGCTCGACCGGGATCTGGCCGCAGCCGGCCGCAGTGGCCTGGGCGGGGTGCGGCGGCTGCTCGGGCGGGCGTCGATAGGCGCGGACAGCGGGTCGGAGCGCAAACTCGTGCGGGCCCTCAAGCAGCAGGGGATCGAGCTGCGGCAGAACGTGCGGATCGGGGACTACCACTGGGACGCCGTCATCGAGGAGGCGAAGGTGGCCATCGACCTGGACAGCTATCTCTATCACGGGGTGTCGGCGGACGGGGAGACGGAGGAGACGTTCATCAGGGACCGGTGGAAGGGCAACGACGCGGCCCGACGCGGTTATATGGTGTTGCGCTACACCGGTGAGTGCGTGTTCCACCACCTGCAGGAGGTGGTCGCGCAGGTGCGGGCGGCGGTGGAGCAGCGGCGGAAACGCGGACCGGTGCAGCTGCTCGACCTGGAGACGACGCCCGTGTGGCGCTGGCACCGGGCGCTGCGGGTCGTGTGGGGTGCGGACCTGCCGGAGGAGTCCGTTCCTCCGGCGGGATCATGGGCCGGTTACTAGACTTGCCTGACACGTCGTCGTCGCCCCGGAGGATTCATGACCGATCAGATCGTCGCGTGGGTGGAGACCCT
Organism: Corynebacterium halotolerans YIM 70093 = DSM 44683; assembly: GCF_000341345.1. NCBI lineage: Bacteria > Bacillati > Actinomycetota > Actinomycetes > Mycobacteriales > Corynebacteriaceae > Corynebacterium > Corynebacterium halotolerans. The sequence continues at coordinate 374,727 of NC_020302.1, read as the reverse complement.
CATGACGCTGCCGGTCTTCTATCCCGTGCTGGCGCTGCTCGTGCTCGTCGACTGCCTGTTTCCGCTCATACCCAGCGAGACCGTGATCACCCTGGCCGGTGCGTGGGCCGGCAGCCGCGGGGTGCCGAGCATCTGGGTGGTCATCCAGGTCTCGGTGGTGGCGGCGGTCATCGGCGACAACATCTGCTACCTGCTGGGGACCCGGCTCATCGGCTTCGTGGAGCGCACCCCCGATGATTCGGCCCGCGGGAAGGCGGTCGCCTGGGTGCGCCGGAACATGCGGCGGCGGGCGGGCACCACGATCATCGTGGCCCGGTTCATCCCGTGGGCGCGCTGGTTCATGACGATCATGCTCGGATCGGTGCGTTACCCCTGGCGGCAGTTCATCTTCTACGACACCGTCGGCGTGATCATCTGGGCCCTGCAGGCGGCGCTGATTGGTTACCTCGGCGGCTACCTGTTCCGGGACCATCCGCTGATCGGCCTGCTGGTCGGCGTCGCGGCCGGCACGGTGGTGGGGCTGCTCATCCAGCGGCTGCAGTCGCGGTTCTTCGCGTGGCGGGACCGGCGCCGTGCAGCACAGGCCTGACCGGACCGGGAATCATGGCGGGACCGGCGCCGACTCCCTACACTCTCGGGTATGTCCAGCAGCAGTGGTCCCCGCCGCGTCCGGCTGCGGCGCAGCGACCCCTCCGGCCCGTGCATCACCCGCCGTCGACGCGGCAAGGGGTGGTCCTTCCACCTCCCGGACGGCACGAAGGTCGACGACCCAGACGAACTCGAGCGTCTGCGCGGCCTGGCGGTTCCCCCGGCCTGGACCGAGGTGTGGATCTGCCCGTTCCCCAACGGGCACATCCAGGCCACGGGCGTCGACGACGCCGGGCGCAAGCAGTACATCTACCACTCACGCTGGAAGGAGCGGCAGGCGGACAAGAAGTTCGACCACGTCCTCGACGTGGGCGACGCCCTGCCCGCCGCCCGCCCGAAGGTCACCCGCCTGCTGCACCGGGAGGAAACGGACCTGGCGAAGGCCTGCGCCGTGGCGTTCCGGCTGTTCGACACCACCGGTATCCGGGTGGGCAACGAGGAGTACGCGGAGGAGAACGGCTCCTACGGGCTGACGACAATGCTGGTCACACACGTGCGCCTCGACGGTGACACCGTGCACCTGGAGTTTCCGGCGAAGTCGGGCCAGCACGTCAGCGTGGAGACCCGCGACGCGGATCTGGCGGAGGCGTTGGCGCCGATGCTGGCCCGCCACCCCGACGACACCGCGATCGCCCACCGGGAGGGCGACACCTGGTGCCCGTTGACCTCGGCGCAGGTCAATGACTTCCTGAAGGAGATCACGGGGGTGGACATGACGGCCAAGGACTTCCGCACCTGGCACGGCACGGTGATCGCCGCCCGCGAGCTGGCCCGCCGGTTCGAGCCGGAGGCCACACAGAAGGACCGGAAGCGTGCGGTCAAGGAGTCCGTGGAGGCGGTGGCGGAGCACCTGCAGAACACGGCGACGATCGCACGCAACTCCTACGTGGATCCGCGGGTGATCGACCTGTTCCACGAGGGAGAGGTGATCGAGGCCGGCACCTACCGGCAGGCCGAGCGCGCGCTGCGGGAGTTCCTCACCTCGTAGGGACGCCCGCTCCGGGCCCCGGGAGCCGACCCCGGAAACGACAAAACCGTCCCACCCGAAGGTGAGACGGCCGGTCAGTCAGCGTGGCTGATTAGAGAGCGCGGACCTGCTGGGCCTGCGGGCCCTTGGCGCCCTCGCCGATCTCGAACTCAACCTGCTGGTTCTCCTCGAGGGTCCGGAAGCCGGAGCCCTGGATCTCGGAGTAGTGGACGAAGACGTCAGCGGAGCCGTCGGAGGGGGCGATGAAGCCGAAGCCCTTCTCAGCGTTGAACCACTTCACAGTTCCCTGTGCCATGATGAATTACCTTTTTCTTGATGAGAGTGGTGCTACGTTCGCCGACATGATTCATCGACGACCGGGTCGTTCGAACTCCTCGGTGACCACCAAACCCCGCAGTTACTGCATGGTTGAGGAAAACCGGGCGCTCGCGTGTACATCTCTTGCGAGCGCCTAGACACTGCGCACAGAAACCGCGACCAGCACCCAGTGTGTCATGAATCGGGGGCGGGCGATAGTCTTAATTCGTTTCGAGTCAAAAAAGTCAGGTCAAATCCCACGAACAGGGGTGGTAGGGGTGACTGATTCCAACCCTCTCGGCGGCGAACTCACCGCGTCCGTCGCCCGCCGTTTCCCCTCCTCCACCTGCACCTACACCACCACGCTCGACGCCCGGCCGGCCGTCCACGCGGACTGGCCGGCGTGGGTGCATCCACAGCTGCGGGATTTCCTGACTGAGACGCAAATCACCCTTCCCTACTCCCATCAGGCGGAGTGCGCGCAACTGGCGCGCGAGAATCGCGACGTCGTCGTGGCCACCGGGACGTCGTCCGGCAAGTCACTGGGCTACCAGCTGCCCATCCTCACCGCCCTGGCCGAGGACCCCCGGACGTGTGCGATGTACCTGACCCCGACGAAGGCGCTGGGCTCCGATCAGCTCGCCGCCGTCTCGCGGCTGACCCGTGAGGTCTCCGGCCTCGACGGCGTCCACCCGGCGCCCTATGACGGCGACACCCCCACGGAGGCGCGCGCCGGCATCCGGGAGTCCACCCGCTTCGTGTTCACCAACCCGGACATGCTGCACGTCTCCGTGTTGGCGCACCACCAGCGCTGGGCGCGGCTGCTGCGGCACCTGCGCTACATCGTCGTCGACGAGTGCCACTCCTACCGGGGTGTCTTCGGTGCGAACGTCGCCCTGGTCCTGCGCCGCCTGCTGCGCATCGCCGCCCACTACGGGGCGGAACCGACGGTCATCCTCGCCTCCGCGACGGCGGCGGACCCGGCGGAACACGCCGCCAACCTCATCGGCCGCCCCGTGACCGCCGTCACCGACGACGGTGCCCCCACCGGCGCACGGACGGTCGCCCTGTGGGAGCCCGGTTTCCTCGAGGGCGTCGAGGGCGAGAACGGCGCGCCCGTCCGCCGCGCCGCCACCACCGAGGCCGCCGAGATCATGGCCACCCTGGTCGCCGAGGGCGCGCGCACCCTGACCTTCGTGCGCTCCCGGCGCGCCGCGGAGACCGTCGCCATGCGGTCCGCGGAGGAGCTGAGCGGGCTGGGCCGACCCGATTTCGCCCGGCGCATCGCCTCCTACCGGGCGGGTTACCTGGCCGAGGACCGCCGCCGGCTGGAGCGCCTGCTCGACGACGGCACCCTGCTGGGGGTGGCCACCACGAACGCCCTGGAGCTGGGCATCGACGTCGGCGGCCTGGATGCGGTGGTCACCGCCGGGTTCCCGGGCACGGTGGCCTCCTTCTGGCAGCAGGCGGGCCGGGCGGGCCGGCGCGGGCAGGGCTCGCTGGTGATGCTGGTGGCCCGCGACGAGCCGATGGACACCTACCTGGTCCACCACCCCGGGGCACTGCTGGGCAGGCCCGTGGAGCGCAGCGTGTTCAACCCGCGCAACCCGTACGTGCTGCGCGGGCACGTCTACTGCGCAGCCGTCGAGAAGCCGCTGAGCGAGGCCGACGTCGACGCCCTCGACGCGGGCGCGGTCGTCGCCGAGCTGGCGGAGGCAGGTCTGCTGCGGCGGCGCCCGCGCGGCTGGTTCGCCGTGCCCCGGCCGGGCGATGACGGCCTGCCGACCCCCGAGACCGCGCACTCGGCGGTGAGCCTGCGCGGCGGGGCGGGCACCGAGGTCATGATCGTCGACGCCACCGACGGCCGTCTGCTCGGCACGGTCGACGCCGGCCGCGCCGCCGCCCAGGTCCACCCGGGTGCGGTGTACCTGCACCAGGGCGAGAGCTTCGTCATCGACGAGCTGGACCTCGACGACCATGTGGCGCTCGCACACCCGGAGACGCCCGAGTACACGACCTTCGCCCGCTCGGAGACGGACATCCGGATTCTCGCGGAGCCGGGCGAGGGCGGCCTGGTCCACCCCTCACCCGGGTTGTGGGTGGCGAACCTGGAGGTGGAGGTCACCGACCGGGTGACCGGCTACATCGTGAAACTCGCCGACGGCACCACCGCCGACATGGTGCCGCTGGACATGCCGGAGCAGCGCCTGGTCACCCGGGCGGTGGCCTACACGATCGACCCCGCGGCACTCACGGCGATGGGGATCGCCGCCGCCGACACCCCGGGCACGCTGCACGCGGCAGAGCACGCGGCGATCGGTCTGCTGCCGCTGCTGGCCACGTGCGACCGCTGGGACATCGGAGGGGTGTCCACGGCGTTGCACGCCGACACCGGCCTGCCCACGGTGTTCGTCTACGACGGACACCCGGGCGGGGCGGGCTTCGCCGACGAGGGTTTCGCCCGCTTCCCGGAGTGGATCGAGGCGACCTTCGAGGCCGTGCGTTCCTGCCCCTGTGAGTCGGGGTGCCCCTCGTGCGTGCAGTCGCCGAAGTGCGGCAACGGCAACCATCCGCTGGACAAGGCCGGGGCGCTGAAACTGCTCGGGGCGCTGGTGACGATGCTGGGCGGGTCGGACGGTTCCTAGACCGGGCCGGCCTTTGCCGCCACCTCCCTTCCGCGGATCCCGGCGGTGACGGTGACGTCCGCACCGTCGATCCGGCACTCGCTGAGCGACGCCCCGTTGAGTCCGGCCGTGCGCCCGGCGGCGGCGCAGGCGTCCTCCCCGCGGTAGAGCGCCCACGCGCCGGCCACGGCGGCTAAATCCGCGGCGACGCGTGCCTCGTGTTCGGCGATGACCAGCGAGGCCGCCGCCCCGACGACGGCGCACAGGCCGATCAGGGCGGCGGCCATGCCCGCGCTTGCCACGGTGGCGTAGCCGCGCTCGTCCAGCCGGGCCCTCATCCGCGGTGCTCCACGGGGAAGACGGCCTCGGCCCGCATGGTGCCGAAGACGGCCGGGACCTCCGCGGTCGCGGTGACCGTACCCGCCGACTCGCTGACCTGCACGCGCCCCCGGGCCGGCCGGTACTCGACGCCGACGGCGTGGGCCCGGGCGGCGGCCCCGGCGGCGTCGACGGCGGCGACGTGGGCGGCCATGGTGGCCACCGCCCCGACGATCAGCGCGCACACCAGGACCAGGCTGGACAGGGTGAGCGCCGCCTCGACGGTGACGGAGCCGCGGTCGTCCAGGCTCATCAGCCCGGGGTGTTGGACAGGGCGTCGGTGATGATGGACTCGATGGCGTCGACGACCCCGCCGCCGTTGATGACCATGTAGAGCACCGCGGCCAGCGCCGCGGCCGCCAGCGAGCCCATGGCGTACTCGATCGTGGACATGCCGTCGTCGTTGTCGGTCACGGCACGGATTCGGGAGGCGAACTGGGACATGTGGGACATGGTGGAACTCCTTCTGGGATGCTTGGGATTCGGTGACTGGTGGAACCTGGGGTTGAGGTGGGACTGGTCGGGTCAGCCGGCGAGCAGCCGGGTCCCCAGCCCGATCACCACCGGGGCGAGCCCGAGGGTGAAGAAGGCCGGGAGGAAACACAGGGCCAGCGGCAGCGCGATGAACACGCCGGCGCGTTCGGCCCGGGCGGTGGCGTCGTCGGCGGCGTCCGCCCGCAGCCCTGCGGAGATGCGGTCGCAGCCGTCGGCGATGGCCGCCCCGGAACGCTGGGACATCCGCGCCAGGCCGGCGAGCTCCGACAAACCCGGCAGGTCGACCATCGGAGCCCACGCCCGGCCGGCGGGCACCCCGATGGCCAGCAGGGCGGCCACCGAGCGCCACCGTTCGGCGGCGGTCGGTTCGGTGCCGGCGGCGGCGACCGCATGGGCGGCCGCGGAGGTCGACAACCCGGCGCGGGCGCAGGCGGCGAACAGGTCGATGTCGGCGGCCACAGCGAGCCGGTCGACGCGGTGGGGACGGGAGGCGCGGGTGCCCGGCCACCGCCACCGCCGACACCCCGGCGGGCCGTCCCGGGGGTTCTTCGGACCGGTGCGTGGATCCGCGGGTGCGCCGGTGCCCGCGGCGTCGGGCAGCAGTCGGGTGAGCAGGCCGGGGCCGGGTATGAGCAGGGTGGCCGCGAGCAGCAGGAGGGTCAGGGTCATGCCGCCGCCCCCGCGATGAGGTGGCGGGACCACAGGAAGCCGCCGGCCGCCAGGCCGACGCCCGCGACCAGCAGGATTCCGCCGAGGCCGCCGCCGAACAGGAAGCCGAGCGGGTCGGCGCCCATGGCGGTGCCCATGCCGATGCCGGCGACGGGCAGCAGGGTGAGCACGACCGCGGTGGCTTGGGGCCCCTGCAGGGCGGCGGTGGTGGCGGCGCGGTGGCGGGCCCGGGCGTCGAGACGTGCCTGGGCCTGCTCCATGAGCGGGGCCAGCGGGATGCCGTGACGGTCGGCGATGCGCCAGAGTGTGCCCACGGCGGCCAGTTCAGGCACGCTTCCGCCCGCCTCGAGCAGCAGGCCGGCGCCCTCGCCGCCGCGGCGGGTGTGCCCGGCGGTGGTGCGCAGCACCTCGGCGAGTTCGGCCGGGGCGTGGTCGTCGAGCTGTTCGGTGGCCGAGGTGATCGCCTGCGGCAGGGCGGACCCGGCGCGCAGCTGCCCGACCAGATGGCCGAGGAAGGTGGCGGTGGCCGCCTGCCGACGCCGCGCCCGGCGCCCGCGGTGCAGCTCGCGCACGCTCCAGACGGCGGTGGCCACGGCGATCAGCGTGGCGACGGCCACACTCAGCCGGCCGACGGTGAGGAAGACGACGACCCCGACGAACACGGCCGCGGGTACGAGTGCCCCGGGCAGGTGGCGTGGGCGGCCACCGCGGGTGATGCGGCCGGCGGGGTTCGGGGCGCCGGGGATGAGCGCGGCGGCGAGCAACAGGACGGCGGTCACGGCGCCTCCCCGCTGAGTTCGGCAAAGCCGTCGAGGGCGCCGTGGTCGGCGTCCCACACGACACGGGCGGTGACGGGGTTGCCGCCGAGCACGCCGATCTGGTGGACGCGGCGCCGCCCGTCGGTCTCCCGCCGCATGGCGATGACGACGTCGACCGCCGCCGCCAGCTGGGAGTGCAGCGCGGTGCGGTCGAGCCCGCCGAGGGCGGCGAGCGCCTCCATGCGGGCGGGGACCTCGGCCAGGGAGTTGGCGTGGATGGTGCCGGCCCCGCCGTCGTGGCCGGTGTTGAGCGCGGCGAGCAGGTCCACGACCTCGGGCCCGCGGATCTCGCCGACGACGATGCGGTCGGGGCGCATCCGCAGGGCCTGGCGCAGCAGGTCGGACATGGTGATCTCGCCGCGGCCCTCGATGTTGTGGGAGCGGGAGACCAGGTTGAGCACGTGCGGGTGCGGCGGGTGGAGCTCGGCGGTGTCCTCGATGCAGATAATGCGCTCGTCGTGGCCGACCTCGGCGAGCAGGGCCGCCAGCATCGTGGTCTTGCCGGATCCGGTACCGCCGACGACGAGGAAGGCCTGGCGCTGCTCGACGACCGCGCGCAGCAGGTCGGCGGTGTCCTCCCCGAGGGTGCCGCGGCCGACCAGCTGGTCGAGGGTGGTGGTCGCCTGCCGCAGCATCCGCAGGCTCAGGCAGGTGCCGGCCTCCGCGGGCGGGGACAACAGGGCGTGCACGCGGATGGAGCTGCCGTCGTCGCGGGCCAGGCGGCCGTCGGCGAAGGGTTGGGCGTCGTCCAGGCGGCGCCCGCAGGCCACGGCCAGGCGGGTGGCCAACTGGCGGACCTCGGCGTCGGAGCCGAAGGACAGTTGCGCGCGTTCCAGGCCGCGGCCGCGGTCGAACCACACGCCCCGGGGTCCGTTGACCACGATGTCGGTGACCCCGTCCTGGGTGAGCAGCTGTTCGAGCAGGCCGACGCCGGTGGAGTCGTGGCGCAGGCGGCGCAGCAGGTCGAGCACGTCGACGTCGCTGATCACCCCGGCCTCGGCGCGCACGAGTCGGGCCAGCTCGGTGGGGTCGCCGGCTACGTCGGGCTCCTCTGCCAGGCGGCGTTGCACGCGTTCGAGGAGTCCGTCGTGGGAGTCCATCACGCCACCCCCGCCTCGTCGAGGACCGCCCGGGCGGCGGTGGCCAGTGGTCTGGGCAGTTGTTCGGGCAGGCCGGTCAACTCCACGGTGCGCGGCAGGCGGGCGACGGTTCCGAGTTCGGCGACGACGTCCGCGCGGGCGACCTTCTCCAGGTCGGCGGGCGTGAGCCCGGACCAGCCGCGGTGGCGGGCGATGACGGCGACCGGGGTGCGGGTGCGCGCCAGCTGGGCGGTCAGCCGGGCCGCCGCGGCCGCGGGGCGCACTTCGGCGGGCACGACGAGCGCGACCTGTCCGCAGGTGTCGAGGACCGCCTCGCCCGACGCGCTGAGCAGACCGTCGGGCGGCAGGTCGACGACGGTGGTCCCGGTCCCCGCCCGCAGGGAGTCGAGCACCGTGGTCACGGCCTGCGGGTCGAGGGTGAAGGGGTCGGCGATGGCGGAGCGGGCGGCGGCGAGCACGGCGATGCCGTCGCGGGTGGCCGGCAGCGCGGCGCGCAGATCCTCGGCGGCCACGGCCCCCTCCCCCAGGCGCAGGTCCGGCCAGCGGGCGCCGGAGGTGTCCTCCAGACCGAGTAGCAGGTCGAGGCCGCCGGAATTGCCGACGCCGTCGACGAGCGTCACGGCCCCGGCCTCCCCCTGGGCGGCGAGCCGGGCGACGGACCCGGCCAGCGTGGAGACCCCGGCGCCGCCGCAGGAGCCGGTGACCGCGATGACGGTGCCGCCTACCCCACCGGTGCCCGGGCGCCGCTCCCGACCGCCGGCCGGACCCGCGTCCGCCCCGGCGTGCGGGGCGCTGGCGTGGCCGAGTTCGGCGAGCAGTTCCGGGGCCTGCGCGGGCAGCAGGAAGGCCTGGTCGGCGTGGCAGGTCAGGGCGGCGCGCCAGTCCACCGGCCCCGGGTCCGGGGCCAGGAAGTAGATGCGCTCCCGCCGGCCCAGGGTGGCGACGTGGCCGGCGGTCTCGGCGTCGACGAGCATGGCGTCGGCACGCGGGAAGTGGCGGGTCACGTCGCGCGGGTCGACGGTGTCGACGACCTGGTGGCCGGTGGCCGCGGCGACGTGCATCGCCTCCGGGTGGGTCACCGGGTCGCCGACGGCGACGAGGATGAAGGCCTCGGAGCGGCTGGTGCTCGGGTGGTGGGTCTCGGTCATGGCCCCACCTTCTCCCCGTCCCCCGGCGGGCTCAACGGGGTGCGCGGCGGCCTGTGGAGTACCCGGCAGTTGGATGACGTATCAACGCGGTTCTGTGGATAACCCGGCGGCCCGGCGCACGGAAAACCCCACCGCGGTCCATACTCGCGGTGGGGTGAAAAATAAGGGACGGCCCGCGCCTCGGGGGGGTGTGCGCGGGCCGTCGTAACCCGGCCTCGGGGGGTGTGCCGGGGCAGGCCGCACGGTATATCGGGGCCTTGCACGAAGAATTATGGCATATCTCAGCCCCTGTGACAATACCCGGCCCGACTTTCCCCGAAACCTCTTTCGGGTCCCCGGGGGCACCCGGGATCAGATCCGGGAACCCCGTTCGTTCCCCCTCCCCCACACCTCCTCAACCACATCATTCACGTCTGCAACAACTGCCTCTTACTTCTCGGGGAAACGAGGTCTACACTATGGGTCCATGACAACCGGGTCCCGCCCTGCAGAACAGGCCCCCACCCCCCGCGTGGCGGCCTTCTTCGACCTGGACAAAACCATCATCGCCACCTCCTCGGCCTTCGCCTTCGGCCGCGAGTTCATGCACAGCGGCCTGATCACCCCGACGGAGGCGCTCCAGATGTCGCTGGCCAAGGCGACCTACATGTTCGCCGGCCAGTCCAGTGAGCAGATGGACACCACCCGTGACCAGCTCGCCGCCATGGTGGCCGGCTGGTCCGATGAACAGGTGCGGCAGATCGCCGAGGAGACCATGCACCACGTGGTCACCCCGGCGATCTACGCCGAGGCCCGCGAGCTGATCACCTTCCACCACAACGCCGGCCACGACGTCATCATCCTCTCCGCCTCGGCGACCCAGCTCGTCGAACTCATCGGCGCCGAACTCGGCATCGACCGGGTGGTGGCCACCGAGCTGGAGATCCGGGACGGCCGCTTCACCGGTGAGCTCCTCTTCTACTGCAAGGGCGACGCCAAGGCCGAGGCCATCGCCCGGCTCGCCGAGGAGCACGGCTACGACCTCGCCGCCAGCTACGCCTACTCCGACTCGGCGACCGACCTGCCCATGCTCGAGACCGTGGGCAATCCCGTGGCCGTCAACCCGGACCGTGCCATGAAGAAGGCGGCCCTGGAACGCGGCTGGGAGATCCGCATCTTCAAGAATCCGGTGCCGCTGTTCCAGATGCCCTCGACCAAGGAGGTCGGCATCGGCGCGGGGGTGGCCGCCGCGGTCACCGCCGGCGTCGTCGGCGGAATCTGGTGGGCCCAGCGGGGCCGGCGCGGCAGCGCCTGAGACGGGCCGGCACCGCTTGTCGACGCCGCCCGCCACGACGCCCCGCTACGACGCCGCCCGCGCGATCGCCTCGGCCTCCTCGGCCCCGGCGGTCCAGGCCCGCAATAGCAGCTCCACGAAGACCCGCACCCCCTCGGGCCCCTCGGCGAATCCTGCCGCGGCCCGCTCATAGTCACCGCGGTGGCGGTTGAGCCACGGCTCCGGCACCGCCAGGCCGCGCGGGTCGAAGCCGGTGGCCACCGCCGCCAGCCGGCCCGCCGCCCGGGCGATGACCCCGCTGCGCCCGCCGAAGATCTCCCGGGCCAGGATCTCCCCGTGGACGATCTGCGGGAGCAGCGCCGGGTGCGCCCCGGAACCGATCACCTGCGCGAGCACCCGCAGCCGCCCGGCCCCGTCCGGGGTCGCCGGCACCCCGTCGCCGCCGGCGAGGGTGTCCATGCGCGCCAGGATCTGCAGCGGGGCACGGTTGAAGGTGCGCGCGGAGGTCTGCAGGGAATCAGGCGCCAGCAGCCCGTAGACGCTGATCGCCTGCCCGAGCATGCCGGTGGGCTCGGCGTCGAGGGTGACCTGCGCGCCGTCGAGAAGCGCCGAGGTGCGCGCACCCCGCAGCACCGATTCGGAACCGGTGATCTCCGCGCGCCGGAGATTGACCGGGCGGCGGTGCACGGCGGCGACCGCCCCGGTGGCGGCGGCGGCGAGCTGGGTGATGTCCCCGAGCGAGAGCAGGGGCGATAGCGGGTCATCGGTGGGCATATCAATTACGATAGCTGTCGGACGGTTGTGGCCGGGCCCCGCCGATCACACACGATCGGGCAATCCGTGGCACGATTGGCTACAACTACACTGAACTGGCAGTACCGCGACAACCCCAGTCGATCACCCGGAGGAAGGCACATCGTGAGCAACAACGGACTCTTCACTGACGGACCCCAGGACTTCTCGTCGAAGGTCAGCTCGATTCCGCTCAGCGACGTCGACGCCACCCGGGCGGGCGAGAACTCCATCGGCGAGCTGGTCTCCAACGCGACATCCCAGATGTCGCGCCTGTTCCGCGCCGAGCTGGAGCTGGCCAAGACCGAGCTGGCCGGCGAGGCGAAGAAGGGCGCGATCGGCGGTGGCCTGTTCGGCGCCGCGGGCGTCATCGCCCTGTACAGCTCGTTCTTCTTTTTCTTCTTCGTCGCCATGCTGCTGACCCTGTGGCTCGAGCCGTGGGCCGCCTTCCTCATCGTCTTCCTCGTGATGATCGTCATCGCCGCCGGCCTGGCCCTGTTCGGCTGGCGCAAGGTCAAGAAGATCAGCGCGCCGAAGGCCACCATCGAATCAGTCAATGAACTGAAGAACCTGGTGCCCGGCCAGGCCACCAAGCGGATCGAGGGCAAGAACCGCGGCCTGTACAGCTAGCGGCACACCCCTGCAGTCCGTCCGTGGCCACCCACCGGGCGGGCTTTTTCGTCCCCCGCGCAGCCCGCTGAAGCATCCCCGCTGAGACATCCCCGCCGCGCAGCCTGCCCTCCCCCATCCCGAGCCCGACCCCGCCCGAGGAGACCCGTGCCGACGAGCCGCCGCCCCGTACTGCCGCCCTCCACGGTGGAGCTGCCCGGCCCGTTCACCCACCAGTTGGTCCACACCCGCGGGCTGCGCCTGCACGCGGCCGTCGCGGGCAATCCGGGGGATCCGCTCATCGTGCTGCTCCACGGAGCCTTCGGCGGTTGGTTCGACTTCGCCGAGGTGATCGCGCCGCTGGCGGAGACCGGCTTCCACGTCGCGGCCGTCGACGCCCGCGGCTACGGCATGTCCGACAAGCCCCCGGGCCCCTACGGCGGCGACCTGCCCACCGCGGTCGACGACGTCTCCGGCCTCATCCTGGCGCTCGGTCACGACTCCGCGGTGGTCGTCGGTTCCGACACCGGCGGCACGATCGCCTGGGCGCTGGCCGCCAACCACCCGGAGCGGGTGCGCGCACTGATCTCGGTCAGCTCCGCCCATCCGGTGGACCTGCGCCGCTCGATCGCCGCGCGCCCCTGGGAGTTCCCGTGGATGATCGCGCGCACCCTGCTCTCCCGCCTGCCCGGCCCCCTGCTGTACTCCCTCCCGGGCCTGATCCCGGCCGCGTACCACCGCCAACTGCGGCTCAACACGGCCGCAGGGTTCCACCGCTCCCCACGCTTCACCGAGCTGCTCGATCTGCGACGTCGGGCGGCGGCGATCGGCAACGCCCGCCCGGCCATCCTGCGCAACAACCGGCTGCTGGCCTCGGCCGTGCCCGCGAAGTGGATGGGCACGAAGGTCACCGCCCCCACCCTGCTCATCCAGCCACCGCAGGGCGCGTGGCCGCACCTGGCGGCCCGCTCCGCCGACCGGGTCACCGGCGGGCTGGAGACGGTCGCCGTGCCCGGGACGAAGAACCTGCCCCAGGTGGAGGACCCCGCCGGTTTCGTGCGGGTGGTGCGGGACTACCTGACGCGTATCGACGTCGCACCGCGGGCGGATTAGCGGGCGCGTGCGGGGTGGCCCGGCCCCGGCGGCCGGCCCCACCCCCGCCCGTCGACCAGCACTGTTGCCGTTTCGCTCCGGTGCCCGGAAAAAGTTAGCATGAGGCCATGGATCTTCTGCACTCCCTGCTCCTCTTCCTGCACCTGCTGGGCACTGCCGCTCTCGTGGGTGGCTGGCTCGCGACCTTCCGGAAGCCGACGGTGCTGCAGTGGCAGCATATCGGCGCATGGGTGCAGCTGGTCACCGGTCTCCTGCTCGTGGGGTCGTTGGAGATGGGTGACGGCGCGGTCAACCACATGAAGATCGGCGTCAAGCTGGTGATCCTCATCGCCGTGCTGGTGGCCGCGATCATCGGGCGCCGCAAGGTGGCCAAGGATGAGCCGGTCTCCAAGGGCCTGGCCCACGCCGTGGGCGGACTGTCGCTGATCAATATCGCCGTCGCCGTCTTCTGGTGACGGACGGGTCGCTGCCCCACAGGCCGCGACCACCGACCGGGCGGAGCTGCGCGCCAGGGCCAGAATGGCCCTGGCGCTTTTGTCGTTCCGGCAGGCGACTGCGGTGGAGGCGGCCGGATGAGAGGCCACCCACCTGCTGAGCAGGAATTCCGCCGGGAAGCACACGACCCGTCAAGGTGCATTATCTCGCCTCCCGGAGTGGGGTGAACAGGGCGGATACACAATGCTTCCGCGGAAAATACACCTCGCCGCGGTTTCTCCCCCAGCAACAGGTCCGCCATCCCCTCCCAGGCCCGGGGGCCAGGCACACCGGGGAGCGCAGGCCACGCCCGCCCTGCCCGGGCCCTATCCCGGTCCTATCCCGCCACGCAGACCTGGGTATCCACCGGCGCAGTCAACGAGGTGTAGTCGCCGATCTGACGCTGGACCTCCCCGGCGGTCAGGGCGTAGCCCGTGTCGGACTGGTCGACGGAGGCACCGAAGACCATGCCCAGGACATTGCCGTCGGTGTTGACCAGGGGGCCGCCGGAGTTGCCCTGTCGGATGGAGCCGCGGACGATGTAGGCCTCGCGCTCGACCCGGCCGGAGGCGTAGATGTCGGGGCCGGCGATGGTGATCTGGTCGCGGATACGCGCCGGGGAGGCCTCGAAGGGACCGGAGTCCGGGAAGCCCATCACCAGGGCGTCGTCGCCACTGTCGCCGGCCTCGGTGGCCCAGGGCAGCACGGGCAGCTCCAGACCGGGGCTGTGGAGGACGGCGATGTCGATGTCGGGGTTGTAGTAGACCACCGTGGCGTCCTTGACCCCCAGGACCGTGTCGAGGCGGACCCGCTCGGTACCGGCGACCACGTGGGCGTTGGTGACCACGTAGTCGGGGGCGGAGACGAAGCCGGAACCCATGAGCCGGCGGCGACAGACCTGCGAGTCACCCATGACGTGGATGACGGAGGGCCGCAGGTTCTCCACCAGCTCCTGGTCGGCGACGTTGATGCGCGGCGCCTCGACCTCACGGGCGGACGGTTCCTCGAAGGGCGAGGTCAGCGGCGGCAGCCCGGATTCATTGAGCATCGCCGCGATCCGGGTCGGCAGCTCGTCCAGTCCGGGTGGGGTGTTGCGGTCGACGAACCCGAGAATCGCGGAGTCGCGGATGCCCTGACTGGGCGGACCGCTCAGGCCCGTGGCCAGCGGGATGGACACCAGCCACACGACGATCAGCGTGGCGGCCGCCGCGAAGACGGAGCCGATGGCCGAGTCGATGGTCTGCGACGATCTCATCCGCATCCGGTCGCGCACGGACGCACCGATCATGCCGCCGACCAGGTTGCCGATGCCGACCAGCAGGATCACCGTACCCAGGGCCAGCAGGAAACGCAGCGCCACCGAGTCGGTCAGCTGCATGGCCAGCGGGGCCAGCGCAGCCCCCAGAATGAGGCCGGCGACCACGCCGACGGTGGACAGCACCGAGGCGAACGCGCCCTGCCGCCACCCGGCCGCGACCGCCAGAAGCAGGATCACGACGATGATCCCGTCGACGATGAGTGCGGGTGTCACTTGGCGGGGCCCTTTCTTCGGCGTTGCTGGGCGCGCTGGGCGCGACGAGCGGGGTGATTCCGGCTGATCTTACGCCTACCGGAGCCGCTCATTATTGCGGGACGCCGCCAGGGTGTCGCGCAGGTCCAGCACGGTCTCCCGATCCCAGGGCTGCGCCCAGCCGGACTGGTGGAGCACCGCGGACAGCAGACCCCCCGTGAATCCCCAGATGACGTAGTCGCGGATGCGGAAGGCGGGGCCGCGCCACCGGTCCCAGCCGACCATGATCCGGTTGGCGGGGTCAATGAGGTCCAGGACCGGGGCCTCGAAGACCTCATCGGCCTCGTCCGGGCTGACCACCCCCACGGGCGAGGGCGTGTGCCAGTGCCCGAGCACCGGGTGCACGGGGTAGCCGGAGGCGCGGATGTGCACCTCATCGAGCTGGGCGACGGGCGTGACGGTGGTGCGGTCCAGCCCCGTCTCCTCCCAGGCCTCGCGCAGCGCGCAGTCCACGGGGTTGGCGTCGGTGTCGTCGACGCGGCCGCCGGGGAAGGCGATCTGCCCGGAGTGCGAGCGCATCGTCGGCGAGCGGTGGGTCAGCAGCACCGCGGCATCGTTCGGCAGCTCCGCGGAGGTCTCCGCCCCGGAGAACAGCATGAGGACGGCGGCCCGGCGCGCCGGCGCGCCGTTGAGGTCGGCCGTCCCCCGGCCGCGGGCGTCGACACCCGTGATGTCCGGGTGGCGGCGCACTGTACCGGTGGACATGCGCTCCACCAGCGGCTGCATCCACAGCGGGGCCTTCTCCGGGTGGAGGTCGACGTTGTGGCCCGGGTGGTCGGGCCCGTGCGGGGCGGTCATGCGCCACCCCCGGCATTCGCGAGCGCGCCGTCCACGGCGTCCTCGAGCTGTGCGACGGAGTCGAAGGGCGTGGGGAACATGCCCACCTGTTCACCGTCGTCGAAGACCACGGTGATCGGCACGACGCCCGGCAGGCCCAGGGTGCCGGCGAAGAGATTGCCGTCGTCCTGGTAGCTGGGCAGGGTCAGGTCGAGCTCGTTGAGGAGGGCCGCGCCGTTGGCCGGGTTGGGGTCGGCGTGGACACCGACGACCGTCTGCCCGGGATGGGCGGCGGCGTACTCCTCGAAGACGGGCAGCTCGTCGCGGCAGGGCCCGCACCACCAGGCCCACACATTGGCGACGGTCGTGCCCTCGTCCGGATCACCCGTACCGTTCTCCGCGCCCAGGCACGGCAGCTCCACCCCGCCGACACCGGTCGCGGGGCAGTCAGGGCGGGCGGGGACGTCGGCACGCGTGTCGTCCGCCGGGGATCCGGTGGCTACGGTGGGCGCGGTGGTCGCGGCCTCCCCCGCGGCGCCGGGCTCGGGGGCGTTGACGTCGCGCAGCAGCACGACGGCGCCGGCGAGGACGACGACGGTGACGACCACGGCGGCGATCACGCCGGCCAGGAGCTGCCGGTTCACTCACTCCACCTCCGCGAGCGCGAGCAGGTGTTCACGGTCGTCGCTGGTGATCAGTCGCTCGGCCTCCGCCGGATCAGCCGGACCAGCGAGCCCGTAGGAGGGGCAGTCGGCGGCGAGCAGGCAGGCGCCGCAGGCGGCCTTGCGGGCGTGGCACACGCGTCGGCCGTGGAAGATGATCCGGTGGGAGAACATCGTCCACTCGCCCTTCTCGATCAGGGCGGAGACGGCGTGCTCGATCTTGACCGGATCGGTCTCCGCGGTGAGCCCCAGGCGGCCCATCAGCCGGGCGAAGTGGGTGTCCACCGTCAGCCCCGGTCTGCCGAAGGCGTTGCCGCGGACGACGTGGGCGGTCTTGCGGCCCACACCCGGCAGGCTGACCAGATCCTCGAGCGCCTCCGGCACCCGCCCGTCGAAACGCCCCACGAGCGCCTCCCCGAGCCCGATGAGGTGGCCGGCCTTGGCGCGGTAGAAGCCGGTCGGCCGGATGATCTCCTCCAGCTCGGAACGGTCGGCGGCGGCGTAGTCCGCGGCCGCCGGGTAGCGGGCGAACAGCGCTGGGGTGACCTGGTTGACGCGCACGTCGGTGGTCTGGGCGGAGAGCACCGTGGCCACGAGGAGTTCGAGGGGGTTGGTGAAGTCCAGCTCGGCGTGCGCGTCCGGGTAGGCGACGGCCAACGTGCGGTTGATCCGGCGGGCACGCCGGGTGCGGCCCAGCGACGTCTCCTGACCGCGGGCGGCAGGGTGCGCGCCCACGCGCCGACGACGGCGTGGGGTGAGCGATCCTGGGGTCTGCGGCATGACCATCAGCTTAGCCAGCCGACCCCGCAAGCTCCCAGCCGACCTCGCAACCGTTGCGCACTGCGGTTACCATGTTCCCCATGACTGCTGTGCTCGTCGTCGCCGTCCCCGTCGTCCTCGCAGTGTTCGCCGGCCAGATGGAGCGCCTCGAGTCCGCGGTGCTCGGCCGCGACACCGACTCCACCGACCCGACCTCCACCGCCACTGAACCGGAGGAGGACTCCGGCATCGCCGCCGACCACGGGACCGGAATCGAAACGTATGTCGAGGTCCCCGCGGAACCCGCTGAAGCCTTCACCTCCACCCGGTGACTGTGGTGAATATAACGCACCGATAAACTCAGGATGTACCGTCCCAATTAGCGTCATTCAGCGGAATATTGTGACAAATTCCCCTCCCGTTCTTGTTAGTGATTAATTCCACGGTAGTGTAGGAACCGATACGAGCGCGGGAACTTCCGAATGTCACCAACTTTCCCCGCGTCCCGACGCCGACTTCAACACCGAGGAGCAATAACGTGGAAGGTGTACAGGAGATCCTCTCCCGCGCCGGAATTTTCCAGGGCGTAGATACCCAGGCCGTCAACAACCTGATCAAGGACATGGAAACCGTCCGGTTCCCGCGCGGCACCACCATCTTCGATGAGGGCGAGCCGGGCGACCGGCTCTACATCATCACCTCCGGCAAGGTGAAGCTGGCCCGCCACGCCTCCGACGGCCGCGAGAACCTGCTGACCGTGATGGGCCCGTCCGACATGTTCGGCGAGCTGTCCATCTTCGATCCGGGCCCGCGCACGTCCTCCGCGGTCTGCGTCACCGAGGTCCAGGCCGCCACCATGAACTCCGAGATGCTCCGGGATTGGGTGGGCAACCACCCGGAGATCGCCGAGCAGTTGCTGCGCGTGCTGGCCCGCCGCCTGCGCCGCACCAACGCCTCGCTCGCCGACCTCATCTTCACCGACGTCCCGGGCCGCGTGGCCAAGACCCTGCTACAGCTGGCCAACCGCTTCGGTTCCCAGGAGGGTGGCGCCCTGCGCGTCAACCACGACCTGACACAGGAGGAGATCGCCCAGCTCGTCGGCGCCTCCCGCGAGACCGTGAACAAGGCCCTGGCCACCTTCGCCCACCGCGGCTGGATCCGTGTCGAGGGCAAGTCCGTGCTCATCGTCGACCCCGAGCACCTGGCCAAGCGCGCCCGCTAACCGGGGGCCGCCGGGCACGGGCCACCGCCCACGCCAGAAGCGCCGGAAACACTGAAAGCCGGACCAGCTGGTCCGGCTTTCAGTGTTTCCGCCCGTTGAGCCCTACGACTCGCCGTGGGCGGCCAGGTAGCGCAGCGCGACGCGGGTGGACTGCTCGGCGGCGCCCCGCAGGACGGGATCGACGTCGTCGTACATCTCGTCGATGAGGGTCTTCAGGTCGACGTCCGCGCCGCGACGGGCCCAGATCTGCCGGATCTGGTCGAGACGGTGCTGGCGGCGGTCGAGGTACTTGCGCGCGTAGGCCGAAACATCGACACCCTCCGGGCCGTGGCCCGGCAGCAGGGGGATGCCCCTGCCGCGCTCCTCGAGCATCTGGAGGGTGGCGAAGTAGTCGCCCAGGTCGCCGGTGGTCTCGGAGATCATGGTGGTGTGGCGACCGGCGATGGTGTCGCCGGTGATGATGCCCTCGAGGGTGGAGGAACCGGCCTCGCCCGACCAGATGAAGAAGCAGACGGAGTCGGACGTGTGGCCGGGGGTGTGCACGACCTCGATCTGCGGGGTCACGCCCTCGATGGTGATGATCTCGCCGTCCACGAGCCGTGCACCACCACTGCAATAGGTGGGGTCCCAGGCGCGGACGGGGGCACCGGTCAGCTGACGGAACCGGCTGGCCCCGTCGGCGTGGTCGTGGTGGCGGTGGGTCAGCAGCACCAGACCGACCCCGGCGGCCTTGGCGCCGAGCACGTTCAGTTGGCCCTCGTCCTCGGGGCCGGGATCGATGACGATGCTGCGCTCATCCTCCGCGGCCCGGACGACCCAGGAGTTCGTGCCCTCAAGGGCGGCGTAGCCCGGATTCGGGCACAGAACGACAGACACGGAATCAGTGACCGGTCGAAGCTGGCTGTAAGCGGGGTGCTCCATGACCCCCAGCTTAGCTGCCTGAGCATGTTCCGCCGAACCGGAGTGACCGGGGCAGCCCCTGCCCCCGGTCCCGTGTTCAGCAGGCGGTTCTAGTCCTCGATCTCGACGATGAGCTCGACCTCGACGGGCGAGCCCAGCGGCAGCTCAGCCACGCCGACGGCGGAACGGGCATGAGCACCGGCCTCGCCGAAGATCTCACCCATGAGGTTGGAGGCGCCGTTGATCACGCCCGGCTGACCGGTGAACCCCTCGGCGGAGGAGACGAAACCGACGATCTTGAGGACCCGGGTGATCCGGTCCACGCCGACGAGCGCATCGACCGCGGCCAGGGCGTTGAGCGCCGCGGTCCGTGCGAGCCGCTCGGCGGTCTCGGCGGTGACCTCGGCGCCGACCTTGCCGGTGGCGGGCAATTCCCCGTCGACGAAGGGCAGCTGGCCCGATGTCCACACCTGATTGCCGGTCCGGACGGCCGGGACGTAGGCCGCCACCGGGGCGGCCACGGTGGGCAGGGTGAGATCCAGGCGGGCGAGCTGATCCGAGACGCTCATCAGTTCTTCTCCCGCTTCATGTAGGCGACGACATTCTCCGGGTTCGGCCCGGGCATGACGGTGACGAGCTCCCAGCCGTCCTCACCCCAGGTGTCAAGGATCTGCTTCGTGGCGTGGGTGAGCAGCGGAACGGTGGCGTATTCCCAAGTAGTCATGCCAGACACAGTACCTTCGTTGCCTTCGTTCAGATACCGGTCAGCTCCCCACCGGAGGCCAGGTACTCGGCCCAGTTGGTGATGTGGGGGTTCTTCCGCAGCAGGGCCCGGCGCTGACGCTCGGTCAGCCCACCCCACACGCCGAACTCCACCCGGTTGTCCAGGGCGTCGGCGCGGCACTCCAGCACCACGGGACAGTGACGGCAGATGACGGCGGCCTTGCGCTGCTCGGCGCCGCGGACGAACAGGGCGTCCGGATCCCCGCTGCGGCACTTGGCCTGCGTAACCCATTCACCGCGCTCGAAGTTGAGCTCCTGCTGACAGTTGGTGACCGGTGCGGTCCTGCCGGGGGGGAGTCTCTGTCCCTCTCCCGCGAGTGTTGCTGTCATCGTGCTCTCCTTCCGACCTTACGTCTCGACCTTGTAACGTTCTGCTCCTCGCAGTGTGTGTAAGTGTATTCACAGGTTTCACAGCCTGTCGACCATGTCACACCTTGTGGGGGGATTCCCGGGTTCCCACATCCCCCCGTCACTGCGTAGGGTATGGAGCGTGTCTGTTACAAAATCCCTGGCCAAGATCGGCGGCGCCGTCGTCGCCGCCGCCGTAGTCGGCGCCCTCTCGCTCGCCCCCGTCGCGGGGATATCGGGCGTGGCGATCGCCCGGACAAACGAGACGATGGAGTCCAACCTCGCGGATCTGACCGACGGCACCGCCCCGGGCGTCACCACGATCACGGACTCCACCGGCGAACCGATGGCCTGGGTGTTCGACCAGCGCCGCCACGAGGTTGACGGCGACGAGATCTCCCAGCACATGAAGGACGCGATCGTCGCCATCGAGGATCACCGCTTCTACGAGCACGACGGCGTGGATATGCAGGGCACCGCCCGGGCCATGCTCACCAACGTGCTGGCCGGCGGCGTCGAACAGGGCGCGTCGACCCTCAACCAGCAGTACGTGAAGAACTTCCTGCTGCTGGTCGCCGCGGACGACGACGCGGAGCGGGCCGCGGCCGTCGAGCAGTCCGTTCCCCGCAAGCTGCGCGAGATGCGCATGGCCTCGGATCTGGACCAGAACCTGAGCAAGGACGAGATCCTCACCCGCTATCTCAACCTCGTGCCCTTCGGCAACCACGCCTACGGCATCGAGGCCGCCGCCCGCACCTACTTCGGCATCTCCGCTGCCGAGCTCAACGTGCCACAGTCGGCGATGCTGGCCGGCATGGTGCAGTCCTCGGAGGCGCTGAACCCCTACACCAACCCCGAGGGCGCGACCGAGCGCCGCAACACCGTGCTGCAGTCGATGGTCACCGTCGGCTACATCGACCAGGCCACGGCCGACGCCCACAAGCAGGAGCCGCTGGGTGTCCTGGATTTGCCGGCCACCCTGCCCAACGGCTGCATCGCGGCCGACAACAGCGGCTTCTTCTGTGACTACGCCCTGACCTACCTGGACTCGAAGGGGCTCAGCCGTGAGGAACTGAGCACCGGCGGTTACACGGTCACCACCACCCTGGACCCGCAGGTCCAACAGGCGGCCCACCAGGCGGCGGTCAGCCACGTGAACCCGGACCAGCCGGGCGTGGCCGAGGTCATCAACGTCATCGAGCCCGGCCAGGACTCCCGCGACATCCTCGCCATGACCTCCTCCCGCGACTACGGCCTCAACCTGGAGGAGGGCGAGACCATGCTGCCGCAGCCGAGCTCCATGGTGGGCAACGGCGCCGGCTCCATCTTCAAGATCTTCACCGCCGCGGTGGCCATTGACCAGGGCATGGGCCTCGACACCATGCTGGACGTGCCCGCCCGCTACGAGGCGCGCGGCCTGGGTTCGGGCGGCGCGGCCAATTGCCCGGCCAACACCTACTGCGTGGAGAACGCCGGCACCTACGCCCCGCGCATGACACTGGCGGAGGCGCTGGCCCACTCCCCCAACACCACCTTCGTGCAGCTCATCGAGGAGGTCGGCGTGGACGCGGTCGTCGACATGTCCGTCGCCCTAGGTCTGCGCAGTTACGAGGTGCCGGGCAGCCACGACGGGGAGCGCTCCATCGCCGAGTACATGAAGGAGGCCAACCTGGGTTCCTACACCCTCGGCCCCACCGCGGTGAATCCGCTGGAGCTGTCCAATGTCGGCGCCACGATCGCCTCCGGTGGCCGCTGGTGCGAGCCGAACCCGATCGAATCCGTCGTCGACCGCGAGGGCAACGAGGTCTTCCTCGAGCGCCCGGCCTGCGAGGACGTCGTGGACACCGATGTGGCCAACGCCCTGTCCGTCGGCATGGCGGGTGACATCGAGTACGGCACCGCCGCGGCCGCAGCCGGTGCCATGGGCTGGAGCGGTGAACTCGCCGCGAAGACCGGCACCACCGAGTCCAACCAGTCCTCGGCCTTCCTGGCCTTCAACTCGAATATCTCGGCCGCGCCGTACATCTACAACGACGGCACCAACACCACCCCGCTGTGCACCTCCCCGGTGCGCCAGTGCTCCACCGGCAGCCTCTACGGCGGGCTGGAGCCGGCCCGCTCCTGGTTCGCCATGGCCAACCAGCTTCCGGAGGCCCGGCAGGGCACCCTGCCCCAGGACGATCCCCGCTACGGCCAGGGCGCCGCGCAGCAGACGGTCTCCTCCGCCACCGGGTTGACCGAGGCCGAGGCCCGTCGTCTCCTGGAGGACCAGGGCTACCAGGTGACCACCCGCACCGTGGCCGGTAACGGCACGCCGCGCGGCCACGTCCTCCGTGCGCTCCCCGAGGGCGGGACGCTCGGCCCCGGCGGCATGGTGATCCTCGAGGTGTCCGACGGCACCCGCCCCGCCCCGGAACCCCAGCCGGAGGCCGGGCGCGGCAACGGCGGCGAATCCGCCCCGTCCCGCCAGGATTCCCCGGCCCGGCCGCAGATCACCCAGGACGACATCGACCAGTTCACCAACCGACTGCTCGACGCCTTCGGGCTGTAGCCGGCGGGGTGTGAACCGGAATTAACCGGCCAGGCGGGCCTTGACGGCGGCCGACAGGCGCTTGCCGTCGGCCCGGCCGGCGGCCTTGGCGGTGGCGGCCTTCATGACCTGCCCCATCTGCTTCATGGTCGGGGCCTCTCCGGTCTCGGACTCGACGGACGTCAGGGCCTCGTCGACGAGCTGGTCGAGCTCGGCGTCGTCAAGCTGCTTCGGCTGATAGTCCTCCAGGACGGCCACCTCAGCGAGCTCGGCCTCGGCGAGCTCCTGGCGGCCGTTGACGGTGTAGATCTCGGCGGATTCGCGGCGCTTCTTGATCTCGCGGGCGATGACCTTGAGGATGTCCTCGTCGGTGGCCTCGTGCTTGGTTCCGGTGGTCTCCTCGGCCTGGATGGCGGCCAGCAGCATGCGGATGGTGCCGGTACGCTCCTTCTCCTTGGCCTTCATGGCGGTCTTCAGGTCGGCGCGGATGGTTTCTTTGAGCTGGCTCATGTAGCCCAAGATACCCGCCGGGTAGGGTTGGGCAGGTGAATACTTCAGCCAAGCGCGTCCTCGGGAACGTCGCCGCCGTCGTCGGCGCGGGTGCCGCCACCGGAGCCGGCCTGGCGGCCTGGGGGCACTCGGAGCTCACCAAATTCGAGCTCAAGCAGATCGACCTGCCGCTGCTGGCGCCCGGCGCCCTGCGCGGAGCCGGGGAGTTCAAGCTGCTGCACGTGAGCGACCTGCACATGATCCCCGGCCAGCAGACCAAGATCGCGTGGGTCTCCGCGCTCGACGCCCTCCAGCCTGACCTGGTGGTCAACACCGGCGACAACCTCTCCGACGAGCGCTCCGTCCCCGACGTGCTGCGCGCCCTGGGCCCACTGCTCAAACGCCCGGGCATGTTCGTCTTCGGCACCAACGACTACTGGGCTCCGCGGCTGGCCAACCCGTTCGGCTACCTGGTGGGCCGCAAGCGCGTCCCCTCCTACATCGACCTGCCGTGGCGGGACATGCGCGCGGCCTTCATCGAGCACGGGTGGCGCGACGCCACCCACACCCGGCACGAGTTCCAGGTCGGCCCGGTGCGCATCGCCGCCGCCGGTGTCGACGACCCGCACCACGACCTGGACGACTACGACGAGATCGCCGGCCCACCCAACCGGGACTCCGACCTCTCGCTGGCCCTGCTGCACACCCCGGAGCCGCGGGTACTGGGCCGGTTCGCCGAGGACGGCTACCAGCTGTCCCTGTCCGGGCACACCCATGGCGGGCAGATCTGCCTGCCGGGCGGCCGGGCGCTCGTGACCAACTGCGGGATCGACCGCAGACGCGTGGCCGGGCTGCACGAGTTCGGCCCGATGCTGATGCACGTGTCCACCGGGCTGGGCACCTCCAAGTACGCCCCCGCGCGGTTGTTCTGCCGCCCGTCGGCCACCCTGCTGCGCATCATGGAACGACCGGAGTAGCCGCTCGGGAACAGCCCGGCAATAACCCGACTGCCCTGCCGTTTTGCTTCTTCAATACGTTGTGGGCTAACGTTATCCGGGCACCGAGAGGTACACGGGATATGGCGCAGCTTGGTAGCGCGCCTCGTTCGGGACGAGGAGGTCGCAGGTTCAAATCCTGTTATCCCGACCACAGGCAAGCCCCCGATCAGAGAAATCTGATCGGGGGCTTCTTCGTTTCCCCACCGCCCGCCGGGCCCGCTCCCGGCGAGGTTGAGCGGTGACCGCCTACCGGGAGTGGCCGGCCTCCCCGAGCCCGGCGTAGACGGCGGTGTCCCCCACCGGGCCGTGCCCCTCCCCTTCGGCCGGCTCAGACCCGGTCACCGCGGGCATCGTCACGGAAGCTGCCGCGGCCGGGAACACCATGCGGCCGGCGGCGAGGCCGATGACCGCGATGGCCGCCAGCACGCCCACGGCCAACCACAGCGCCTGCCCGGAACCGCCGTTGCCCAGGGCCGTCAATGCGGAGGTCGCCCAGTTCAACGGCAGGAGGTTGGCCAGGACCTGCCAGACCACGGCGATGTCGGCGGCCGCGGCGGACTTCCACACCCAGCCGACCAGCCCGACCTGGGCGATACCGCCCACGGCGGCGAGCACCCCGCCGACAACCGCTCCGAGCACGGCGATCGTCACCCGCGTCAGCACCGCCGAGGCCAGCACGCCGAGTGCCAGCACGACGGCCGCCAGCGCGCCGGTGGCGACCGTCAGGCCCGTGGCGACGAGCGCGAGGCAGACGACCCCGAGCGCGGTGAGGCCGAGCGTGCCGGCGGCGAGAATCACCACGCGACGGCCGGATGCGAGCCGCGCCGCGACCCCCAGGGCGGCCCCGCCCAGCATGACCAGTGCGGCGATGAACATCGCGTACAGCGGGGTGAGCGCGCGGGCCGGCTCATCCTCGAGGGCCTGGCCGTCGGCGGTGGCCTGCGGGGTGGCCTGGACGACCGGTAGTGCGCGCTGTACGGCATCGACCTTCTCGTCGGTCCGGGTGGCCATCTGGTCGAGGCGCTGGGCCCCGTCATCGAGGGACTCCACACCGGCGATCGCCTCGTCGATGCCGCCCTGGGACTGCGAGAGCCCGTAGGCAAGGTCCTGCGCGCCCTTCGTGGCGGAGTAGATGCCGTCGTGGAAGGCGTAGCCGGGGACGTTGAGCTGATTGGCGATCTCCCGGGCACCGTCCTTCAGGGCGGTGAGCTGATCGGCGACCGGCCCGTTGAGCTGGATTGTCTCCACCTGGCCGCGCAGGTCGATCAGCTGCTGCCGCGCCTCGGTGAGCCGCGGATCGTCGCTGCCCTCCAGGTCGCGCACCGTGCGGTTGATCGCCTCCACGAGCTGGCCCTGCAGCGCGCCGAGCCCGACCACCTGGTCGACGGCCTGCCCGACGCCGTCGGCCACCTCAGTCGCCCCACTGCCCAGCCGGCCGGTGCCCGCCTGCAGCTGGACCAGGCCGTCGGCGAGCTGCTGTGCGCCGGTGACGGCCTCGTCGAACTGCTCCGGGATCACGGCGGCCTCCTCCCGCATCTGCCCCGTGCCGTCGACCAGCTCGCCGGTGCCCGTGGTGAGGAAACCGGCCTGGGTGGCGGCCTCACCGGCGGCGCGGCGGGCGTCGACGAGCTCGGCCGGGTCGATGCCCGCGGGAGAGGCCACGGCCGGCGCCCCCGACGCCTCGTCGCCTGCGCTCCAGGTGCGGGCGGGATCCAGATCAGCGACGGCCGCGACGGCGGCGCCGATGATCAGGGGAAGCACGAGCACCAGCGCGAGCAGGAGACTGCGGGCGCGCGGTCGGACGGAGGAGCGGGAGGCGGGTTGGCTCATGCCTCGAAACTATCGCCCGCCCGGGTGGGTCGGGGGTAAGGCGCACCGACACCGGGGGCACGGGGACGCGGCGCCGGACGGATCTCTTCCCGGGAAGAGGCCCGCCCGCGGGCATGAAAAAAGGGCGTGACCACGGTTGGGTGGTCACGCCCCTCGGCCGCTGTCACAGCCGGCCGGTGCGCACAGCCTTAGTCGGCGGTGGCGGTGAGCTTGTCGTCGTTGCCCTTCTTACCGGCGAAGAGCTCGCGCACGCGGGCGCCGAGGTTCTCGTCGACCTGGGTCCAGTACCAGTAGCAGCGCTCCTCGACCTCGGGGGAGACGCCGATCATGGCGTTGGTGATGTTGTGGGCCAGACGCTCCTTCTCGCCGTCGTCCAGCACCTCGCGGTAGAGGATGCCGGGCTGGACGAAGTCGCCGTCCTCGGCGTGCTGCACGTAGGCCGCACGGGTCAGGTCGTTGCCGTGGGGGTCAACGGCGATGTACAGGTCGTTGGCCGCACCGTAGCTCCGACCGGAGGAGGAGGACTCGCCGTCGTCCAGGTAGCCCATCCCCTTGTCGGAGCTGTTCGGGGAGTAGACCGGCTCCTCGGCACCGTTGAACTGGTACTGCATCGGGCCTTCATGGCTGTAGGTGTTGACCGGGTTGACCGGCTGGTTCACCGGCAGGTGCTGGTAGTTCGGTCCGATGCGGTAGCGCTGGGCGTCCGCGTAGGCGAACACGCGGGCCTGCAGCATGCGGTCCGGGGACAGGCCGACACCCGGGACGAGGTTGCCCGGATCCAGGGCCAGCTGCTCGATCTGCGCGAAGAAGTTCCTCGGGTTGCGGTTGAGCACGAAGTAGCCGACCGGGATGAGCGGGTAGTCCTTCTGGGACCAGGTCTTGGTCAGGTCGAAGGGGTTGAAGCGGTAGTTCTCGGCATCCTCGACCGGCATGATCTGGACCTTGACGTCCCAGACGGGGAAATCGCCGTTCTCGATGGCCTCGTAGAGGTCCTCGCGGTGGTAGTCGGCGTTGGCGCCGGCCATCTCGGCGGCCTCTTCATCGGTGAAGGTCTCCCAGCCCTGGCGGGTCTTGAAGTGGTACTTCACCCACACGGGCTCACCCTCGGCGTTGATCCACTGGAAGGTGTGGGAACCGAAACCGTCCTGGTGGCGGGAGGTCTTCGGGGTGCCGCGGTCACCCATCAGGTAGGTGACCTGGTGGGCGGACTCCGGTGAACGGGTCCAGAAGTCCCACTGCATGTTGGCGTCGCGCAGGCCGTTGGCGCCGAGCCGCTTCTGCGAGTGGATGAAGTCCGGGAACTTGATGCCGTCACGCAGGAAGAAGGTCGGGGTGTTGTTGCCGACGATGTCGTAGTTGCCCTCGGTGGTGTAGAAGCGCAGGGCGAAGCCGTGGACGTCTCGCCAGGTGTCGCCCGAACCCTGCTCGCCGGCGACCGTGGAGAAGCGGATCGCCAGCGGGGTGACGGTGCCCGGCTGGAAGAGGGCGGCCTTGGTGTACTTGGAGACGTCCTCGGTGATGTGCAGCTCACCGAAGGCGCCGTGGCCCTTGGCGTGGGGGTTGCGCTCCGGGACGCGCTCACGGTTGAAGTGTGCGAGCTTCTCGATCAGGTGAATGTCGTTGAGGACATTCGGGCCCTGCGGGCCGGCGGTGATGGAGATGTTCTCGGAGGCGACGGGGGCACCGCCGAGGCGGGTGCTCGGGCCCTCCGGAGCGGGGCGCATCCCCTTGTTGAGGATCTGGTCGGCGGCCGACTCCTGCGGCTGGTTATTCGTCATATCCTGACTCCTTCTCGAACTACGGCTTTACCTATCGGTATCGCTTGATTGATAGACTATATAAAAGTCCGTCCGCTTGCAAGGTCAACTTATAAATAACGGTCCCGTCTTAAACTGCCAGTATTGGACCTATGTGCGGGCTTTTGCCCGGCGATGGCCGGATGGCCCACTGGTATCCTCTTCACCTATGACCTCTCCCCCTGAGCGCGATGACCAGCGCGTCACTGAGCTGGCCCTGGCGGCCGGCCGGGGGGATCGCACCGCGCTCACGGAGTTCATCAGAGCGACCCAGGGGGACGTGTGGCGACTGCTCGCCCACCTCGGCGGCCGCGATGTCGCGGACGATCTGACCCAGGAGACCTATCTGCGGGTGATGGGCGCGCTCCCCCGCTTCGCCGCGCGTTCGTCGGCACGCACCTGGCTACTCTCGCTCGCCCGGCGGGTGTGGGTGGACAATATCCGCCACGACATGGCTCGGCCCCGCAAATCCGCCACCGAGTACGAGGACGCTGCCGCCACCACCCCCTCAGAGGGGGCCAACGCGACGTCGTGGAGCGAATGGATTGACGTCCGCACGCTTATCGACGCCCTGCCCGATGAGCGCCGCGAGGCGCTCATCCTCACCCAGGTGCTCGGCTACACCTACGAGGAGGCCGCGAAGATCGCCGGAGTGCGCGTGGGCACCATCCGCTCCCGCGTGGCACGCGCCCGCAAGGATCTCATCGAGGCCACGGACGGGCCGGGCGACGGCGCCTGACGGCGGACGGCGACGCAGGGGGATCCCCTCCGGCCACCGCTACCCCGCCCTGTCCCGTAATTGTTGCCAATCGGTTATCAAACCGGACCCCGTGCGGTAGACCCTGCGCAAACATCGTCCCCGTTCACCACGGGGCCGGCCCCTCCCCGGAGACGACACGGGAAAACCAGATGAATTCCGACTTAACTGGAAGTTCGGCGTGCGGAGATCCGCGCGCCGGGCCGCCCCCGCACAGACGCCGGGGCGGGCGCGACAAATTTCAGGAGTAGTTTTCTCATGTTAAGACGTGCAATCGGCATCGCGCTGGCGTTCACCGGCGTCATCGTGGGAGCCGGCTTCGCCTCCGGCCAGGAAACCCTGCAGTTCTTCGTGGCGTTCGGAACCTGGGGCATCGTCGGAGCCGTGGTCGCCTCGGTACTGATGGTCCTCAGCGGTATCGCGGTGCTGCAGCTCGGCAGTTATTTCCAGGCCAAGGAGCATATGGCGGTGCTCAGCCGGATCTCCAACCGGACGGTCTCCTGGATCCTGGACATCGCGACCATCGCCACGCTTTTCTGCATCGGCTTCGTCATGTTCGCCGGCGGCGGAGCCAACCTCAACCAGCAGTTCGGCTGGCCCGTGTGGGTCGGTGCCACGATCATGCTCATCCTGGTCCTGGTGACCGGCATGCTCGACGTGAACAAGGTCTCCGCGATCATCGGCGCGATCACCCCCTTCGTCATCATCTTCATCCTGCTGGTGACCATCTGGACGATCGTGACCGCCCGCCCGGACATCGCGGCACTCAACCTGGCCTCCCGGGACGTGGCGACGACCCTGCCCAACTGGTGGCTCAGCGCCCTGAACTACCTGGGCCTGTGCCTGATGACCGCCGTGTCCATGGCGATCGTCATCGGCGGCAACTTCATGGACACCAAGGCGGCCGGACTGGGCGGACTGTTGGGTGGACTGTTCTTCCTGATCATGCTCATGCTGCTGGTGGTCGCCCTGTTCTTCGAGGTGGAGACGGTCAGCGGAGACGACATGCCGGTGCTCGCCCTGATCAATGGGATCCACCCGGTGCTCGGCTTCCTGATGACCTTCGTGATCTTCGGCATGATCTTCAACACCGCCGTCGGCATGTTCTACGCGCTCGGCAAGCGCCTCACACGCCGCCGCCGTGAGCTCTACCGCCCGGCCTTCATCGCCGCGTGCCTCATCGGTTTCGGCCTGAGCTTCTTCGGCTTCAAGGATCTGGTCTCCTACGTCTACCCGGCGCTGGGCTACCTGGGCATCCTGATGGTCGTCGTGCTCGCCACCGCCTGGCTGCGCGGCCGCTCCAAGCTGAGCGAGGAGGGCCGCCGCCGTGTGCGCGCCCGTGACCTGCTGCAGCGCAAGATGGACCCGCGCCTGCGCTACACCAAGCGCCACCAGAAGGAACTGGCGAAGCTGACCAGGGAATCCAATATTCCGGCCGAGGTCTTCACGGAACAGATGGCCGACGAGATCCACGGGGAACTCGAGGAGGACCCGGAACTCGACTACGACCGTGAGGACCCGCCATCGACCGTCGTCTACGTGCAGCACACCGAGCCCGCGGGCCGGGAGGGGTCGGGGAACGGGCCCGGGGACTCCGGGGATGCGGGCACCGGAACCGCGGGCGCCGGGGACGTGGATCCGGAGGAACCGCGCACCAGGTCCTAACTGCGGTGCCCCACTCCTCGATCCCCCCGGCCCCGAAACCCCGCAGAAAGATCGCCGAGTCCCGCGCCCGGATCCCGCCCCTTAGTAGAACCTCATCTGATTCTCATTTAGAATTCAGCTTCATGAGTGTCCTTCACCTCTCAAAACGACATAGGCGCGCTTCTGTCGCCGCCGCAGCCCTCGCCCTCACCACTGCACTTCTCCCGACTTTCGGCGCCACCCAGGCGCAGGCCCAGGAAACCACCGATCAAAAGACCATCCAGCAGCAACTGGCAGCACCCGAGACCGTCTGCGGCCCCTACGGACTCGACAACGACGATCCCCGCACCAACCCCGGCGGCCTTGAGGGAGAGGGTGTCAGCCTCGGCATCCCCCACGTCTCCGAGGCCGGCACCGAGGGCACGTACCACCTGTTCACCCGCGACGTCGATTTCTCCCGGCCCGTGGGCGTGGTCGTCCGCCTCCACGGTGACGGCGCCTACGAGTACTACTACCCCGGCCGCTCGATGAACTGTCAGGCGGCCGTGGCCGCGTCCCACAACATGGTCCTCGTCGCGCCCCACTCCCCCTCCGTCTCCGAGTACGGCGAGCCGATCTGGTGGTACGAGATCCCGAAGAACGTCGAGTGGGTCAGCGACCTGCTGTACACCGACATCCTCCCCATGGAGAACGTCGATCCGGACAATATCTGGTGGGTCGGCTACTCCGGCGGCGCCGAATTCATCACCTACGGCCTCATCCCGCTGGCCCCGGAACTGGTCACCGGCGGCGCCGTCATGCTCGGCGGTGGGGGAGCCCCCGACCAGACCTACGAGGCCCGTGACGCCGAGAGGGCCGCCCAGGCACGCGAGGCCAGTGCCTTCGCCCCGGCCCGTGACGCCGTGGATGCCGCAGCCGCCCAGGCCACCACCGCGGCCGAGGCCGCCGGAATGCCGGCGGCCACCCAGGCCGTGGCCGACGTGGCCGCCCAGGCCACGGATGCGATCGACGCCGTCGAGGCCACCGTTTTCCCGGCGGCCGGTGCCGCCGTAGAAACGAACCCCGCCGAGGAAGCCCTCAACTCGGTGCCGATGCACTGGGCCGTCGGCACTGAGGACGACGGCACGGATGAATACGCGCCGTTCAACGCCCTTGAGGCCGCCCAGGAGGGCGCGGAGTTCTTCCGCGAGCGGGGCATCGAGAACGTCACCCTCACCCAACTCGAGGGCAACGATCACTTCGATCTGCCGCAGGCCGCGATCCTCGACGCGGCCCTCACCGGAACAGTGGACGACGATTCCACGGCTGATCCGGCCCCCGAGCCCGAGCCGGCCCCCGTCCAGTAGCACCCCACCACCAAACGCATCGAACCCCTCATCCGGCGGTATCGCCGGGTGAGGGGTTCCGTGTTTCCGGGACCGCGGCGAGTTAGACCAGCAGCTCGGCGATCTGGATGGTGTTCAGGGCCGCGCCCTTGCGCAGGTTGTCGCCGGAGACGACGAGCACCAGGCCCTTGTTGTCGTCGACGGACTGGTCCTGGCGGATACGACCGACCAGGGAATCGTCCTTGCCGGCGGCCGCCAGCGGCGTCGGCACGTCGACGAGCTGGACGCCCGGGGCGTCGGCCAGCAGCCCCTTCGCCTCGTCGGGGGTGATGGCCCGGTCGAACTCGGCGTGGATGGTCAGGGTGTGGCCGGTGAAGACCGGCACCCGCACGCAGGTGCCGGCGACCCTCAGGTCCGGCAGGCCCAGGATTTTGCGGGACTCGTTGCGCAGCTTCTGCTCCTCGTCGGTCTCCTCGGAGCCGTCGTCAGCGAGGTTACCGGCGAAGGGCAGCGCGTTGTAGGCGATCGGGGCGACGTAGGGACCGAGGTCCGCCGGGGCCTCGGCGGAACCGTCGTGGACCAGGTCCACGTTGTGCTCGCCGATCTCGGCGGTCTGCTTGGCCAGGGCCTCGACGCCGGCCAGACCGGAGCCGGAGACGGCCTGGTAGGAGGAGACGTTGAGCTTGCGCAGGCCCGCGGCGTCGTGCAGCGCCTTCAGCGCCGGC
Organism: Corynebacterium halotolerans YIM 70093 = DSM 44683; assembly: GCF_000341345.1. Lineage (NCBI taxonomy): Bacteria > Bacillati > Actinomycetota > Actinomycetes > Mycobacteriales > Corynebacteriaceae > Corynebacterium > Corynebacterium halotolerans. The sequence continues at coordinate 342,186 of NC_020302.1, read as the reverse complement.
ATGGCGGCCATGGTGGTGCAGTTCGGGTTGGCGATGATGCCCTTCGGCGGGTTCTTCGCCTCATCCGGGTTGACCTCGGAGACGATCAGCGGCACCTCCGGGTCGCGGCGGAAGGCCGAGGAGTTGTCGACGACGGTGGCGCCGGCGGCCGCGAAGACCGGGGCCCACTGCTTCGAGGTGGAGCCGCCCGCGGAGAACAGGGCGATGTCGACGTCCTTGACGGAGTCCTCGGTGATCTGGGTCAGATCCTCGACCTCGATCTCCTGGCCCGCGAAAGTCAGGGTCCTGCCCGCGGAACGCGGGGAGGCGAAGAAGCGGAGCTTGTCGGCCGGGAACTTTCGCTCCTCGAGGATGGAACGCATCACCTGCCCCACCTGCCCGGTGGCTCCCACTACTGCGACGGTCGTCATTGGACGGTGCCCTTTCTCAAGTCTTGACGTATCTCCCCGCGAGTCTACGCCCTGAACAGGCGGGCGGGACAATCCTCAACCCCGTGCGCCACCACCGGACACCTCCCAGGCGGCGTCCAGCACCCGGGTGGGCGCCTCGATGAGGAATTCCCCACGCAGCACCTCGGCGAACTCACCACGGTCGGCGATCTCCCGCTCCCGAGCGCCGCCGGCGGTTACCCGACGCCACCGCCGCCCCCACAGTGTGAGGCGGGTGCCGTCCCGCAGGTGGCGGGCGGCCATCGGGATCCGGGTGAACATCCCCTCCGGGTGCGTGGCGGTGAACCAGTTGGCCATCTCGACGTCCGCTTCGACGGCGCGACGCACCGCGAAACCGTAGGCGTTCCGCCAGCCCCGCCCGTCGCGGAAGTCGCGCTGCAGCAGCAGGGTGCATCCGGCGGCCATCGCCTCCCCCAGCACCGGTACGGCGGGCACGACGCGCAGGTCGGCGTCGCGCGCCATGACGACCTCACCGTCGAGCGGCACCGTGCGCGTCGGGGTACCACCGCCGAAACCGGGGTCGAAGATGTACCAGCCGCCCCGGCGGTGCACCAGCGTCAGGTGGTGGGTGGGAGCCATCGGTGCGGTGAGCGTGGGATACCGGTACACCCGCGCGAGCACCGGAACACACTCGTACCCGAGCTCGCCCAACACGTGCTGGGACAGCCGGGCGTGCTCGTGACAGTAGCCGCCGCGCCGCGAGTCGACGAGCTTGGCCGCGACGTCCTCAATCCCCGTCCTGATGGGAACCCCCGCCACGGCGTCGAGGTCCTCGAAGGTGATGCGCTCGACGTGGGCCGCGAGCAGCTCATCCGGATTGTCCGCCTCATCCCGGCTCAGGCCAATGCGGCGCAGGTATCGGTCGGTGATGGTATCCATGACGAAATGATACGCACCCGGAAGCGCCCGGTCACGGGTTTTGTGATTCGGGCCGGGGCCGGGGCGCAGAGCGGCATGAGGGCGGACAGCAGGGGCCGGAAACCGGTTCCTGCCCCACCGATGTCCGCCCTACGGCAGGGCGTCGGAAAGCAGCTCCACCGGGACGGTTCCCGTCAGTCGAATTCCGCGCAAGGACGAACACCAGGGCCGGGAACCTCGCGTCTGCTCGCTGATGTCCGCCCTACGGCCGTTCTTCTCGACGCCGCGCCGCCGACGACGCGCGCGAATCCCTCTCCTGGCCCCGTCAATCCGCATAAGGGCGGACACCAGCACGCGGAACCGCGCGCCGGTCCTCTGGTGTCCGCCCTACGGCAGGGCGTCGGGAAACACCCCTGAAAACACGAAACCGGGACGGGAGCGGCAACGCTCCCGGCCCGGTCAGTCGGAGAAGTTCTCAGCGGCCGGTACCGGCGTAGACGGTGGCCTCCTCCTCGCCGCCGAGGTCGAACTTCTCATGGAGGACGCGGGTGGCGTTGTCGAGGTCGCCTTCACGGATGACCGCGGTGATGCGGATCTCGGAGGTGGTGAACATCTCGATGTTGATGCCGACGTCGCGCAGCGCCTCACTGAACTCCGCGGTCACGCCCGGATGGGACTTCATGCCCGCACCGACCAGGGAGACCTTGCCCACCTGGTCGTCGTAGAGGACGTTGGTCCAGCCCTCTGTCTCCTGCAGCTTCTTCAGCAGCTCGACGGCGCGGGGGCCGTCCGAGCGCGGGCAGGTGAAGGTGATGTCGGTGGTGTTGTCGACCAGGGAGGAGACGTTCTGGAGGACCATGTCGATGTTGATCTCGGCGTCGGCCAGCGCGCGGAAGATCTTCGCCGCCTCGCCGGGGTTGTCGGGGATGCCGAGAACAGCGATCTTGGCCTCGGACTTGTCGGTTGCCACACCGGTGAGAACTGCTTCTTCCACGGGAATATCCTCCATCGAACCGGCGATCAGGGTGCCGGGGTCGTTGCTGTAAGACGAGCGAACTCGCATGGGAACGTTGAAAGCGCGGGCGTACTCGACGCTGCGCAGGACCAGAATCTTCGAGCCGACGGCAGCGAGCTCGAGCATCTCCTCGAAGCTGAGCTTGTCGAGCTTCTTCGCGTTCGGCACGATGCGCGGATCGGCGGTGTAGACGCCGTCGACGTCGGAGTAGATCTCGCAGACGTCCGCGTCCAGCGCCGCCGCCAGGGCGACGGCCGTGGTGTCGGAACCGCCGCGGCCCAGGGTGGTGATCGAGCGGGTCTCCGGGTTCACGCCCTGGAAGCCGGCGACGATACAGATCTTGCCCTCGTCGAGGGCCTCGCGCACGCGGGCCGGGGTGACCTCGAGGATGCGGGCGTTGCCGTGGCGCTCGGTGGTGAGTACGCCGGCCTGGGAGCCGGTGAAGGACTGGGCCTCGGCGCCGAAGGACTCGATGGCCATGGCCACCAGCGCGTTGGAGATCCGCTCCCCCGCGGTCAGGAGCATGTCCATCTCGCGGGCCGGGGGCACCGGGTTGACCTGGTTGGCCAGGTCCAGCAGCTCGTCGGTGGTGTCGCCCATCGCGGAGCAGACCACGACGACGTCGTTGCCCTGCTTCTTGGTGGCCACGATCCGTTCCGCGACTGCGCGTATGCGTTCCGCGCTCTCCAGCGAGGAGCCTCCGTATTTCTGAACGACCAGTGCCACCGGGCGGCCGCCTTTCGTCTCGGGTGCAAAAAGTTCCGTTGCCATCGTACCTACCGGGGGTGCATGCGGGGCAGCGGCGCTCACCCTTCTCACAGGTTCCCTGCAATAGGAGGGCGGAATGGTGTTCACTAAGGTGTATCCGGTGCACAGCAATCTGCTCGCCGTGCTTTTCGCACTGGCCTCCGCCCTCACCATCGCGTGGGGCACTGTTGTGCGCCATCGCATCGCGGAGGAGGCCCCGGCCGACGGCTCACTCAAAGGCTCGCCGTTCTGGAACGCCGTCAGCCGCCCGCTGTGGTGGGCCGGCACGGGCACGGCGCTGCTCGGCTACGGACTGCAGGTGGTCGCCCTGGGTTTCGGAACGCTGCTGGTCGTGCAGCCGATTCTCGTGCTCTCCCTGATGTTCACCCTCCCCCTGTCCGCGCGTTACGACGGCCGTCGCGTCACCTTCCCCGAGATGTTCTGGGCGGGGGTGCTCACTGTCGCCGTCGCGGTGCTCGTCCTGCTGGGCCGGCCCATCGCCGGCGAGCCGCAGCCACCCCTGGAACGGTGGGTGCCGGCCCTGGCGCTCGGAGCGGCACTGCTCATCACCATCGAGCGGGTCGCCCAGCGGCAGATCCGCCGGGAGAAGGCCCTGCTGCTCGGCATCGTCACCGGCGCGCTCTTCGGCTACGTGGCGGTGCTGTCGAAGGCCGTCGTCGACATCTTCATCCATGGCGGGGTGCTCGCGCTGATCTTCAACTGGGAGGGCTACGCGCTGGTCCTCGGCGCCACGCTCGGCACGATCGTGCAGCAGTACTCCTTCAACGCCGGTGCCCTGAGGAACTCCCTGCCGGCGATGACCATCACCGAACCCATCGTGGCCTTCACCCTCGGCTACGCGGTCCTCGGCGAGCAGTTCCGGGTCGACTCGCTGGTCGGCTGGTTCTTCATGGGACTGGCGCTGACCGCCATGATCATCTCCACCGTGGTGCTCTCCCGCAAGGGTGTGGGATAGGCGGGATGCCCGAACTTGTCTGCGGAAGGGCGGACATCGCAGCGCTAAAGCTACTGCCGCTCCGTTGATGTCCGCCCTTCCGCTGAACGAAGCACCCTAGATCGCCCACTCGAACACGGTGAGCATGTAGCCGGAGAACCACGCGCCAAAGATCACCCAACCCGCCGCCACCGCGGCCTGCCATCCCCGGGACAACTTCCGGGCCCCGCGCAGCACCCACGGCAGCAGAATGATGACGGCGGGCAGCAGCAGGCGCGGCCGGGAGTGCATGATCCCGTCCGCGAGCAGGACATTCGCAGTGAGCGCCGCGCAGAACAACCAGATCTCCCACGGCACGCGCCGCCATCCCGGCACCAGGGCGATCACCGCGGCCACCATCACCCCGACGGTCAGGAAGTAGCCGGGGTCGCGGCCGGTCAGCAGGACCTCCACCATCCAGCGGACGGTGGCTGCGCCGAAATCGAAGCGGGATCCCCAACCGGCCTCCTGGATACCGAAGTAGCCGCCGGCGTCGCGGGTGTGGAAGTTCGCGAAGGCGAGGTAGCCCAGGAACGACAGCGGGGAGACCGCCAGGGCCGCCCACGCCCGCCGGTCGCCGCGCGCCCGGAGCAGGACGACGACCGCGAAGACCAGGACGAGATCGACGGCCGTCAACCGGGTGAGCCCGGCGAGGAGGATGAGCCCCGCGGCCGGCCACCAGCGACGGTCGATGAGCGCGACGAGCGCCCAGAACGCGAGCGCCCCGAACAGTGCCTCGGTGTACGGCATGGTGAAGGTGACCGCCATCGGAGCCGAGGAGACCAGCACCGCTGCCCCGGTCCGCCCGGCGCGCCCGGCGCCCATGCGCGCGGCCAGGGCCATGCCGCCGGCGGTCATCACGATCGTCAGCAGGATGTTGAGCAGCACCGCCGCGGCCGCGTAGTCCAGGCGCGTGAGCTCGTGGACCAGGCGCACCAGCGCGGGAAAGCCGGGGAAGAACGCCAGTGTGTACTCGTGCACCGGCCCGTCGGTGTCCAGGTCCGCGTCGAAGTAGCCGTGCTCGGCGATGGCGAGGTAGTAGCGGGTGTCCCACGAGGCGAGCAGCCCGCCCGTCCCCTCGTCGTTGGCGCGGGCGAACAGACCCAGCACCCCGACGCGGATCAGCGTGCCCACCACGGCCACGAGCGCGGCGGCCAACCAGTCCCGGGCGTCCAACCGCTTGTCGACGCCCGCCCCCGCCGCGCCGTGCGCGGTGGGTTCAGCATCGGTTGGTTCGGGGGAGGTCACGGGCACATGGTAGCGTCGCCGCCCCCGGTCCGTGGGGGTGCGGGCCACACCCGTGACCGTCAGTGGAGTCCCCCGTGACTGTGACGGGGTGTACAGTGTCGAGCATGTTCTCCCGCGCGAACCTCCTCCTTCTTCGCCGCGGCGGGTATCAGGTCTAAACACACACGGCCGGCACCCCGTCGCGGAGTCTGGTGTTGCCGGTCGTGGCCCGCTCAGCCGTGAGCGGTGAAACAGACCCAGCCATTACAGTGAAGGCCGTTACGGCTCCGTAGTGGCACAGAAACCCGAAAAGGACGAACCGCCATGTCTCCGAACGACTCCTTCATCTCCGCCCCCTCCGAGATCCACACCCCCTCGGGCCCCCGCCGCGACGATCAGCCCGCCTGGAACAAGCAGCGCAACTCGGCGATGCCGGTGCACCGTTACCTGTCCTTCGCCGAGGAGGTCGAGGACATCACCCTGCCCGACCGCACCTGGCCGGACAAGAAGATCACCCACGCCCCGCAGTGGTGCGCCGTGGACCTGCGCGACGGCAACCAGGCGCTGATCGACCCGATGAGCCCGGAGCGCAAGCGCCGGATGTTCGAACTGCTGGTCAACATGGGCTACAAGGAGATCGAGGTCGGCTTCCCCTCGGCCTCCCAGACGGACTTCGACTTCGTCCGCGAGATCATCGAGAAGAACATGATCCCGGAGGACGTGACCATCCAGGTGCTGGTACAGGCGCGTGAGCACCTGATCCGCCGCACCTTCGAGGCCTGTGAGGGCGCCCCGAACGTCATCGTCCACTTCTACAACTCCACCTCGAAGCTGCAGCGCCGCGTCGTCTTCCGCAAGGACAAGCCGGCCATCAAGAAGCTGGCCACCGACGCCGCCGAGCTGATCAAGACCATCGCCGCGGACTACCCGCACACCAACTGGCGCTGGGAGTACTCGCCGGAGTCCTTCACCGGCACCGAGCTGGACTTCGCCCTGGAGGTCTGCGACGCGGTCGTCGACATCATGGCGGCCACCCCGGAGAACCCGATGATCATCAACCTGCCGTCCACGGTGGAGATGATCAGCCCCAACGTCTACGCCGACTCCATCGAGTGGATGCACCGCAACTTCGCCCGGCGTGACTCGATCATCCTGTCGCTGCACCCGCACAATGACCGCGGCGAGGGCGTGGCCGCCGCCGAACTGGGCTACCTGGCCGGCGCCGACCGCATCGAGGGCTGCCTGTTCGGCAACGGCGAGCGCACCGGCAATGTGGACCTGGTGACCCTGGGCCTGAACATGCTGACCCAGGGCGTGGACCCGCAGATCGACTTCTCCGACATCAACCTGATCCGCCGCACGGTCGAGTACTGCAACCAGCTGCGCGTGCACGAGCGCCACCCCTACGGCGGCGAGCTGGTCTTCACCGCCTTCTCCGGCTCCCACCAGGACGCCGTGAACAAGGGCCTGGACGCCATGGCCGCCCAGGTCAACCCGGAGGCCGACAGCACCGAGGTCACCTGGGAGGAGCTGCGCGAGACCGCCTGGGAGGTGCCCTACCTGCCGATCGACCCGAAGGACGTCGGCCGCGACTACGAGGCCGTCATCCGCGTGAACTCCCAGTCCGGCAAGGGTGGCGTCGCCTACATCATGAAGACCGACCACGGCATGAACCTGCCGCGCCAGATGCAGGTGGAGTTCTCCAACGTGGTCCAGGCCGTCACCGACTCCGAGGGCGGCGAGGTCAACTCCAAGAACATGTGGGACATCTTCGCCACCGAGTACCTGGACACCGACTCCCCGGTCGAGCAGATCTCCATCCGCGTCGACAACGCCGAGAACGAGACCGACGAGGCCAAGCTGACCGCCTCCCTGATCCACGAGGGCCGCGAGGTCACCGTCACCGGCCACGGCAACGGGCCGGTCGCCGCCTACGCCAACGCCCTGGAGGAGCTGGGCATCGACGTCGAGGTGCAGGACTACTCGCAGCAGTCGCGCACCTCCGGTGACGACGCCGAGGCCGCCTGCTACATCTACGCCGACGTCAACGGCGCCAAGGCCTGGGGTGTGGGCATCGCCGGCTCCATCACCTACGCCTCCCTGAAGGCGCTGACCTCCGCGGTCAACCGCGCGCTGGCCAACGTGGCACCGCGCCTGGCCTAACTCACCGGCGACACAGACCCCGTCGCGGCACCGGGAGAACCGGTACCGCGACGGGGTTTTCCGTGCCGCGGTCAGGGTCCTCCGCCGGCCTGCCCGTCGGCGAATTCCTCCCCGGTGGGCTCTTTAGCGTCGTCGGCCCCACGGTCGTCGTCATTGTCCTTCATTTTCGTCCTTCATTTTCCTGAAGCTCCCCGGACCTTCCGGGGCCATCTCGGCGAGCTGGTCGACGTCATCGAGCCGTGCCAGCGATATTTCACGGGCCAGCCGGATGGCCGGCTTGGCGGCGAAGAAGATGGAACCGAACAAGAAACAGTACGTGCCGGGAATCTTGGTCTGTTCGAAGAAGAACAGGACGCTACCGATGATGAACAGAAATGCCGCGGTGAAGTCCACGACAGTGTGGAAAATCTCGAAGCGTGCGTAGCGGCGCGCCTGCCGCGGGGTGATTTTGTGATCACGGGGGTCGAAGAGTTGCAGCCTTCTTTTCACAGTGCCTTCCTTCACTGATCGACGTCCGGTAAATTACCGTGTCTCAGTTACCCGCAAACTTACGGACGACTGCCGGGTCGATGCACCTGATCGGTCTGTGGATGGCATCCGGCGGTGGGACCAGACCACAGGAAGCGGCCGACAGGAAAATAAAAAGGGAAAGGAAAAGGCCTGTTCCTGCTGGGAACCGGAACAGGCCTCATCCGGCGCACGAAGGTGCACCGGATACGCTTTGGCAAGCGACGTCAATCGTAACCCGGCCAGCGGATCTTCGCTCAACTTGTGGGAAATCCCTCACGACCAACCGGCTGAGCTGAGCAAATACCACACCACCTCGGGGGTTCGAGACCGACCGGGAAGCCACTCCCATCATGGATCAACTCAACCGTTACACCGCCCCACGAAATTGGCTACCCCTCCCCCTGCACCGCCCGCAGACTCTCCCGCGCCTGCGCCAGCAGATCCGCCAGCGACCGCTGCGCCGGGTCCTCCCAGCGTTGGGCGACGGTCTGCAGCGGGAAGAACACGAGGCGCCCGGCCGCCCCGTAAAGCCCGATCTGGTCGGTGCCCTCCCGTTCGACGACGCACCACTCGAGGTCGAATTCCTCGGACAGCAACTGCCCGAACGCCGCGCCGTAGATATTGACCAGCATGGCCGCACTCCCCCGTTCACCGAGGGGCCTGGCGTGCCAGTCGTCCCGGCTGCCGTCGAAGGAATCGATGAGCGCCTCCTGATCGGCCAGCAGCCCGGCCTTCGCCGCCGCCGTCAGACGCGCCGCGAGCCACTCCCGCTCGTCGTCGGCCAGGGCGAGGATCCGGGGCGCGTCGGAATTCTCCATGCCGCCATCCTAGAGATGAGAGGCGCGCCCGTCTCCCCGGAACAGCACACCGCCCACGCCCCGGTGTCCGGTCCCGGGGTATCTCCGCAGGTGCTCTAGACTCTGAGGAATGATTACGACGAACGGCCCGCAGGACGAGGCGGTGCCCGGCACCGCTCCCGCGGACACTGACTCCGTCGCCGCAGCGGACGCCCCGTCCGACGATTCCTCCGACAGCAACAGCACCGCCGACTCCGCTAACGCGAAGCGCCGCCGGGAGCAGGACGCCGCCCGCCGCGCCGAGGTGGAGGCCCACCCGTTTGTCGCGGTGTCCGTGCAGTCCACCGGGATCCACCCCTCGACGGGGCGTCTCGTGGCCGTCGACGTGGTGACCTTCGACGACGACGGCGAGACCGGCGAGGAATTCCACGCGGTCCTCAACCCCGGTTCCGATCCCGGCCCCCGCCACTATCACGGGCTCAGCCGGGAGGAGATCGAGGCCGGGCAGCGCTTCCCGCAGGTCCTCAAGACCCTCGGCCGCCTCATCGACGACCGCACCCTCGTGGTCCACGATGGCCCCCTCACGTGGGGGTTCATCGTCTCCGAGGCCCGACGCGCCATGAACGCCGCAGCACGTTCGAACCGTTCACGTGGTCGGGGCCGGGGCCGGGGACGGCGTCGTCGTCAGCGGGTGGGGCACGTCCCCCGCCCGGCGCGCATCGTCGACACGCTCGCCTCCACCCGCCGCCAGGGCCTGCCGCTCGACGACACCCGGCTGGCCGACGTCGCCCGGGCGCTCGGCCTGGACGCGCCGAGTCCCGTCGCCTCCGTGGAGCGCGCCGGCCGCCCGGAGGCCGAGACCACGCGTGAGACGACGCTGCTGCTCATCGACGTCTTCCTCACCGAGCGCACGCTCGGGACGATGTCGGTGCGCGAGCCCGGTGAGCTACGCGCCGACCGCTTCGGCCTCCAGCGCAGCCACGTGCGTGTCGACGCCGTCGAGGCCCCGCGCCCCCACCCCAACCCCGGCACCTGGACGCCTGGAAAGCCACTGGCCCGGGGCATGGAGGTCGTGGTGGCACCGGAGGTGCAGATGGATCCCAACGACCTGATCGCCGCGTGCATGCGTGCGGGCCTGGCCTACTCGGAGAAGCTGACCCGCCAGACCTCGGTGGTGGTGTGCAACAAGACCACCGAGCTGCGGGGCAAGGCCATGCACGCCGACCGCAAGGGAATTCCCCTGGTCTCGGACGATGAGTTCATGGCCGCCGTGGCGCGGGTGAAGGATGACGGCGCCGCGTGACACCCGGTGCGCGGGTACCGCACTGCGGCGGGAATGACCGCAGAACGCGCCCGCCCGCGCCCGAGCCCCGGAGAACCGGCTGATCAACCACCCCGGACGCGGATTCCGCGGCCGGGGCATCCACCGATCCCGTACCCTGGCCGACACACGCCGACACACACGAATCCGTACTCAGGCAGGGCTCCACGGCTGACCGTGAGACACCTGCGCACCCCGGCCCCGGACGGCACCCCCGGAGCGGGCCGGGGCTCGACGACGAGGAAAGGAAACGGCACATGGAGTACACCCGACTCGGTGGTTCCGGGCTCTACGTCTCCCGTCTGGCCCTGGGCACCATCCCCTTCGGTTCCGGCGGCGGCTTCGAGAAGATCGCGGGCGTCAGCAGAAAGGATGCCCGGCGCCAGATCGACGAGGCCCTCGACCACGGCGTCAACTTCATCGACACCGCCAACATCTACACGGGTGGGGACGCCGAGCGGGTCCTCGGTGAGGTCCTCGGCCGCACCCGCGACGAGATCATCCTGACCTCCAAGGCGCGCAGTCCGGTGGGCGAAGGCCCCAACGATTCCGGCGCCAGCCGCTACCATCTGACCCGGGCGGTCGAGGACAGCCTCTCCCGGCTGCGGACCGACCACCTCGACCTGCTCTACATCCACCAGTGGGACGGGCAGACGCCGATCACCGAGACCATCGCCACCGCCAATGAACTGATCAGGGCCGGCAAGATCCGCTACTGGGGCGTGTCGAACTTCAACGGATGGCAGCTGGCCAAGACCGTGTATGAGGCGAAGCTGGCGGGGCTGGAGGGCCCGGTCGCCCAACAGGTGTACTACACGCCGGAAGCCCGCGAGATCGAGTACGAGATCATCCCCGCCGCCCGGGACCTGGGCGTGGCGACCTTCGGGTGGAGCCCCCTGGGGGAAGGCCTGCTCAACGGCAAGGTCCGTCGGGGACAACCGACCCCACCCGACACCCGCCAGGGCACGGGCTGGCCGGAGCCGCACGTGACGGACCGGGACCGGGCCTACGACCTGATCGAGCTGTTCGACGAGATCGCCCGGGACCTCGGCTGGTCCATCCCGCAGGTGGTCATCTCCTGGATCCTGGATCGGCCGGGCGTGGACGGAACCGTGATCGCCGCACGGCGGTTCGAGCATCTGCAGGATGACCTGGCCGCCGCCGGGCTCACCCTGCCCCGGGAGGCCCGGGACCGCATCACCGCCGCCTCCCAGCTGCCGGCCTACTACCCGCTGTGGCACCGGTTGATGACGGGCCAGGACCGCCCCGAGCCGTCGGAGGCCGAGTTCTACGCCGAGCACCGGCCGCAGGTGCTCGGTGAGGAGAACGACAAGAACGACAGCTAGCCGCCGGGCGCTCAACCGCTGCAGAAACAGTGCTCCCGGCGCGCCATGACGGGCGACACCGGTGCCGTCCTTCAGCGCTCGTCCGGCTGCTCCGCGGGCAGCACACCCAGGCGGGTGAGTCGGCGTCGGGCGGCCAGTTCGGCGGGTCCACGCCGACCCAGCACCCGGCCGATCAGGGCCAGGGTGGCCTTCCCGCCCAGCCGGGTCACCCGCGGAACGCCGCTGCCGCGCAGCCCGGTCAGCTCGCGGTAGCGGGGCGGCAGTGAGTCGACGACGGCGACGAACAGGGCGCGGTAACCCGGTTTCAGATTGGGCTCCAGCGGCGGCTCCCTGAGAAAGCTGATGACCTCTTCCACGCGCGGCCCACCGGTCAACTGCCGGTCGGGGTCGTCGTCGAACTCGGCCATCCGCCGCTTCAGTGCCGCGCGGGATCGCGGCGGGTCGACAACCCCCATCAGCTCCCCGGCCACCGCCCACTCGGCCACGTAGGCGTCCGCCCCGGAGCACCCCCGGGGAGTGCCGGGCGGGGCGGGCACCGGGCCGACGAAGTTCTCGTAGGCGGTGAGGAAGGCGTCCGTGAACGCCAGGTGCACCCACTCGGCCAGGACCGGGTCGTTGGCGGCGTACCGCCGCGTGGTCCCGTCCGCGGCGGTGTAGGTGCCCTGGACGGGGACGTGGACCCGGCGCACGTACTCGCAGGCCTGTCGCGCCTGGCCCCGGGAACCGTAGGTCACGGTGAAGATCCACCGGATGGTGCCGGCCAACCGGGCGAACGGATCTGCCCGGTAGTCCGAGTGCTCGGCCACCCCGGCCAGCGCGCCGGGGTGCAGGGCCTGGATCAGCAGCGCCCGGATGCCGGCGGGGATGGTGGACATGCCCCCGTGCACGGCCCACACCGCCGAGTCGGGGCCGAAGTAACCGGGGTCGTCGCCGTCGGCCAGCTCCAGCTGCCAGGCGGGCACCTCTTGGTTGTGGTCACCCGAGAACGTGTAGATCAGGCTGCCGCGCAGCCGGCCCAGCCATCGGGAGAACAGCCTCATGGCGGTGAGATTACCTGCTCTTCGCGGTTGAGTGTAGGGGTGGGCGTGAGCCGAGGGACTCATACCTCTGTGATCCAACAGGGGCCGGGAAGCGCACGGTCCTCTCCCCGGCCGGCGCGCACCTGCCCGCCCTTCCGGCAGGAGTCCTGCACGAGAGGACAACCCCGGGACGGGGAAACCGTTGCCCCACCACTCACCGGCCCTGACCTCGCGATGCGGTCGATCCCCCGGTGCAGCGACTACTGTGGAATGCCATGAGTCCCGAACTATCCGGCCCCCTGCGCCGACTGCGCAGGACCGCGGCGAAAACCGCAGCGAAGCTGGCCACCACCGCCTCCCGGTTGTCCGGGCGGGGTGCGGGCGGCATGATCGGCGGTCTGGTCGCCAACGCCATCGACCCGACCATCATGGAGCAGCTGTCGGGCGAACGCCCCGCGGTCCTGGTCACCGGCACCAACGGCAAGTCCACCACCACCCGCATGCTGGCCGCCGCGCTGCGGCGCAGGTACAGCGTGGCCACCAACGACGGCGGCGACAACATGGACGCCGGCATCATCTCCGCGCTGCTGGCCGGCCGCGACGCCTCCCATGTCGTCCTGGAGGTCGACGAGCTGCACGTGCCCTCCGTCGCCGACCGTCTCAACCCGCAGGCCCTGGTCCTGCTCAACCTCACACGCGACCAGCTGGACCGGGTCGGCGAGATCAACAAGATCGAACGTGCCCTGCGCGCGACCGTCGCCGCGCACCCGGACATGCTGGTCATCGCCAACTGCGACGACGTGCTGATGACGTCGGTGGCCTTCGACGCACCCAACGTCGTGTGGGTCGCCGCGGGCGCCGGCTGGACCGGCGACTCCGTGTCCTGCCCGCGCACCGGCGGGCACGTCGTGCGCGACGGCGACGACTGGTGGGCCGTCAGGCAGCTTCCCGACGGCCGCGAGTTCCGCCGCCCGACGCCCTCCTGGACCGTCTCCGACACCGGTCTGGCCGGTCCCGCCGGCGAAGCCGACTTCATTCTCCAGCTGCCCGGGCGGGCCAACCGCGGCAACGCCACGCAGGCGATCGCCGCGGCCGTCGAGGGGTTCGACGTCCCGCTCGGCGACGCCGTGGCGGCCACCGAGGGCGTCGACAATGTCGCCGGCCGCTACTCCACCGTGAAGCTCGGTGACCGGGAGGTGCACCTGTTGCTGGCGAAGAACCCGGCCGGCTGGCAGGAGGCGCTGTCGATGGTCGACCGCTCGGCGGACGGGCTGGTCATCGCGGTCAACGGGCAGGTCGCCGACGGCGAGGACCTGTCCTGGCTGTGGGACGTGCGCTTCGAGGACTTCGAGGACCTGTCCGTCAAGGCCGCCGGGGAACGCGGCACCGATCTCGCGGTGCGCCTGACCTACGCGGAGATCGACCACGAGCTCACCCCTGACGCGCTGGCCGCCGTGCAGGCCTGCCCGCCCGGGCGCATCGAGGTGCTCGCCAACTACACCGCCTTCCGGGATCTGAAGAAGGCCCTGAACCGGGAAATCGCCCGGAGGGACGACAAGGAGGACAACGACCGTGGCTGAGCAGCTGACCATCGGACTGATCCTGCCCGACGTGCTGGGCACCTACGGTGACGACGGCAATGCCCTGGTGCTGCGCCAGCGCGCCCGCATGCGGGGCATCGACGCCGACATCCTGACGGTCAAGCTCGGGGAACCGGTGCCGAGCGGCCTGGACGTGTACACGCTGGGTGGCGGCGAGGACACCGCCCAGATGCTGGCCGCCGAGCACCTCATCGCCGACGGCGGGCTGAGCCGCGCCGCCGAGGCCGGCCGACCGGTGCTGGCCATCTGCGCGGGCCTGCAGGTCCTCGGCGAGTCCTTCCGCGCGGGCAACCGCGTCGTCGACGGCGTCGGCCTGCTCGACGCCAGCACCTCCGGACTCCAGCAGCGCGCCATCGGCGAGGTCGTCTCCGCGCCGACGAGCGTCGGCATCACCGCCGAGCTGACCGAACCGCTCACCGGCTTCGAGAACCACCTGGGCGCCACCGTGCTCGGACCGGGCGCCGAGCCGCTCGGCCGGGTCTCGCGCGGCATCGGCAACTGTGATGTCGCGGCGGCCGCCGACCTGTCCGACGGTCCGCGCCAGCGCAGCGCCGAGGGGGCGGTGCAGGGCAACGTGATCGCCACCTATATGCACGGGCCCGTCCTGGCCCGCAACCCGCAGCTGGCCGACCTGCTGCTGGCGAAGGCGATGGATGTGGCGCTCGACGAGCTGGAGCCGCTGGAGATCGCGGTCGTCGACCGGCTGCGCCTGGAGCGCCTGCGGTAGACACGGGCGTGGGCGGGCGGAGTCAGGCGTTCTGGAGTACGCTCGACCTCACCCATTCGAGGGGCCTTATGCGTCGGGCGCCAACCGACGCAGCACCGGAGGTCGCCGACGAAAACGCATCGCCCACGGCCTCCCCGGGCCCCTCCCCATGAACGGAGGAAGGACGACGATGCCCGACATCCCCGTGCGCCGCCTCGTGGCCGCGCTTTCCCTGTGCGCCCTGCTTTTCACCGGCTGCGGGGTGATCCCGGCCGACGCCGAGGGCACCCTGGGCCGTGCCACGGACGGCACCCTGGTCGTGGGGGTGTCCGAGCATCCGCCGTGGACGGTCGTCGACGCGGACACCGGAGAGGTCACCGGCTCGGAGGCCGACCTGATCAAGGGCTTCGCCGAGAGCATCAACGCCGAGATCGAGTGGCGCCCCGGCGCCGAGAGCGTCCTCGCCGGCGAGATCCAGGAGAGCGAGCTCGACATCGTCATCGGCGGCCTGACCACCTCCTCCCCGTGGTCGAGCCACATGGCCCTGACCCGCTCCTACGCCTCCGTGGACAGCGAGGGTGGACAGACGGAGAACATGGTCATGGGCGTTCCCCTGGGGGAGAACGAGCTCATGGTCGCCCTGGAGCGTTTCCTCGCGCAGGAACACGGTGAGATCTGATGGCACAGGTGGAGGAGGCGAGCACCGGCTCCGGGCATGACGCCCTGCCGGAGGAACAGCGGGAGGCGCTGAGGAAGGCGATCCGGCTCGAGTGGATCACCATCGGCGTCCTGGCGGTCACGGTCGCCCTCGTCGGACTGGTGGCGGGACAGTCCCAGGCGATGCGCGCCGCGTGGCTGGAGGACATGCTGTCCTTCCTGCCGCCGATCGCCTTCCTGATCGCCACCCGGGTCATCCGGATCGGCCCGAATATGAGGCACCCGTACGGGCACCACCGCTCCATCGGCGTCGCCCACCTGGTGGCGGCGACGGCCCTGTTGATCATGGGTGGTTTCCTGATCTTCAACTCCGTGATGAGCCTGGTGAACGTGGAGAAGCCGCCGGTCGGGCTGACCGTGCTGTTCGGCCAGGAGATCTGGGCGGGCTGGCTGATGGTCATCGTCATGGCGGCCTCCGGCATTCCGCCGGTGATCCTCGGCCGCATGAAGATGAAACTGGCCGAGCCCCTGCACGACAAGGTGCTCTACGCCGACGCCGACATGAACAAGGCGGACTGGTCCACCGCGCTGGCCACCATCATCGGTGTGCTCGGCATCGGTATCGGTCTGTGGTGGATGGACGCGGTGGCCGCGATCGTGGTCGCGGTGTCGATCATCGCCGATGGTGTGCGGAACCTCATCGCCGCCGTCGAGGACCTGACGGACACCCGCGCGATGACCTTCGACGAAAAGGAGCACCCGCTCATCGACGAAATCGAGGACATCACGCGCGCCATGCCATGGGTCGCCGAGGCCGACGCCCGCGTGCGCGACCAGGGCCATGTCTTCCACGTGGAGATGTTCGTGGTGCCGAAGCCGGGCCAGGATCCCACCGTGGAGCAGCTCCACGACCTGCGTGAGACCCTCCACGACGTGGACTGGAAGGTCCACGACGTGGCGGTCGTCCCCGTCCCGGAGATCCCGGTCTACCTGACGCCCGCCGCCGGCTGACGGGACGGGAACAGAAGTTCCACGTGGAACTGATCCCGGTCGGCGTCGGCAAGCACCCCGCCCCCGACCGTCATCGTGCACGGTGGGGCGGGGTGCTTCATATCCGGTGTCGGGCTGCGCCGGTGATTCCTACTCGGTCGTGCGGCCCATCAGCTTGTCGCGGAGCCGGTCGACCATGCCCACTCCGGGCCCGACGGTCTTGTGGAAGAGCTCCGAGTGCGGGGCGTTGGGGTGCGGGCGGGTGGGCGCCATCTTCTTGGCCGTCTCCACCTTCTCCCCCAGCTCGGCAAGCTTTTCCTGGGGCACGTGCGTACGCAACTTCGGGAACTGCTCGGACTCCTCGTCGTTGGCGTGGTGCTCCAGCTGCTTCTCGAATTCGCGGACCAGGTCGATGAACTCCTGCCCGGAGGCGTCGACGTCCTCCAGCTTCTTCATCACCTGGACCAGCTCGTCGTGCTCCTGCTTGTCGTGCTGCACCTCCTCGGTGCCGTTGGGGAGGTGCTCCTCCATGGCGGGGTAGACGTGCATCTCCTCGGCCACCGAATGACGCATGACCTCTGCGGTCGCAGTATCCACCAGGTCGCGGCGCCGCTCGGCGTCGGTCGTGGTGTGGACCTCGGCGAGCAGCTCGAGCATCAGCTTGTGATCCTCCGTGAGGATGACGGTGACGTCCGAGCTCTCGGTGGGGTTATTGGTCTGGGTCATGGTGTGTTCTCCTTGCTCATCAACGGATCCGCGCATCGGCGGAGACTTCATCAGCGAGTGTAATCATGGTCACAGCGGTCTGCCATGATGAAAGCCCGTCCACAGATCCGTACCCGGCCCCGCGAGCGGGTGCCGGGCAGTCGGTTCTGAACGGGAACGGGTGATTTCCTACCTCGCGGCGGTACCGGTCGGCGCGACGTCCGGATCGCGGGCGTCGCGCGTGCCGCGGGGCAGGAAGGACAGGGCCACCATGGTCACGCCGAGGCCCAGGTGCAGCCAGTTGTTCGCGTCGCTGAGCGGGACGAAGTTGGCCGCCGAGTCGAAGTCGATGATCAGGCCGTAGATCCACAGGCCCAGGTAGATGATGCCGCCCCACAGGAGGTAATGGCGGGCGCTGGCCGGTGTGCGTGCCAGGGCGACGCCCGCGACACCGAACAGCAGGTGGACGATGTTGTGGAGGATGGAGACATGGAAGATACCCAGCAGCATCGCCTCGCCCTCATGGCCGGCGAACTGCAGGGTACCCAGATTCTGGGTCAACCCGGGGATGAACCCGGCGATGCCGACCAGCAGGAAAACGATTCCGTAGATGAGTGCGGCGATCTGAACTGGGGTGCGCCCGGTGCGTGTGCCGGACGGAGTGGAATTTGTCATGATGGCACCTCTCTTCTCGGCCGACCGCGGAGTCGACTGGGTCGATTCACGTATCAGCGACGAGGCGCACGCCGCGGGGGTGTCACCTTTCTCATGCGCCCCATGCGTCACTGTCGCGGTACCGCCAGACTAACAACACAACAAGGGCTTCGCCACAACTATAAGTTTTTGTTACAGAACTATATCTGCAGCCGTCCGCTCAGTGCGCGGGAGAGGGTCAGTTCATCGACGAACTCGAGGTCACCGCCCAACGGCATGCCCGAGGCCAGGCGTGAAACCGTCAGGTCCGGGAAGTCCCTGAGCAGGCGTGCGAGGTAGGATGCCGTCGCCTCCCCCTCCGTGTTCGGGTCGGTGGCGAGGATGACCTCGTGGATCTCCGGGATCTCGTCGTGCAGCGGGTTCTCCGGCGTGGAGTCCGCCAGCTCCCGGTCCGGCAGCACCCCACCGATGCGCTGCAGCAGCGAGGAGATGTTGAGGTTCTTCGGGCCGACGTTGGCCAATGGGTCCAGCGCCCCGCCGAGGACGTGGTAGCGTCCGCTGAACTCGCCGGTGCGCTCGATGACCTGGATGTCCTTCGGCTCCTCGACCACGCAGATCAGTCCCCGGTCACGACCGGAGTCGGCGCAGATGCGGCAGACAGCCTCGCGGGAGATGTTGGAGCAGATGCGACAGAAGGTCACACCGTCGCGCACCGCGCCGAGGGCGGCCTGGAGACGGTTGACGTCCTCGGGGTCCACGCTCAACAGATGGAAGGCGATGCGCTGTGCGCTCTTGGGGCCCACGCCCGGCAGGCGGGAGAGCTCATCGATGAGGTCCTGGAGGGGTCCTTCAAACACGTGCGCGTGGCCACCCTTTTCAGATCGTGTCGTCGCCGGCCGCCGTCTGCGGCCGAGCCTGCCACCAGAATAGGCGGGCCACCCCGCCCGCGCCCGCACCGGCCCACATGAACCACGGTTGCCGACGCCCACCCCTGCACAAGGGCGGACATCAGCGCAGACGTCAACCGATCCGCGTCTCGACGTCCGCCCTACCGCAGGCCCTGCGCCGGGCGAGCGTCGACAAGCAGCCCACGAGCGGACACCGGGCGCCTCAACGCCGGTGGCAACGCCTGCGCGGAAGCACGCGGCGCCGACCCCGCTGTCGTGCGGGGCCGGCGCTGCGGGGAGGGACTGTGCCTAGTTGGCGGTGTCCAGATGGGCGCGGACGAACCACTGGAACTTCTCCAGCTCAGCGGCGTGCGAGATGAAGATGTCCTCGGTGACCGGGTCGAGCTCGCCGGAGACCCTGAGGGATTCCCGGACCCGCTCGACGACGTCCACGTACAGCTTGTCGATCGCCGCGAGGTGCTCCTGGGTGCCACCCTTGTTGACCTCGTACTTCAACGGGGTGCGGTCGTTCGCCTGGGCGTCGGGGGTGCCCAGCGGCTCGCCGCCGAGGGTGGACACGCGCTCGGCGACCTCATCGGCGTAGCCACGGACCAGGTCCACCTGCGGGTCGAGCATCTCGTGCACGGCGATGAAGTTCTGGCCCACCACGTTCCAATGGGCGTGCTTCAGAATCAGGTGCAGATCGTTGTAGTCGTTCAGGCGGGCCTGGAGCTCATCGATCAGCTTCTTGGAGTCGACATCACTCAGTCCTGGGACGGTGTAGTTGCTCATGTTTCCTACCTCAGCTTTGCTCTGGTGAATGCTGACCTGTCGCAGGTGCAACCAGGGAGGCGGCAGGCCAACCCTGCCCACAGCCTAACAACGGGCCCGTCCAAGCGTCCGGCGTTCCGCGAATCCGCCCGGGAAAGCAGAAAACCGCCGGGACGGAGGTGTCCGTCCCGGCGGTGGGTCGACCGGTCTAACCGAGCAGGCCACCGAGCGGGTCGCCGCCGCCGCCCATGCCCTGGGACAGTGGACCCATCTTCTCCTGGGCCAGGTCGCCGGCCTTCTGGTGGGCGTCGCCGAAGGCGCCGGTCAGCAGATCCTGCAGGGTCTCGACATCCTCGGGGTCGACGACCTGCGGATCGATCTTGACGTCGGTGACCTCGCCGCCGCCGGTCATGGTGACGGTGACCAGGCCGTTGCCGGCGGTGCCGGTGACGGTGGTGGCCAGGATCTCCTGCTGGGCCTCCTGCAGCTTGGCCTGCATCTCCTGGGCCTGGGCGAGGATCTGGGACATATCCGGCTGGGACATGGGGAGCCTTTCGGGGTTGTTGGCGTTTTTCGCGGCCAGTCTACCGGCTCACAACCGCCGCGCGCCGAGCTCCTGCTCGAGCAGCTCCACCGCGATTGTGGTCGCGTCCCGACGATCGTAGTTGCCCGGCTGGCGTGCCGCCTCCGCCATCATCTCCTCCTCCTCGTTCCGCTGCTGTGACGAGGGGTCGGACAGCGGCTGCCGAGGCTGCTGCTGGGCGGGCGCCTGCTGCGGAGCGGGTGCCGACGCCCGTCCGGGTTGCGGCGGTGCGCCCGTTTCACCCGGGTAGCCGTAGGGGTCCGGTGGCGGGGCCGCGCCGAAACCGGGGTCCTCGTCCGGCTCCGGTGGCAGTGGAACGCCGTTGTCGAAGGCAGGACGGGCCGCGCGCTCGGCCCGCTTGGCCTCGCCGCGGGCTGCGGCGGCCTCCCAGTTACTGCGCGGACGCTCCTGCGGCTCGTGGGAGGCGGGCTCCGAGGCGGTCTGCGGGACCGGTGTCCCCGACCCCTCATCCCGGCCCCCGAGGGCGGCCGGCTGGCCCCAGGCCGGTGCCGGTGCCTGCTGTTCCGGGGCAGCAGCCGGTTGAGGCTGCGCCTGGCTGCCGAGCTGGGCGGGGCGTCCCCACACCGGGGCAGACTCCTGCCGCTGATCCGGCTGCCCGGACTGTTGCTGCTGCTGCGGCGTCGGTCGCTGTTCCGGTTGCGGCTGGACGGACTGCGGCGGGGCAGGCGGGGCAGACGACTCAGTGGAAACCGGCCTCTCGGACTCCTCTGCGGAATCCGAGGAGCCCGGGGATCCGGACGAGCCGGAGCGGTTCTCCCGCGGGCTGGCGTCCTGGTGCGGATTCCAGCTGGCCTGCCGGGCCGCCGGAGCGGAGAAACCGACGGCGGCCGGATCGGTGCCGACCACGCAGTGGACCTTGAGCGGGCGCTCGAGTTCCTCGGCCAACACCGCGACGATGTCGTTGTTGTTCGTCCCGGCGTTGAGCCGTTCGGCGAGGGCCCCGGTGTTGTGGCCGAGCACGAGTGTGTCGTCGCGCAGCCCCAGCACCTTGGCCTCGGTGAGCATGATCTCGGCGACCTTGTTGCGCCGTCCCACCGCGGAACGCAGCTGCGCCCACTCGGAGCGGATCCGGTTGACGAGATCCTCGTCGGAATCCGCCGGAGCGGTCGGCTGCTGCGCCGGTGCCGGGGCGCGGGAAGCCTCGGGCGCCGGGCTCTCGGGCGTGGACGGAGCGGGAGTTTCCGCAGGCTGAGCGGACTGCTGCGCCCCGGTCTGCGCCGGATCCTGCCGGGGCTGCGCCGGTTCCGCTGACGGGGCAGGTGCGGGAGCCGACGAGCTCGCGGGAGCCTGGGCGGGGGTCTGTGCGGGGCCCGCCGGATCCGGGCGTTGCCGCTCGGTCGGCGCGGGCTCCGCGGGAACCTGCCCGGCGGGCGCCTGCGCGGCAGCGGCGTCCTCGGCCGCAGCCTTCTCGGCGGCCGCCTTCTCCGCCGCCGCCTTCTCCGCCGCCTCGCGGGCCAGGCGCTGCGAGCGTCGCTCGAAGACGCGCTGCGAACCCGAGGTGCCGCTGCCCGGGCCCGCGTCGGTGCCGGTGTCCCCCTGCGGCGGGGTGGGGGCTGCCGCCGCGGGTGTCGGGGCGGTGGTGGCCTGCGCGACGGCCCCCGCCCCGCCGACCTGCTGGGCGGGCAGCAGGAGGTGGGCGCAGAGGATCTCGAGCAGCAGGCGTGGCGAGGTCGCACCGCGCATGTCGGCGATGCGCTCGTTGACGGTCGCGGCCAGGTGCGCCAACTGGGCGGCAGTGAACCTGGTGGCCTCGTCGCGCAGCACCTCGGCGCGGTCGGTCGGGGCGTCGACCAGACCCATGTCGAGGGCCTCGGGCACGGCCTGCAGGACCATGAGGTCACGCAGCCGGTCGAGGAGGTCCTCGACGAAGCGGCGGGGCTCGTGACCGGCCTCGATGACCTCGTCGACGGTGGTGAACAGGGCGGCGCGGTCACCGTCGGCCAGCGCGTCGATCGCGCCGTCGATGAGCGAGAGGTCCGTGACGCCCAGCAGCGGCAGCGCCAGGTCGTAGGTCAGGCCGTCGGGGCCGGCGCCGGCGAGCAGCTGATCGAGGATGGACAGCGTGTCACGCGGGGAGCCGCCGCCGGCGCGGATGGCCAGCGGGTAGACGGAGTCCTCCACCATCACGTTCTCGGAGGCGACGGTGCGCTCGAGCAGGCCGCGCATCGCCTGCGGGGTGAGCAGGCGGAACGGGTAGTGGTGGGTGCGGGAACGGATCGTGCCGATGACCTTCTCCGGCTCGGTCGTCGCGAAGATGAAGATCAGGTGCTCCGGCGGCTCCTCCACGATCTTGAGCAGCGCGTTCGAGCCCTCACGGGTGATCATGTGCGCCTCGTCGATGATGAAGACGCGGTAGCGGGACTCGGCCGGGGCGAAGTAGGCGCGGTCGCGCAGCTCGCGCATGTCGTCGACGCCGCGGTGGCTGGCCGCGTCGAGCTCCGTGACGTCGAGGTTGCCGGGCCCGCCGGGGGCCAGCGACACGCACGACGGGCACACGCCGCACGGGGTGGAGGTCGGCCCCTCGATGCAGTTCAGCGAGCGCGCGAGGATGCGGGCGGAGGAGGTCTTGCCGCAGCCACGGGGGCCGGAAAAGAGGTAGGCGTGGTTGATCCGTCCGGAGTCCAACGCCACCGACAGCGGTCGGGTCACCTGTTCCTGCCCGACGACCTCGGCGAAGGTCGCGGGACGATATTTCCGGTAGAGAGCCACGGATCAAAGCCTACCCGGAGGGTCAATCAGCGCCGCCAGTCGAGCAGATCCACCTGCTCGGCCCCCAGTTTCCCCTGCAGCGCCGCGACGCCGTGCTCCACGGCGTAGGCGTGCTCGTCACCGGTGAGCATGACCAGCTGCAGCATGACCGTCAGCCGGCCCTCCTCGGTCACCTGCGGCACGTCGCCGCCCCACAGGTAGGGGGCGACGAGCAGACCGTGGGCGACGCCGAGACCGGCGAGCCCGGCGCGCTCCGCCAGCCCGGGCAACATCGTGCCGGGTTGCGCGGGGACGATGCCGCGGGCGTCGGCAAGCAGCCGGGCGGCCGCGGCAATGACGGCGGTGGCCTCGTCCCCGCCCACGCGCGCGACAGCGAGCAGTTCGCTGCGGACGTCGGTGCCCGCGGCGTCGGCCAGTCCGGTGTCGACGTCCGCGAAGTCCGCGGTGCAGGCCAGTCGCTGGCCGTCACCGACGTCGGCGAGCGCGACGTGCAGCCCGTCGACCCGGCGGAAGGTGAGCTCGCCGGGGATGAGCTGGTCAATCCAGTAGGCGGTCTCCTCGAGCTTCAGTGGTCTCAGGCCCCCAGCTTCTCGACGGCCGCGAGCAGCACGCAGGTGGCGACACCGTCCATGGCGACCTCCAGCTCGTCCACCGGCGGCAGCGTCGGCGCGAGGCGGATGTTGCGGTTGTTCGGGTCGTCCTTGTGCGGGAAGGAGGAGCCGGCGCCGGTCAGCGCGATGCCGGCCTCCTTGGCCAGCTCGACGACGCGGGAGGCGGTGCCGTCGATGACGTCGAGGGAGATGAAGTAGCCGCCCTCCGGCCTGGTCCAGCTGGCGACCTCGTACCCGCCGAGGCGGCTGTCCAGGATCTCGAGCACCCGGTTGAACTTCGGGGCCAGCACCCCGGCGTGCTTGCGCATGACGGCACGCACCCCCTCGGCGTCACCGAAGTACTTCGCGTGCGCCAGCTGGTTGACCTTGTTCGGGCCGATGCCACGGACCCCCGCGATCGACAGGTACCAGTCCAGGTTGGCCTTCGATGAGGCGAAGAAGCTCACGCCCGAACCCGCGTGGGTGATCTTCGAGGTCGAGGACATGTACCAGAAGCGGTTCGGGTGCCCCGCTTCCTCGGCGAACCTGATGACGTTGTGGACCGGCGGGAACTCGTTGGTCAGGGTATGCACGACGTAGGCGTTGTCCCACACGATGCGGAAATCCGGGGCCGCGGTCTCCATCCCGGCCAGGCCGCGGGCGACCTCCTCCGAGAAGGTGATGCCGGTGGGGTTGGCGAAGACCGGCACGGCCCACATGCCCTTGACCTGTGGGTCCTTCACCAGCTCACGGACGGCGTCCAAGTCGGGGCCGTCCTCGAGCATGGGCACGGTGACCATCTCGAAGCCGAACTGTCCGGTCAGGGTGAAGTGGCGGTCGTAACCCGGGACGGGGCAGATCCACTTGACCGTCCCCTCGTCCTTCCAGGGACGCTCGGAGTCGTTGTTGCCGAAGGCGTATGACCAGGAGATCAGGTCGAACATGATGTTCAGCG
The DNA here is from genome assembly GCF_000341345.1 of Corynebacterium halotolerans YIM 70093 = DSM 44683. Classification (NCBI taxonomy): domain Bacteria; kingdom Bacillati; phylum Actinomycetota; class Actinomycetes; order Mycobacteriales; family Corynebacteriaceae; genus Corynebacterium; species Corynebacterium halotolerans. The sequence goes on along the minus strand of NC_020302.1, from coordinate 317,911 downwards.
AGGAGGAGTCACCGGCGAGGACATGCTCGACGTCGAGGCCGAGCAGCTCCGCCCAGATCTGGCGGATATCGCGGATGCCCTTGAGGTTGCCGTAGTTGCGCACGTCCGCGCCGTCGGCGTCGAGGTGGTCGTCCCTACCCGGCAGCTCCAGCAGCTCATCGGCGAGGTCCAGCTGCTCGGAGGAGGGCTTGCCGCGCGTGAGATTGAGCTTCAGGTTCCTCGCCTTGAGCTCGTCGTAATCGGCGCGAACCTGCGCCGCGAACTCGGAGAGGCGTTCGGAATCGAAATCAAGGAGCGTCATCGTCAGGGCCTGCCTTCCATGGGCATCGGGAGTGCTCGAGATGTTGCACACCATGGTAGACCCTCACAAAAATAAGGGGACCCCGCGCACCCGCCAGAGCCCGTTGACCCTTGCTGCATTCCTGCCCTGGGGGAGTTCACGGGATGGACGCCGCACGGGGTCCTGCCCATGACTCTAGTGCATCAACCCCCCAGAGAGCCAACAGCCCGTGGAACACGGGTTCGCCGCCCCGCCCGTGACGCTCACGACAATGCCGGTTCAACGCCAGAATCAGCAGGATGACCTGGCGTTTTGGTTATATTGGGGCACGTTCGCTAAAGTTCTTTCTCGGAGGATTCGACTAGCGGCCTATGTCGCACGCCTGGAACGCGTGTTGGGAGCAATCCCTCAGGGGTTCAAATCCCCTATCCTCCGCCACAGGCGAAACCCCCGGTGAGAAATCACCGGGGGTTTCGCCGTTTCCGGGTTTCAGAAGACCACCCGCGCCGCCTCCAGTGCCTGACGCGCGGCGTCCGGGATGCCGTCGAACAGGTCCGGCCCGGTGGTCCTGCCCGCGAGATGGCGCATGAACTCCGCCGCCGGGAGCACCACCCGCAGATCAGGCACCGTCTGCCCGGCACCGGTCGCGGCGACCTCGGATCCCAGCACCGGGCTCAGCACCCACGCGCCGCCCTCGTGTCCGGTGAGTTCCAGCACGAGCTCCGGGCCCGCCCACGCCAGGCCCAGATCGCGCACCACCTGGACGACGACCTCGGCGTCGGTGGGATCGGGCGCCGGAACGGTGCCGACGGTCCGCGCGATGTCGTGGCGGTGCAGCCAGATGTCCCGCGGGTAGATCGCGTCGGACAGGTAGGCACCGTCCGCATAACCCGGCATCTTCCCGTCCCGGAGCGGGATGGGCCGGAACCACCGCGGCTCGACCGCCCTCTGCGACTGTTCGCGCAGGTCCGCCAGCACTTCCCGGGGCTCCGCGGTCCGGTGGCGGCCGACGCCGGACTCGTTCATCGCGTCTTCGTCCGCCCTCCCCCGGCGCCGTAGCGGGCCGAGCAGGGCGCCGCCGACCATCCGCCACGGCTGCCGCTGGTTCTCCCCGGCCGCGACGATGTGGGTGACCAGTTCGAGGATGGTCCAGTGAGAGCGTTCGGTGGGCATCTGCCACTGCTCGGAGGTGAGTTTTTCCAGCTCGGCCACCAGTGCCCGGCGCTGGGAGGCGTTGATTCGGATGCCGTCGTCGCGTTCCGGAGGGAGGATCTCGACGGCCGGCGGGATGGCGGCGGGTGGGGTCGGCGTGTTCACGGGTGGATTCCTTTCCGGACGGAAGGTCGGTCATTCTCGCAGGTGGAGGATGCCGGTGCGCCCCGGGGGCTGTGGTGTGGGACTCACCCCTTTGAGACCGAAGGTACGCGTGAGACGGGCGGGAAACCATGGGGATTCCCACGCGACACCGTATTCGCAGTGGGAGGGGAACGGGGTGGCGTCGAAAAGCAGCACAAGGGCGGACAGCAAGCGTCTACCGCGACCGAAACCCGTGCCGACGTCCGCCCCACCGCCGACGCGGGCACCCCGTGGCGTCGAAAAGCGGCAGGAGGACCACGCTCACGCGTTGAGCCGTATTGTGATCGGGCCAGTGCCAGGAGCTTCTGAAACGTGACGGTTGACATGCCTATGCTCGGGTTCGAGTGCCCGTGCACTCCGGGCACAACACTCACCGCGCCCTCCCGGCAGCGGTCCCCAATGCCTGAAGGAGAGAACCGTGACCTCATCCGCAGACAAGAAGGCCCAGGACTCCGCCCACGTTGTTCCGGGGGCCCCGAACTCCATCACCCCGCCGGTCGAGGAACCGACCACCCCGACGGAACCGGCCCCGCCGAAGCCCGACCAGACCGGTCCGGCACCGCACACCCCGACCGGCAAGCCCCTCGACGCCCGGCCCGATGACATGGCCCAGCAGGGTGCGTACCTGACCACCGCCCAGGGTGGCCGTCTCTCCGAGACGGACCACTCGCTGCGTGCCGGCGAGCGCGGACCGGTCCTCCTGCAGGACCATCACCTGCGGGAGAAGATCATGCACTTCGACCACGAGCGCATCCCGGAGCGCGTCGTGCACGCCCGCGGCGCCGGTGCCCACGGCGTGTTCGTCGCCAACGGCGCGGCCTCCTCGGTCTCCAAGGCCGGGGTGTTCAAGAAGGGCAAGGAGACCGAGGTCTTCGTTCGTTTCTCCACGGTGCTCGGTAGCCGCGGTTCGATGGACACCGCGCGCGACACCCGCGGTTTCGCCACCAAGTTCTACACGGACGAGGGCGTGTGGGATCTGGTGGGCAACAATATCCCGGTGTTCTTCATCCAGGACGCCATCAAGTTCCCGGACGTCATCCACGCCGCCAAGTGGCACCCGGACCGGGAGATCCCGCAGGCCCAGAGCGCACACGACACGTTCTGGGATTTCATCTCCCTGCATACCGAGGCCACGCACCACACCCTGTGGAACATGTCTGACCGCGGCATCCCGCGCTCCTACCGCATGATGGAGGGCTTCGGCGTCAACACCTTCCGCATGATCAACGACAAGGGCGAGACGTCCCTGGTGAAGTTCCACTGGAAGCCGAAGCTCGGCGTGCACTCCCAGGTGTGGGAGGAGGCGCAGATCACCGGCGGCGCGGACCCCGACTTCCACCGCCGGGACCTGGCCGACGCCATCGAGGCCGGCGCCTACCCGCAGTGGGATCTGGGCCTGCAGGTCTTCCCCGACACCGAGGACCGGATGTTCGAGGGCATCGACCTGCTCGACGACACGAAGATCATCCCCGAGGAGATCGCCCCGGTCCAGATCGTCGGCACGATGACCCTCAACCGCAACCCCTCCAACTTCTTCGCCGAGACCGAGCAGGTGGCCTTCCACCCCGGCCACCTGGTCCCGGGCATCGACGTCTCCGAGGACCCGATGCTGCAGGGCCGCCTGTTCTCCTACCTGGACACCCAGCTCACGCGCCTGGGTGGGCCGAACTTCGCCCAGCTCCCGATCAACCGCCCGCACGCCCCGGTCAACGGTATGCTCCGCGACGGCTACCACCAGACCGCCGTGCACAAGGGCGTGGCCCCCTACCAGCCGAACTCACTGGACGGTGGCAACCCGTTCCCGGCCGACGAGGATGAGGGCGCGCTGATCGACATCCCGGCCAAGATTCAGGCCGGGGAGATCACCCGGAAGAAGCCGGAATCCTTCGACGACCACTACTCCCAGCCGCGCATGTTCTACCTGAGCCTGTCCGACGTGGAGCAGCAGCACCTGAAGGACGCCATCAGCTTCGAGGTCGGCAAGTGCTACGAGCAGGCCGTCAAGGAGCGCGTGGTGAAGTCCCTGGCGAATGTCGACCAGGGCCTCGCCGAGGCCATCGCCGCTGATCTCGGTCTGCCCGCCCCGACCCCGGTCGAGGTCGCCGACGTCGTGCCCAGTCCGGCGGTGTCCCAGGTCGGCAAGCAGTGGCCCACCGACGGTCGTCAGATCGGCATCCTGACCACCGACGACTCCCCAGCGGACGAGGTCGAGGAGCTGGTCTCCGCGATCTTCGACGCCGGCATGGTCCCGCTGGTCGTCTCCACCACCGGCGGCAAGCTCGCCGGTTCGGATGTGGACGTCTCGCGCACCTATCTCACCGCCCGGTCAGTGGAGTTCGATGCCGTCGTCGTCGCCGACCTGCCCGCGGTGCCGGCCGCCCGGGTGATCGTCGATGAGGCCTTCCGGCACAAGAAGGCGATCGCGCTGCGCCCCGAGGCCCAGTCTGCGCTCGAGGCGGCCGGTGTCGACGTCTCCGCCGACGGCGTGATCACCGAGAAGAAGCTGCCGAAGGTGCTCGGTGAGCTGACGACCCTGCTGTCCCAGCACCGCGTGTGGACCCGCCAGCAGCCCGCCCAGGCCGTGTAACTGGTCTCTGACGGCCCCGGGAGGATGAACGCCCCCTCCCGGGGCCTTGGCGATCCAGCGGTGGGAATCAGCACAAGGGCGGACACCGGCGCGGATGACGGGTGCCCCGGGCC